>NZ_JBIUTD010000007.1:0-342517 GCF_044741705.1 Kitasatospora sp. NPDC088134 | reverse complement strand
GACCACCCGGCTGACCGCCGCCCCGGACAGAACCGGGCAATACCTCCGCCCGAAACCATGCGCGGCAGCCTAAAACGGTATCGAACGCCCTCTGAGGCACGCCGTTCCGGGCGTCCTGCTGCCTGTCGACGACGAGTTTGTCGAGACAGGGTCGTTGGTGTCGAACCGCTGATCGGCATTCCGGTACGCCTGTTCATGTACGACGTACGACAGCAGCCGGTCGACCCGCGCCCGCAACTCGGGCCTCGGGGCGGAGAAGCTCGCTTTGCCGATGGAGGAAGAGCCGAGGCCGAAGAGCTGATATTGCCGCAGGGCTGAGGCAGGCTGGAGCGGGCGCTGAGGAATTCGAGGTCGAGGCGTCGTCCCTCGACGCGCCGAACCGGTCAGACGACGCGGGTGGCGAGGAGGTCGTGGGCGAGGAGGTTGGTGGTGCCTCGGACTTTGGTGCGCAGGTAGGTGAGGTTGTGGGGTGTGGTGTGGACGCCGGTGGGGGTGCGGTTCTGCACCTGGATCCCGAGTGCTTGGAGCTGGCCCGACTTGTCCGGGTTGTTGGAGAGCAGGTCGACCGTGGTGGCGCCGAGGGTGGTGAGCATCTGGGCGGCGGCGGTGTAGTCGCGGCCGTCCTCGGGGAGGCCGAGGGCGGTGTTGGCGGCGTACGTGTCGAGGCCGGAGTCCTGGGGTAACGGTACACCCCTCCACCTTGTTCCCGACCTGTGGAAATACCCCGAGGTCGACGGCTACGCGCCTGCCCGGCCTATGGCTGGACGACCAGTGTCCGCCGTCGCGGACCGGCGGAGCGTGGCCGAGTACTCCCGCAGGCGTGCCATGGTCAACTCGGCCTCGGCCAGTTCGTCCGGCAGTAGGTAGACCACCCGCGGGGTGTCGGTGTCCGGCTGGGATATCTCGAACTTCGAGCCCGAGCAGGCCGGGGCGCTTCGCAGACGTCATGCCGGGAGCTTAACGGCGGGACCGCGCAGCAAGATCACGGGATCGCGGTGTGGCCCGGCAACGGGATCGGCTGGTGCGGCAAGCGCTCTAGCCCCTCTTCGTAGAGAGGGCTGGAGGGGGCACAGAGTCAGGGCGCCACACTGCGGCGCGGGCACTCGCCGACCTCCATCCAGACCGTGCGCGTACGGGATGAGAAGCCGAAGGAAGTGCCCATGCACAGGACCGGGATTGCGGCGGCATCTATGAATTGGTCGCCGGTGGCCTGCCAGTGCAACCTGTAGCCGCCCTCCTGCAAGCGGGACAGCCGTATCTCTTGCAGGGTGATGCTGCTCAACAGGCTTGCCACCTTGAACGCCCAGAGACGCGTATCCATCAGCCCCTCCGTATAAAGGGCCCCGCCCGGTGGCGGCCTGAGAAGACCACAGGGCGGGGGCCGTGCCCGCCGGAGGGGGAGGCCGGCGGGGGTGCGGGATGGTCGGTGTGTCTCGAAGGTCTCGACCTTGAAGCTCAGTGAGCCTCCGGCAGCACGCTGGGGCCCGTGAACTCCTGGGCCAGCGCGTCCATGATCAGCTCATCGCACACCGTGCCGCGCCAGTACCCGGCCTGGCGCATCGCGCCGACGTGTTGGAAACCGGCCTTCTCGTAGACGTGGACGGCGGCCTTGTTCGGCGCGAGCACCTTGAGCCACACGGACCGGAGGTTGGCGACGTGGAACCCGAAGTCCAGCGTCAGCCGGGTCGCGGCGGTGGCGAGGCCCTTGCCGCGCGCCTCCGGGGCGATGACGAGGATGTACTCGGCGGTGCGCGCGTAGGTGTCGGGCTGGAGCGTGGCCGTTCCGGCGGGCACCGGGTTTTCGGGGTCCGCGAGGTCGTAGACCGTGAACCGGATGTTCCGTCCGGCGAGCTGGTGCTGAAGGCCCTGGGTCCGGCTCGGCAGCGACTCGGGAACCGGCCGGCCAAGTCCGATCAGGGAACTCGGGTCCTCCTCCCAGCGCCAGTACTCCTCCGCCAGGTCGGACCGGAAGGGGCCGAGGCCACAGGCGCCAGCGGACAGCCAGATCTTCTGTTCAACGGACATGGTGCGCTCCGGGGATGCTGAGAATCGCGGTGAACAAGCCAACTGAGGTGGATTCGGCGACCGGACCACCGTCAACGGTCTCGATCCAGGCGTGCAACCGTATCGGGTCGGGTGCGACCCCGTGACGCCAAACGGCCCTCCTGCCCGACAGCCGGAGCAGCAACATGGAGGCCGCCGACTCCTCCAGACAGTTGGTCCGGCCGGGCGAGTACCAGCCCGCGCTGCGGACGGCGTGGACGGACTGTTCGGCCTCTCTGGTGGTGGCGGGCGTCCGCCCCGCCGTGCTGACGGAGTGGACCAGTTTGAGCACGCGGCCCATGGCTTCGTGTGCCGGGCCTGTCGCCTTCACCGCGTGGACCACCGAGAGAGCGGCCGCCGCCGCCAGTGTCCGGGTGCGCGGGACGGGCACAGGCGGCGTGAGTCCGGCCCGGAACTCTTCGCTGCCCCAACTTGCCCTCGGGGCCTCCACCGTGCGGACGTTGTGCCACGGCCGGGGCCGGTCTGCCGCCAGCAGTAGGCCCGCCGTCAGCAGCGACTTCAGCAGCGGCTCCGGGAGGTTCCGGGCGCTGCCGAACTCCGCCGAGTGCCGGAGGGCCAGACCTGCCGACGGGGGGAGTGTGCTGACCTGGCCATTGCGGTAGTTGACCAGGACGACGGCGTGTCCGAAGTCCAGGCCGCGGACGTGGCTGGGCATCGTCACGAACGAAGGCGAGTCAGTCACGGTCTTCCGCTCCCTCAACCCATTGCGGTTCCGGCTCGCGGTCGAGCGCCTGAAGCCACGCCTCGACAGCAAGCGTCCGGTCCAGAATCCCCATCGGTACAGGCGCGCCCATCGCAGCCTGCTTCAGTGCACGCCGAACGGCCCGGGGCTCGACCAGGCCGAGGGCGGACAGGAACCCGTCCGCCAGGCCGAGCAGGTCTTCCAGGTTCGCCCGCCGACCGGTGTAGAAGTCGGCGTTGAACGAGCCCTTCGTGGTGCGGGCGGCGAGTGCGGGGGGCAGCAGATCGCTCATCGCCTGCACCAGGTGCGGCTTGTAGGCATACACCGGGGGCCGGGCATCCAGCGGGACGCGCAGAACGGTATCGACCACGCTGGCGTCCAGGAACGGGTTACGGAGTTGGACACCGACTTCTTCCGCCAGTGCGGCGTCCGCCTGCGCAGTCCGGGCCACTTCGCGGATCTCGTCAATGACCGCGTGGGTGCTGGCGTCGAGTCCTGTGAGCGGGTTCGGGGCAGCGGCCACCCGCTCGATCTCACTCCGCAGGTGCAGCAGGGCCTCGGCCCCGGCCCACGCCGGAAGCTGGACGGGTGCGAACCAGTGAACGGTTCCGACTGCCGAGGCAGGCCCCTGGGCGATCTGTTCGGCAAGCAGGGCCAGCGCATCCGCCCGTGAGATCCGGGCTGCCGCGACCGCTTGCCGGAGAACGGCAGAGAGCGGAAGGTGCCGGAACCGGGCCCATCCCGCGGACTGTTGGACGGCGGCCCGGAAGCGGCGGTGCCGGACCAGGTCAGCGATGTGGGCAGGCGGCTGGGAGCAGAGGCTGTCTCCGCCGTCGCCGGTCAGGTGGAGCGTGGTGCCGAAGCGCTCGGCTATCCACTCCAACTGCTCCAGCAGCCCGGACCAAGCCAGCGAGGACGGAGCCGGTTCGTCGGCGGCCGGCACGCGGGTGATCCCGGTGTACGGCAACTGCTCACGCCCGGTGGGCAGGAGGTGATGTTTGATCCTGCCGGGCATCGAGTCCGCCACGAGCCGGGCGAACCGCAGGTCCGCCCCCGACTCGTCGCCGTCCGGATGGACCGTGACGGCGTTGACGCGCACGCTGTCGGGTGTCCGGCGTGCCGCCAGCAGGGTGATGGACGACGAGTCGAGCCCGCCCGACAGGTCGGTGCTGAACGGGTTGTCGTCCAGGTCAAGACCCACCGACTTCTCGAACTCGGTCCGGAAGCGCTCGGTCGGCTCGGCCCCGATGTCCGGTTGGGGCAGCCAGAGGTTAGTGATTCGGGGGCCTGTCCCCGGAATGAGTCGGATGCGGGCACCCGGCGGTAACTGCTCGACCCCGGAGAAGAACGACCGGCCCGCCACGAAGGCAGGGTGCAGTGGCGTGAACACGGCGGTCACCAGGCGCCGCGTGTCGACGCGGGCCTTGTTGAGTCCCGCGAGCATTCGCGCCGACGACGACCAGGCCCACCCCTCCCCGAAGCGGGTGACGTAGACCGGCTGTGCGGCGGCCGGGTCGGTGAAGACCACCGTCTCGTGCTCGGTCTCGCTCACCACCGCGTAGGCCCCCGGCCAGCGCCACGCCAGATCGGCTGGCAACGGCCCGTTGCTCACCGTTTTCAGATCCGCCGGCCGAGCACCGCTCAGCCCGAGGACGAACAGCCGGGGGGCTTGGCCGCCCTCCGGGACGTAGAACTGAACCGACGTCATGCCGGTCAGCCACACACTCGACTGCGGGTGCAGCCGTATCGCTCCCAACGGCTGTGGTGTGCCCGTTGCAGAACTGCTGAAGCCCCCGAAAGCCATCGTGGCCCTCCCCTTGGCGAATCACTGGCAGAAGGCGGAGCGGTGCGGCCCCGGAGGGCCGCACCGCCGTTGGAGGAGGATCAGCCGGCGTACTGGTACACGTACCGCTTGCTCTCGCCGCCGTCCGACTGGCCGCCCATGGTGAGGGCCGCCGCGTCACCGATCACGGCGACGGTCTCCTCGTCGTCGTCGACCAGGGCGATGTGCTCGTTCATCTCTCGGTTCCTTCCTGCTGGGTGGTGCAACCGCCCACCGGGGGTTCCCGGTGGGACCCGCCCCCGGCTGAGGTCTTGGCAGATCAGTAACCGGGGCGGGAGCTATAGGGGTCAGCGCGGGAGGCGGCGTGGACCGTGAATTTCTGCGTAGACGCACTTCCCCCGGGGGCGGAGATCAAGGCCCCACCGGCGGGAGAGCTGGTCCACGATCACCAGGCCGTGACCTCCCGCCGGCACCCTGTCGGGGTTGGCGGGCACGCTGGCCTGGATGAGGACGGGTGGGTAGCACGACCCGTCCTCGACGGAGATCCGCACCGCGGACTCGCCAAGTCGCTTGAGGGTCAACACGATGTGCCGTCGACACCCCGTCTGTATGGCGTTGGTCATCAATTCGCTGGCGACCAGCACCGCGCTGTCGATCAGGTCGGCAATTTTCCAGCGGTGGAGCACGTCCCGGACCAACCGTCGAGCTTGGCCGGCCGACTCGTTCGCGTAGGGGAAGGCCGCGGTGACTTCCTCGGGCGGCTCGGCGTCCGAGGAGGGCTGCACCGGGGGCTCTGCGACGACAGTCACGGGGTGCTAACCGTCATCCGTCTCAGCCCGTCAAGAAACCGTTCCAGCTCTGCCGGGGACAGCGCCGATCTTCGGTTGCTCCCTCGAAGTTCGGCGATCTGCGTGGGGGAGAGTTCGGCTTCCAGAGCCTTGCCGGGAGTCCTGCGGGCGAGGGGTTCCGGGGGAGGCTCGGTGTCGGTCGGCGCAGGCTCGGCCGGGGGTCGGAGCCCCTGAATCTGCTGCTCGATGTCCGCCAACATCGCTTCATCGAACCGCAGCTCCAGGACCGGTGGAGGCCGCTCCCCGGTGGGGTCGGGGATGATGCCGCTGATCGTCAGCCGGATGGGAAGCTCAGGCTGGCCGAGGTGCCGCAACTGCTCGGGGGAAAGCGCCTCGATGTAGATCCGGCTGCCCTGCCGCAGCGGCGTGCTGTCCTTCGGCACGGGCTGTATCGCCGTGGTCCCAACCGTCGGAGCCATCTTCCTCGTCCCCCTTGAGCGTGACGCAAACGATCTTGCTGCCCTCACTGACGTTGCAGTCGGTGTGCCACTCCGCAGCCAGGGCTTCGATCAGCTCGAAGCCGCGACCGCCGAGGTCGTCCGGGCCGGCGGTGCGGGGCTCCGGCAGCTGCATGGAACCGTCTTCCACCTCGATCCACGGCGGCCGGTCGTTCATGGCCGCGAAAGTGACCTTGAACGGCGTCCCGGCGTGACGGACGACGTTCGTGGCCAGCTCGCTGGCGAGAATCACCGGCGCATTCGGGTCGATGCCGACTTCAAGACAGCACTTCTCGATGAACCTGCGGACCTCCGGAACCTCGACAGCGACAGGTTCGAACATCTGCGAGCGGATCAAGATGACATATGGACTCACGTGAACGTGAGCGATCAGACTTTGCACAGCTCCTCCACAGATCGGCCGGAGGGAGCCGTGCGCCATCGCGGACGCACTACACTCCGCAGATGGCTCGTAGCGGTTGGTGCGGAATTGAGTTTCCTCGTACGAGCCGCTCGTACGCAAGCCCTTCGTGATGCCTCGTCAAAAGTCACCCGTACGAGGCAGGCTGAGCGTTTCCCGCGATACCCTCCGGTCAGGAAACTTCTACGCTGGTCAGAGGGAGGAAGGGCGTGGCGAAGCCGCAAGCGTCCCGCGCGATGGTCGCTGTCGGCCGGCGCCTGAAGGCGCTTCGCATGGCCAAGCGGCCACGGCTGACCCAGGAGATGGTCGCCAGGGCGCTTAACAAGAGCCAGGACTTGGTCTCCTTGATGGAGAACGGCGGACAGCTCCCCACCGACCAGCAGCTCGTGGTGATGTTCGACCTGTACGACGTTGGCGAAGCCCTTCGGCTCGACCTACTTGCCGAGATCAGGGCTGCCAGGGCATCGCAGTCGGTCTGGTGGGACGAGTACCTGGCCGACCTTCCCCGCAGCCTGGTTCGTCTGATCGAACTCGAAGACCCGGTCAGCAAGGTGCGTATCTCCACCGGCTCCCTGGTGCCTTGGCCGGGACAGGTTCCGCCGTACATGGAAGCCGTGGACGAGTTCCACGAGCGGGAGAAGGGGGTCGAGAAGACCTCCGTCCAGCATGCAGTGAGGCTCCGACGACAGAACATCTTCTTCAGGCCGGACAACCCGGCCGAGCTGGACGCGCTGTGCTCAGAGGCAGCGATTCGGGCCCAGGTGGGCGGCCCGGAGGTGATGAAGGCCCAGCTTGACCACCTGGTCGAGTTTATGCAGCGGCCGAACATCACGTTGAGGATCATCCCGTTCTCGGCCGGTGCTGCCGCGGCCACCCAGGTCAACCTGAACGTGATGGATTACCCGAGTCCCAACGACCCGGGCGTGGCCACCATGGACACGGGTACTGGCGTGGCGATCCTCGAAGATCCGAAGGAGATTCGTGCACGTCGGCGGAGGTTTGACTACCTGGCCCATAGCGCGTTGACTCCCGATGAGTCGCTGGAACTGATCGAGACGCTTAGCAAGGAACTGTGATCTAGATGGAGAAGCCCGACCTGTACGCCGTCACTCCGCCGGTGGAGGAGAGGTTCAAGTCCCCCCTGAGCGAGGGGGATGGTGCCTGCGCCACCTTCGCAGCGATCCGGAACGATGCTGGCGACCTGATCGGGGTCTACCAGGGCGACAGCCAGAACCCTGATCTCCTCGGCGTCCGTTACACCGTGGCCGAGTTCCTTGCCATGGCGGGCGGGATCGACGCCATCCGCACGAAACTCGGCCTGTAGCACCTGCTGTTCAACCGTCTGAGCGCCCCTGACTCCCTGGAGAGTCAGGGGCGCCTGGCGTTGGGGCTGGTCAGCCGAGGGGTACGGCGGAGTGGTTGATGTCATTATGTCTTTTTTAGTGACATTCTAAAAATATCTATACATAAGCCTCTAGCGGTGGGACTCAACCCAAATCGGGCTCCGACACCCGGCATTCCGACAGCACGGAGGGGGCGGGGCCTGGTGCCACCCGGTATTGCTCCAGGTCGGCCGGCGGCGGGAGCGGGACGGCGATGGACAGTTCGATGGCGGCCACTTGGCGGGTGAGGTAGCCCGAGCGGCCGGCAGCGGCTCCCACCCACGTCCCGGCGGTGTTCCTGGGCATCCAGACGCCTCCGCGTTTCTCCACGGTGCCGATCTGTTCGCCCAAGCCGCGCACGACCCGGTAGTGCCCTCTGCGGCCCTCGTAGTCGAGTTCGAAGAGTCGGTCGTCCCAACGGCCGTCGGGCAGCACGTTGTCCGGGTGAATGGTCAGGGATGGGTCCTTCCGTCGGGCGGGGTGGGGCCTGGTGCCAGCGGTCGGCGAAGCCGCGGCCGGTCGACCGGCCGATGGCGGCGGGGGTGGGTCCTGGTGCCCGCTCCCCGATCTCGACTCCGTCGGCGAGCAGTTGCCGCACGGCGGCCTCGGCCTGGTGCTGGTAGGGGTGGCGGGAGACGAAGCAGCCGTTCTCCCGGATCTCGTACATGTCCGTGGCGAAGTCGCGTTCGTTGAGGGTGACGTCCAGGCGGCGGTCGTGGCCGGCACCGGTGACGCTCCAGCGGCCGGCACTCATCGCGGACCACGTCAGGGTGATGTCCGCTCCGGTGCGGGCTCGTTCGGCGCGCTCGCGCTCGGCCTGCGCGTCGGCGGCGCGCTGGCGCTTGGCCGCCAGCTCGGCCTGATGCTGCTGTTCGGCGCGTTCGCGTACCCGCTCGGCCTCGGCCCGGTTCTCTGCCCGCCACCGCTCCATCTCGATGTGCCGCTGGTGGGCGGCCTCTCGACGGCGGGCGGCTTCCTGGCCGCCGGGCAGCGGGGGCAGGGCCTCGGGCTCGCGGCGGACGGGCCAGGGCTCGGCGAGGTCGGCACGGTGGTGCTGCCAGATCTTGAGCATGGCGCGGCCGTCGGCGGTGGCCCACACTTCGCCGCGCTCGTCCTGGCGGAGGAACCCGGCGGCGAGCACCAGCTCGACTACGCGGCGGCGCACCCGGCGTCCCTTCGCGTCGAGCCGGGCTCCGGCCGGGACGAGGCGGTAGCCGGTGCCGTCCCACCAGACCCCACCGTCGGGGTCCTCCCGGGTGGCCGCCGTGACGAGGTCGTACACGCGGGTCGTCCACCCGGATTTATGGCGGGCCTCCTCGGTGCGCCGGGCGGCGGTGAACCGACGGAAGTCCGCTTCGTGCTCGTCGGCGTGGAGCCGGGCGGCGAACTGGGCGTCGTCGCGGTGGGTGTGCTCGTCGCCGATCTGGGCCGGGCGGCC
Source organism: Kitasatospora sp. NPDC088134 (assembly GCF_044741705.1). NCBI lineage: Bacteria > Bacillati > Actinomycetota > Actinomycetes > Kitasatosporales > Streptomycetaceae > Kitasatospora > Kitasatospora sp. NPDC088134. Next base: position 333,462 of record NZ_JBIUTD010000007.1, on the reverse strand, counting down.
GGCGTACCGGTCGCCGCAGGCCAGGCACCAGACCAGCCACCACCGCACCCGGGCGGTTCCGCCGGGGCCGACCCCGACGGGACAGGGGGTGTGCAGCCCCCACTCCAGGGCGGTGCCGCCCCCGGGAATCCAAGGGGCGAGGGGGGTGGGGGTGGGCACTGATGTCTCCTGCCGGTGGTGCGAGGGGTGGGGCCTGGTGTCAGAGCTGGACGAGCGCGGCGCAGGCCGGGCAGAGCGGGTCGCCGTTGAGCGCCCAGTCGGAGAACAACGGGGTGTCCGGTGCGCACAGGGCCAGCCGCTCGGACAGCGGCGTGTCCTCGGTGGTGACGTGCGGGACGGTGCCGGGGCTGGCGTAGCCGAAGGTCAGGTGCCGGGGCAGGTCCATGACCCGCAGCGGCTCGGGGACGGCGTGCACGGGTGTTCCTTTACGGGGACGGGCTGGGGCCTGGTGCCAGCGGGCGCGCTCAGGCGTGGTCGGTGCGGAGGTGCCGCTTGCGGGTCTCGTCTACGTAGGTCTTCGTGTCGCTGCGGGTGGTCCACCCGCACGTGCAGGTCGCGGTGGAGTACGCCCGGCCGGGGCAGCCCTCGTTGCGGGGCTTGCCCGAGCTGGTGTGCTTGTGGCTCGGCGGGCACTCGGAGCCGTCCGCGTGGTGGTCGGTGCGGGGGGCGTGCGGCTTGACGACGTCCGGCTTCGGCCGGCGGGCCCGGGGGGAGGTCTGGTGTCCCTCGCGCTCGCGGACCTCGGCGGCCTTCTTCAGCCCTTCCCAGTGGGCGGCCTCGGTCGCCCATTCCTGTTCGTCGTGGGCGTCGCCGACCACAGGGTCCACGGCGTGGTGGAAGTAGGTTTCCCAGTCGGCCGCGACCAGTTCGGCGGCCTTGGCTTCTGCTGCCGCGTGGGTCTCGGCTTCGACGCTCACCAGGTGCACGGTGATGAGGTCCACGGGAACGGTGTAGCGGGTCATGCTGCTCTCTCCTGCGCTGCTCGGGGTGGGGCCTGGGGTCTGGCCGGGCCTCGGCACGGTCCGGACGGTGGTCCGGGCCGCACCGGGGCGGGTCAGGCTGCGAGCGCAGTGGAGTCGGCGAGCAGGCCGGGCAGACACTCCTGGAGCAGGGCGGGAAACATCTCGGTGTCGCGGTCGCGCATCCACGGGTGGCCGGGAGCGGTGGCGATGGCGAACGGCTCCCCGCCGTCGGCGGGGACGACGACCCGGAAGCGGGCGCGGACGCCGTCGCGGACGGACGGGCGGAGCAGGCCGAGGACGCTGGGGTCGGTGTCGCTGGCGACTCCGTACCGGACTCGGCCGTCGGGCTCGGTCCAGCGCTGCCAACCCGCCCCCTTCGTGCGGGTCCTGCTGGGCTTCGTGGCGGGCCGGGGGCCGGGCCCGATCTTCACGGCCCGGCCGGGGCTGCTGAGCGTCGGCAGGTCCAGCGCGGTCTGCACGGCCTTCGAGTGCGTGGCCTGCGCGCCGCGACCGGCCGGGGTGGTGATGGTGACGGTCTCGCGCCCGTTCTCGCGGGGCAGGCGGAGAGTGGTGGTCAGTTCGGCGGTGGTGCTCAAGGTGGCGCTGTTCCTTCGGTGGTGCTGGGGGTGGGGCCTGGTGTCAGCGGTGCTCGGTCACGCGGCGAGCGCGTGCAGCAGCTCGGCGTCGCGGACCTCGGGTTCGTGGCCGTGGCTGTAACCGTCTTCGCGGGCGTCGCTGTCGAAGATGTCCAGCGCTTCGGCCTCGGCCTCCTCGGGGCCCTCGGCGTCGACCTCGTACTCGAAGGTCTCCGTGTAGTTGATGCGGACGGTGTAGCGGGGCACAGCGGTCTCCTGTGGGTGGTGCGGACTGGGGGCCTGATGCCGGCCGGGGGCTGGGCCTGGTGTCAGCGGCCTTCGTGGGAGATCCACCAGTCGTCGTAGCCGGTGTCGTAGGCGAACCACTCGCCGTCGTCGCCGCTCAGCCCGGCGGCCTCGGCCCACATCCGGTAGCCCGCGCGGCTGAGCCGGTAGGCGTGCAGCTTGCTCGCGTCCTGGGCTCCCTTGCCGTACGCGCGGCTGTCGGGCGTCCATTCGGGCAGGGGCTCCGACAGGTCGACCCACTTCGCGCGGATCACCGGCCGCCACACCACGCGGACGGTGCGGGCGGGCCGGGGCCACTCGACGGTGAAAGCCCCGCCCGTTCTGGGGGTGACGGTCGCGCCGTGGTGGAGTGCGTGCCGGGCGAGTCGCCGGGCGAGCGCGAACGCGCTGGTGCTCGGGGAGTCGTCCTCGGTGCCGTAGGCCCCTGCGCCGTTGACGGCGGCGTGGTCGCCGAGCTGCTGGACGAGTTCGGCATAGGTGTCGCGGTGGTTCACGGTGGCGCTGTTCCTTCGGTGGTGCGGGGAGGGGTGGGGCCTGGGGCCAGCCGCCCGGGGTGGGGCCTGGTGCCACCCCGGGCGGGGCGGTCAGCCGAGCGGGATGCGGCCGACGACGCGCCCGACGGGGTGGGCCCTGGTGTAGTCGGCGCGGGCGGTGTGCCCGGCCTTGCTGAGCCGCCACGCGCCGGGCACGGTTCCGGGGGTGAGGTACCCGGCCTCGGCGAGTCGGGCGGTGGCGGTACCGTCCGGGTCGGCGATGTTGGCCCCGATCCGGTCGCCGAAGACCCAGTGGGACAAGAGCGCGAAGTCCTCGGCGCTGATCAACGGACGGTCCCCCGGCGTGTACTCCAGCTCGGCAACGAGCGCTTCCAGTTCGGCGGTCAGGGTGAGCAGCAGATCCCGGCTGTCGTGGGCGCGTTCGTCGTCCAGCTCGTCCACGTCGCCCATGTGCCGGTCGTCGGCGGGCTGGTCGGGGAAGCGGGTGTTGTCGTAGGTCGGGATGTCGCCGAACGCGGCCTCCCAGTCCTGTTCGTTGCGGTAGACACGGGTAACGATGGCTTCGAGGCGGGCAACGGTGGTGTTCACGGTGGCGCTGTTCCTTCGGTGGTGCGGGGAGGGTGGGGCCTGGTGCCGGGGGCGGGGCCTGGTGTCAGCCGCCGTGGCCGTTGAACCGGGTGTCCGCCGCGCAGATCAGCTCTCCGAGCTGCTGGCCGAACCGGTCGGGGGCGGGAGCCTCGCAGGCGCTACACACGGTCTCGGCGTACTCGATGTCCAGGCCGAGGACCGAGAGGGCCGGGGGCAGGGTGTCGTGCGGGTGGACGACCCGCAGGAACACGGGGACGGTGACCACGAGGGTTCCGCCGCAGGGGCAGCGGAGGGTCTGGGGCTCGGTGATCACAGCACGATCCCCGCAACCTCGCGGCTGCCCCGGGTGACCAGCGCGGCCACGGCCTTGCCGATCTCGTCGTCCGCCGCGTAGCCGCACCGGCCGCAGCGGACGGCGGCGGTTCCGGTGGCGAACCCGTCGACGTACACCAGCGGGGTGCCGTCGGGCTGTCGGCGGATGCACAGCCACAGTCGGGCATCGGCTTCCATGAAGTAGCCGCAGAAACGGCAGGTGTAGACGTCCAGTTCCACGCCTTCGGGGAGGCGGTGCGGGTCGGTGATGGTGGGCATGGTGGCTCTGTTCCTTCGGTACGGGCGGGGGCGGGGCCTGGTGCCTGAGTGGGCACGGCGGGGGCCGGAGGGGGGTCCGGCCGCCACCGTGTCGGCTCAGACCGTGATGCCGGTCAGCGCGCTGTCGAACGGGCACATGGCGTCGGTGATCAGACGGTCCAGGTACTCGCCAGCGGCCTGCCCGCAGTCAGCACAGCTGACGGTCGACGCTTCGACACCGACGCCGTACACATCCAGGTAGGGGCTGCCGTCCTCGCGGCGGGAGACGTTGAACCAGAGCGGTGCAGCGGCCTCCAACTTCCCGCCGCACAACTCGCATCCGAACTCATCGGTGGTGGCGGTGACTTCAGGGTTGGGGAACTCGGCGACGATCTCGGCGAACTGCTCGGCCGTCTCGTCCGGGGTCGGGTTGGGGGTGTGCTCGGTCATGGCGCTGTTCCTCGGGGGTCGGGGTGGGGTCTGGTGTCTGTGCACCCTTGGCGGGGGCCCGGCGGGCGGGCGTCGGGCCGCCACCAGGGGCGCACAGCTCAGACGGAGCGGAAGACGTAGCCGCCGGTGAGCATGAAGTCGCAGTGCCACGCGGTCATGTCCAGCGCGGGCCGCCACCCCCGGCAACTCTCCATCGCGGCGCGGTACTCGTCGTCCGTCTCCATCAACCTGTCGTGGGCGAAGTCCTCCAGCTCGTCCCACTCGCCTTCGTAGGCGTCCTCGAAGGTGTCGACGGCGTACTCGGCGCTGCCGACGAGTGCGGCGTAGGCGGTAAGGGCTTCCAGCTCGGCGATGATTCCGGCGTCCTCGGCAAGGTCGGTCAGGTACTCGGCGGTGCGGCTCACGGTGGTTCTCTCTCGGATCGGTGCGGGGGCGCGGGCGGGGCCTGGTGTCAGGCGGCGTCGGGGCCTTCGAACAGCTCGTCCAGCAGGAGGTCAAGGCCCCGGGCGAACTCCGGGTCGTGGCGCATGTCGCGGAACGCGTCGAACATCGCGGACACGTCGTCCGGGTGGTCCATCCCGAGTCGGGCGAGACGCGGCCAGTAGCCGGACAGGCGGATCATGTCGGCGCGGGTCATGGTGGTAATTCCGTTCTTTTGCAAGGGAGTTGATAATCCGGGAGGGGTGGGGCCTGGTGCCTACGCGGCCCGGCCGTACACGGCGCTGTAGCCTTCGGCGCTGCCCCGGACGATGGCGCGGACGTCGTCGCGGTAGGCGGCTCCCTGACGGGTGGCGTAGCCGTCCAGGTAGGGCTGGAGAACGGCCGTAAGCGGTTCACCGGCGGTCCAGCCGGAGCCACCCGCCAAGGTCGCGGACGTCCAGTGCACGGGCGGGCAGGATTCCGCCAACGCGCAGTCACGGCACAGGGGTTCGCCGGGTCGGGCGTCCATCGGGGTCAGCCACTCCTCACAGTCGGAGCACTGCGCGTAGCCCATGCCGGACAGGGCGTCTTCGATCATGGTCATGGTGATCTCGCCCGGGGACGGGAAGTCGAGTTCGCGCAGTACGTCCTCGCCGTCGACCCCGTCCGGCAGCCCGACCGGTGAGCCTTCGATCTCGTCCACCATCGCGGCGTGTTCGCGCTCGCTGTGGCCCTCGTCGTCCAACAGGGGATACCCGGCCAGCGCGTCAGCGATCCGGCGCGCGGCGTCGCTCGCCAGGAACGAGTCAGCGTCGTACATGATCCCGTCGCCGGTCGCGTCCCACAGCGTCCCGCAGGCCCCGGCGGCGTCCCCCATGATCCGACATGCGGCGGCCCAGTTGGACTGTGCACGGAGCGCTTCCGACTCGTGCTGGTGCCACCCCTCCCCGTCCTCCAGCAGGGCCCCCGTGCCGTCCAGCACCATGCCCATCCGGGCCCACCCGTGGGCGTCCGCTTCCGACTCCATGCGGGTCACGAAGTCGTACCGGTGGCAGTGCTGGCCGGTTGCGGAGAGAAGTTCGTCAGTCAGGGTCGCGCTCATGATCAGTTCCTAGCGATGGTGCGGGTCGGGAAGGTCAACGGGCCTTAGTGGCAAGCCAGTTGCAGGCGTACGCGCTGCCCTGGTCGCAGGCGTCGCGCATCGCGTCGGACCACCCGTCGTTGAAGGCGGCGACCTGCCCGGAGTCGGACGCGGCCGGTTCGGCGGTGGAGTACCCAACTGCCGACCCGCCAAAGGCGGTTGCGGCCAACAGGGCAAGGACGGCCAGCACTCGGCGGGGGTTCATTGCGGGTTCTCCGAGGGTCGAGTCGGGGCGGTCAACGGGAACGGCGGCCTCGGCGCGGACGGCGCGCGGCCTCGGCGCGGTCGCGGTCGTATGGGCTGATCGGCGCGGGGGCGTCGGCGGCCGGTTCCGCCACGGACTCGGACGGCCCCTGTGCGGCCTGCCTGACCAGTCCGGGCACCTTGCCCACCCAGTGGGCCAGGAGGGCGGTCAGGAGGGCCGCAGCGAGCCCCCCGCCCCAGTTGTCGGTCTGCCAGGGAGACCCGGCCAGCAGCATCGTGACCCCCAGGGCGGCGGGGGTGAGGTGCTTACGCATAGTGGTCACTCGTTTCGGTCGATCGTTCGCTTGCAGGAACAACACTGCGGCACAGATGCGTAGGTTGTCCAACGCATCTTGCGTGACGGTCATCACACTATGGCGACCTTTGTTCCGCACTTGATCGAAGGGTGCGCGAGTAGGCGAAGGCGAGCCAAAAGCAAGGTGAGAAAGGCAGTTGAGGTATCGATCACGGCGAAGACGAAAGCTTGACCGGGTGTGACCCGGGGGGGGGGTACTCCCGCGCGCGTCCCTTCACTGCCCGGGGCGTCATAGCAGCCGAGATCCGATACGAACGCCGGCCGACTCCTTCTTCCCGGCAATATACGCAGCGTGACCAGCGGCAATGAACTCAGTGCCACGCACTGATTGCGGAGAGTGAGGATGCGGGCGTCGGCGGTGTTAACCGCCCCCGCTTAATACATGTGGAGGCCGCTCCGCGCGCGTGCGCGCAAACCGCTGCTGCGGCACCCCGGCCGGCCTCCTCCCGCAGCCCCGCCAGGGCAACGCTCCCCGCCGGCACTCTCTCCCCGGCCGAGGTCGAGCACCTGGCGGGGCCCCGCGCTTCAAGGAGGCCCGCCTGCACGCGAGTTCGCGCCGCGTGGCGCCCCTGCCCCCGCACTGGACCCGCCTTCGCCGGGCGGTGATGAGCCGCGACGCCTGGCGCTGCCAGCACGTCCGCTACGACACCGGTGAGCTGTGCGGCGAGCCCGCGCGCCACTGTGACCACATCGTCCCCGCCTCCGAAGGCGGCTCCGACGCCCCCGCCAACCTCCGCGCCCTGTGCGACTGGCACGTCCTGCGCAAGGACTCCGCCGACGCCGGCCGAGCCCGCAAGCGGGCCGCCGCGGACCGCTGGCAGCCCGCCCGAAACCGCCGTCGCCACCCTGGGGAGGTTCGTTGATCGACCCGACAGAGAAGGACGCGGGCAAGATCCGCGCCGCGCTGATCGCCCTGTACGAGACCGAGTTGGACTTGGAGCCGACCGATCTCGCGCTGATCGACGCCGCCGCCCCGATGCTCTCCCGTGCCGCCCAACTCGACGCCGTGGTGAAGCGCGACGGCCAGATGATCCCCGGCGGCAACCGCGCCGGGATGATGGTCCTCCACCCGGGCATCGCACAGGCCCAGACCAACCGCACCCAGGCCGCCGGCCACCTCGCCAAGATCCGCGGTGAGGGCGACGGCCCGAAGCGCGGCCACAACGCCCGCGACGCCGTGGGCGCCCGCTGGGGCAACCGAGTCTGAGAAGGGGGTCGCCGTGGCACGCCGCAAGACCCGGGCCTCCGGCCCCTCGGACGAGTCGCTGCGCATCGCGCGGACGATCGTCTACTACGAGGCGTGCCTCGACCGCGAGGTCCCGCACGCCGTTGCCCGCGAACTGTGGGCCCACGACATGAACTCACCCTTCGCAGCCGGTGAGCACGTCTCCGCTGACGCTGCCCGGCTGCTGGAAGCCCGCGCCCGCCGGGAGGCAGCCCAGGTGTAGCTACGCCTGGGCCGCCGACGTGTCCCGCGCACGGGGAGCAGTCCTCGTTACTCGGGTTCCACGTGCCACGGTCGGGGCCAGCCCCGCGCGTGCGGGGAGCAGCCCTTGAGACCCGTCTGAGCCTGGATCATGGCGGGGCCAACCCCGCGCGTGCGGGGAGCAGGCGAGGCCGTTCAGCGCGGTGACCAGGTTCGGGGGGCCAACCCCGCGCGTGCGGGGAGCAGGCTTCTTGACCTGCGAGTTTAGCGAGTTTGCGCCGCGTTCCGTGCAACTTTCGCTGATTCAGTGCTCGGTGACGGCGAAGATCTTTTGACGCTCGGACCGGGGAGGCTACCGCTGCTCACCTACGAGCCCGTCCGCACGATTCCGGACGATGTCCCGCACCCGCACCGCACCCTCGCGGGCGAGCTGCTGCGCTGGTCGGCGCACGCCTTCCGGCCGGACTGGAAGTACACCCCCGAGCAGTGCCGCATCCTGGCCCGCTGGTACGAGCTGCGCGACGACGCCGTGCCCGAGGACCCGAACGACCCCGAGACCTGGGGCCGGTCCTTCCGCTGGGAGTCCGGCACGCTGCGCCGCCTGAAGGGGTGGGGCAAGGACCCGAAGATGGCGTCGGTGGCCGCGATGGAGTTCGTCGGCCCGTGCCGCCTGGTCGGCTTCCGCGCCGACGGCTCGCCGATCGGCGGCCCGCCGCAAGAGGCGTGGGTGCAGATCTTCGCCACCGCGGCCGGCCAGAACGTCAACACCATGTCGGCGCTGTCCACGATCTTCAGCCAGGCCGCCATCGACCGGTACGCGATCAAGCTGGGCCAAGAGGTCTGCTACGCCTCGCAGACCGACACCGACGGCCGCCAGTGCCGCCTGGAGGCGAAGGCGTCGAGCTTCCGCGCCGCCGAGGGCGGCCGGCCGAGCTTCGCCCTGCTCAACGAGACCTGGCACTGGGTGGAGGGCAACCACGGCCCCCGCCTGGCGGCCACGATCCGCCCGAACGCCACGAAGGTGGGCGGGCGGACGATGGAGATCACGAACGCCCCGGTGATCGGTGAAGAGTCGGTCGCCGAAGGCACCTGGTACGCCTTCGAGAAGCAGCGCGACGGGATCAACCGCGACGCCGGTATCTACTACGACTCGGTGGAGGCCCCGCCCGGGGTCGACCTCGCCGACGAGCAGCAGCTCCGCGCCGCGATCCTGTGCGCGCGGGGCGACTCGGTCTGGATCAACCCGGACCGCGTGATGAAGGACATCTGGTCGGCGTCCACCACCGAGGACGAGAGCCGCCGGAAGTACCTCAACCAGCTCTCCAGCCACGATGACGCCCTGGTCGACCGCGACACCTGGGACCTGGCCACGGTCGAGCCCGCCGACGGCCTCAGGCCGGGCGAGCGCATCGTGCTCGCCTTCGACGGCGGCAAGACGGACGACTCAACCGGCCTGCTGGCAATGCGAGTTAGAGACAAGCTCGTCCAGAAGCTCGCGCTGTGGGAGAAGCCCGACGGCCCGGCCGGCAAGACCTGGGAAGTCGACGGCACCGAGGTCAACGACATGGTGGCCCACGTCTTCCGGAAGTACACCGTGGTCGGCTTCTTCGCCGACATCGCGGGTTGGGAGTCGTACGTCGCCGACTGGTCGGAGAAGTACGGCAAGCACCTGCTGATCAAGGCGTCCGGCCGTTCCTCGGTCGGCTTCGACATGCGCGGCAACCAGCGTGAGATCACCACCGAGCACATGGCGATGGTGGGCGCGATCGAGACGGCGGCGCTGCCGCACGTGCGCGACTACTCGCTGACCCGCCACACCCTCAACGCCCGCAAGCGGCCCAACCAGTACGGCATCAGCTTCGGCAAGGAGAGCCGCGAGTCGAAGCTGAAGGTCGACCTGTACGCCGCGATGGTGCTGGCCTGGATCGCTCACCGCCGCCTCACCGAGAGCGGCAAGCTCAAGCCGCAGAAGCGGCCCGGAACGCTACAGACCCGAGGAGGGTTCTGATGTCCCTCCCCGCAGTTCTCCAGCGTGCCCGGCACGCGAAGGGCCTGGTCGACCGCGACCAGGAGCGCCTGGACCTGGTCGACCGCTACGCCCGCGGCCTGCACCGCGCCCCGTGGATGCCGGCCAAGGCGAACAGCGAGTTCAAGGACCTGGTGAAGCGCTCGATCGTCAACGTGAGCGCCCTCGCGGTCGAAGCCCCGCTGAACGCCCTGCGGGTGCAGGGCTTCCGCAAGCCCGGCTCGGGCGAGAACGCCTACGAGTGGAAGTACTGGCAGAAGAACCGGCTGGACGAGCGACAGAACGCCGTACACCGCGCCGCGCTCACCAGCGGGGCCGCCTACGTCGTCGTGACCCCCGATCCGCGCAAGGGCCGCAAGGAACCGCTGATCCGCGCCTACGACGCGTTCAGCACGGTGGCCGTCTACACCGACCCGGCGTGGGACGAGTATCCGGTGTACGCGCTGCACGTGCCCGAGCAGCAGCCCGACGAGCACCGCACCCTGGCCTTCCTGTGGGACGACGTGGCGAAGTACACCGTCGACCTGGAGGCCGAGCCGGAATCCGCGGTGCTCACCACCGAGCCGCACGGCATGAACGTCTGCCCGGTGGTCCGGTTCTCCCCGGCCGTCGACCTGCGGGGCCGCACCCGGGGCCTGGTGGAGCCGCTGATCGTCTCGCAGGACCGCCTCAACCAGCAGACGCTTTCGCTGCTGCTCAACGAGCACTGGGGCGCGCACGCGATCCGCTTCGCTACCGGCCTCGCGCCGGCCGAACGCCTCGACCCCGAGACGGGCGACCCGGTCCGCGACCCGGAGACCGGCGAACCCGTCTACGACGTCCCCTCGCTGGACCCCTCCACCCTGCTGATGGCGCCCAACTCGGACGCCAAGTTCGGGCAGCTCCCGGCGATGCCGACCGGCGATCTGCTGGCCTCCCGCCGTCAGACCGTCGAAGAGATCATGGGCCTCGCGGACGTCCCCCCGCACTACCTTGCCGGGTCGAACCTCGTGAACCTCTCCGCGGATGCCCTCGCGGCAGCCGAGACCTCGTTCAAGCGGTTCCTGTCCACCCTCCAGGACTCGCTGGGCGAGTCCTGGGAGTCGGTGTTCCGGCTGTGCGCCGTCGCGGCCGGCCGGGGCGAGATCGAGCAGGACGAGAGCCAGGTCGAGTGGGCCGAGAAGGCAACCCGCTCCCTCGCCCAGGCCGCCGACGCGATGGTCAAGCTCATGCAGCAGGGCGTCCCGCTCTCCGTCGCGCTGCGCAAGATCCCCGGCTTCTCGCAGGCCGACATTGACGAGGCGGTGAAGGCCGCCGAGGAAGCCGCCCGCAAGGCCGAGGCCGCCGAAGCCGAGGCCCTGAAGCAGCAGAAGGAGGCGACGAGGCAGCAGCACTCAAAGGCCGCTGCTCTGTCGTCCGCCTAACGCCACCAGCCCGCCGGCATGTTGTAGAGCGGGTCGTTTGGACCTCCATACTCCTCGGTCCTCAGCTTGTCTTCAGCGTCTCGGACTCGCCTGGTGCGCGGTACGCAGGCCAAGCACGCTCGGCCCTGCTCACGGCGTACAGCGTGTTGAACCCAGGACTGGCCATCCGGATAGGACGGAAAGGAGAGGTGACCGCAAGGGTGCTTGATCATGTGAGTCGTCACCTTCCCAACGTACAAGGCGGTAACGACAGTTCTGAGTGTTGGAGGGGCTGTTGACCTGGACTCCCCAAACTGCCGAGATCCTGCGGGCGGTGGCCGCGTACCAGCTCGCGCAGGAAGCGCTGGCCGCTGAGTTCGCCGCCCGCTGGGCGGAGGTGTTGGCCGCCGTCGAAGCCCGCGAACTCGCGGGGGCGCTGACCGAGCTGGAGACCGAGTACGCGGCGGCGATCCGCGAAGCCGCAGTGGCCTCCCGCGTCCTGTCGGTGGCCTTCTACCGCCTGGTGCGGGCGCTGGAGACCGGCCGCGTGATCGGCGGCCCCGGCCACCGTCCGGGCGCCTCGCTCGGCTCGCTGTGGGCCGACTTCAACCGTGCCACCGGCAAGCGCACCGGCACCGGATCCCGCGAGGTGCTGCCCGTCGACACCCGCAACCCCTTCCCCGCCGCCGACCTGGCGCGCGAAGCCCGCAGAGCCGAGGAGGCATTCCGCCAAGAGGTCACCGCCCGGGTCGAGCGCCACGAACGCGAACGCGGCCGGCAGGGCTCGGCCGCCCTCGGCGACGCCGAGCTGCTGGCCCGGGAGGAGGAGTTCCTGGACGCGCTGCGCACCGGCAGCAGCGGGGCGGGCGGGATGCTCGCCCAGGACGGCGGCCGGAACATGATCCACAACGCGCTGCAGGACGACCCCGGGGCGATCGGCTACTACCGCAAGACCGACGCGAGTCCCTGCTATTTCTGCGCGCTGATGGCCTCCCGGGGCGCGGTCTACAAGTCCCGGTCGACGGCCGCGTTCGGCGCGCACCCGCACTGCCACTGCCAGGCCGTCCCGATCTTCTCCCGCCGCTACCAACTCCCTTCGGAGAACGACCAGTTCGCCCGGATGTGGCGCACCTTCGGGGGCGGGTCGCTGGCCGACTGGCGCACCCACTACCGCAAGACGACGAAGACCTAGGAGAGACGTGCCCGAGACCCCCACGCCCGAGACCCCGACCCCGGCCGAGGCAATCCCCGGCGGCGTGGTGAACCCGGCCACTCCGCCCGCGCCCGAGCAGCCCGAGGTCCCGGCCGCCGAGAGCGGCGAGCAGGCCCCGTCCGCGCCCGCCCCGGTCGAACCGGACTACAAGGCGCTGTACGAGAAGATGCAGGCCGACCTGGACGCCACCCGCGAGCGCTCCACCGAGGCCGGCGTCGAAGCGGACGAGCTGCGCGCCCAAGTCGCCCAGCTCCAGGAGCAGGCGCTCCGCGACCGGATCGCCGCCGAGTACGCGCTCCCGCCGGTCCTTGCCGCCCTGGTCCAGGGCGCCGACGAGGCGGCCGTCCGCGCCCACGCCGAGCAGTTGGCCGCCGTCGCCGCCCCGAAGCCGCTGCTGGGCTCGGGCGGGCTGACCCCGCACGCCGAGCCCGACCCGTACAAGGGCCTCGCCGAGAAGCTGCGCCAGCGCCGCTACGGCATCTGACCCCACCCGCCCCCGCCTGAGCCGCCCTACCCCCGGGGCGGCTTTCCGTCTCCCCGAGGAACAGCGCCATCTCTCTCAACCCTGCACGTGCCAACGCCTTCCAGAACCCGAACAAGCTGGTCCAGGTGGCCCTGGCCAACCTGAAGGACTCCGTCGTCCTGGCCGGCATGTTCGACCGCCGCCCGGCCGAGCAGTTCGTCAACGCCACCGGCCAGGTCATCAGCATCCGCCGCCCCGCCCGCCTGAAGGGTGCGGAGGAGGCCATCGACGCCAAGCGCAAGTTCAACGACACCTCTACCTGGATTCAGTCGGAGAACCTGAACGAGGGCCTGCTCGAAGTCCGGCTCGACACCCACGCCTACTCCGCGGTGGACCTCTCCGACGCCGAGCTGTCGCTCGACCTCCTCAGCTTCGGTGAGCAGGTGATGGTGCCGCAGATCGACACCATCACCGAGCGCCTGGAGCGCAAGGTCGCCACGGCGATGGAGCAGTTCCCGGACGTCGCCACCTCCGCGAAGATCCCGGTCGACCTCACCAAGGCCACCACCGACGAGGCGGCCGGCCAGATGATCCGCAAGGCGCTCGCCCGCCTGCGCGTCCAGCTCAACCGGGAGAACGTCCCTGCCGAGGGCCGCACCGCCGTGCTCGGCAGCGAGGCCGCGTTCTACCTGCTGAACGCCTCCTCCATCCTCAACGCCGCCGAGCACGCCGACGGCGGCGCGGCCCTGAAGGAGAGCACCCTCGGCCGGGTCCACGGCTTCCGCCTGGTGGAGTCCACCTCGGACACCCTCAACCCGATGGGCATCTACGCCTTCCACCGCTCCGCGATCCAGCTCGTCTCCGGCGCGCCGAACGTCCCGGAGTCCGCCAAGGGCGGCCGGACCAGCGCCGAGGGCTTCTCGCTGCGCTGGATCAAGGACTACAACTCCGGTGCGGCGATGGAGCGTTCGTTCCTCTCCTCGTACTGGGGCGCCACCCTGGTCACCGACCTGAAGAAGGGCGAGACCGACTGGTCGAAGCCTGCCAACATCGTCAAGGTGCGCGGCATCAAGGTCGCCTTCACCGGCGAGCCGAAGCTCGCCCCGGCCGCGTGACGGCAGCCGGGCTGACGGTCGACGCGCTGTTCGCCCGGCTCGGCCGCCCCGCCCCCGCGCCGGATACCCCGGACTGGGCGCGGGCGTCGGCCGCCCTGGAGGATGCGTTCTGGGTGATCGCCGCCACCGGCCACCCCGCGTGGTCGCCCGAGCGGCACCCGCCCGTGATCCGCACCCTGGCCCTGGCCGTCGCCGACCGGCGCTTCCGCAACCCCGAGGGGTACGTGCAGGAGCAGGCCGGAGAGGTGTCCTACCGCATGCCCGACGGCTCTCCGATCGGCCTCGCGCTCACCCGGGGCGAGGTCGCGCTGATCGAGCGGGTGGCCGGCCGGGGCGGGCTTCGCTCCGTCCAGGCCCGCCGCGAGGTCGTCTCGCGCGGCATGCGTACGGGCTACCCGTTCCCGTCCCCCGAGGACTGGCGGGGTGCCGCGTGAGCCTGCTGGAGCGGGGCCGCACCCCCGTGACCGTCCACACCGTCCGGTACGTCGATGACGGCTACGGCGACCGTCGGCCGACCGCCGGGCCTTCCGCCACCTACTCGGCGTGGGTCGCCCCGGTCGGCGACGCCGCAGGCTGGCGCGCCCCCGTTGGTGCCCAGGTCGGCTGGTCCCCGCCGATCCGCCGCAAGATCGTCCTTCCGCCGCACGCCGTGATCGACAAGTGGTCCGCCGTGGAGTTCGCCGACGAGGGCGACCCCGGTACCCGCTGGACCGTGGTCGACGCCCCGCGCGCCCACCACGGCGCTTCCGACCGCATGCGGTTCGTCACCGTGATCGTGGAGGGAGGCGGCCAGAGTGGCGGAGATCCGTCCTGACCTCGACGCCGTGATCGCCGCACTGCCCGGCGTGATGGGCGCCCTCAAGCTGGAGGCCGAGGAGCGCAAGGTCCGGGTCGTGGCGAAGGCCGCGCTGCACGTCGACACCGGCGAGTTCATCGCCGGGCTGAAGATCAAGCGGTATGCCAAGGGCTACGCCATCGTCAACGAGGACCCGCTCGCCGCCCACAAGAACTGGGGCGGTTTCAACGAGCGGGCGCACCGGCACGTGGACGGCATCCACGCGATGGAGGCCGCCCTGTGGTGACCCGCGAGCCGTACCTGATGCCCGACTCCGAGCGCCTCGTCCTGGAAGCCCTGCGCACCGTGCTACCCGAGCACCGGTGCGCGGTCTACCTGCCCACCGACTGGCAGCCCTCGCTGCGCAAGACCGGCGGCCTGGTCATCGCCCGCCGGGTCGGCGGGGTGATGAAGGACAAGCGCTACGTGGACGAGGGGATGTTCGTCGTCCAGACCTACGCCACCAGCCGCGCCGACGCCTCCCTACTGGCCCGCCGCGCCCGCGCCGGCCTGGTCCGCCTGTGCTTCGAGCAGTTCGGCAACGCCGAGGGCTACCTCTCCCGCTTCCGCGAGGCCACCGGGCCGTTCATGACCACCAACCCGATGACCGAGGCGCAACCGGAGTTCTACCGGTTCTCGGCCAACTACATGATCACCACGAGGCCCCGCTAGCGGGCCGGAAAGGAGTCAGCGATGGCTGCTGACGACGCCCCGGTCCTGGTACCGGGCACCGGATACATCTACGTCGCCCCGCCGGGCACCGCGCTGCCGGATCTGAGCAAGCCGGGTTTCGACCCGAAGGACAACACGAAGTGGGGCCCCGAGGGCCTGCCGTGGAAGTCCATCGGGAACACCTCGCTGGACAACGGCATCGAGATGTCGGTCGACGGCGACGAGCCCGAGGTGCTGGGAAGCTGGCAGAACAAGAGCCTCAAGACCACCGACCCCGGCAAGACGTACGCGGTGACGATCAACCTGTCCGACTTCACCGCGGAGTCGTACAAGCTCTACTACGGCACCGACAAGGGGCTGAACAGCAAGGGCCTGTTCTCCATCCCGACCAGCCCGGCCGCGCAGAACCGCGCGCTGCTGGTCGCCGCCGTGGACGGCACGAAGGCCGTGGTCTGGCACTACCCGAAGACCAGCATCATCGGCGCGGACTCCGTGACCATGGACCCGGCCGCGCTCGGCGAGATGCCGGTGAAGGCCACCGTCGTGGCCCTCAACCAGTCCACCCCGCTCGGCACCGTGACGCCCGTCTTCGACCTCGACGCCGGACTTCAGACTGCTGCCTGATCGTCCTTGTCCGGCAGTGCCGGCCGAGCCGATACCCGGCCCTTCCGCAGTTCCGCCTGAACCTTGCGGATCGCACGAATCGAGATGATCGTGTCTTCGCTCAACGACGGAATCCACCGCCTTAGCACCACCCGGAGAACGGTCACCAACCCGGCGGCACCGAGGACAACAGGCGCCAGCCAACCAGGAACCTGCACCACAACTCCCTTGCTCTAGAGGCAGATCGGGAGCTGACCTGTTCTTTGGCAGGCTCGACCCGACCTACCCCAATGGATAAGTCATCAGTCGAGATCTGCCGGTGCAGGTCTCTCGTGTACAACCGCTTGGCCTTCAAGGGCCAGGCACAGGAACTTCTGGTGCTTCGAGTCGAGTGCTTCTTCCTCACGGGACACTTCCCGATAACACCGGTTATCGGGCTAGTGCCCCTTGTGAGGGCGCGTGCTTGCTGGGCACCCAACGGCGATAGGGGTCCGACTTGCGGGAGTAGCCATCTCCCGCACCCGTAGTTTCCTGATTTCCCGTCAGCTCTGTCAAACCACCTGGAGAACCCCCGCTTGACCACCCTGAACTACGCGGCTCTGGACGCCGAGGCGCGCCGGACCGAGCACGGCACCGGCCTGCCCTTCGTCGCCAAGAACGGCAAGAAGATCAAGCTGCGGACCATCGAGACGCTGCCCGGCGCGGACCTGAGCGCCGCGCTCGCGCTGCTGGACCTCGTGCAGTCGAAGAAGGTCAGCAACGAGCGCCGGATTGGTGCGATCTCCGGCCTGCTGGTAGCGGTCGCCTCCCACAAGAAGGCGATGCGGGAGACCGTGGACTCGCTGCCGCTGCCGGAGCAGATGAAGATCCTTGAGGGGTGGATGGAGCACGCCGCGCCGGGGGAAGCCGCGGCCTGATCAGGCTGCTGGACGAGCACGGCGCGGAGATCACCGCCGACCTGCGGCGCTTCTACGGCGTCGATGTCCTGGACTGGTTCCGGGGCCGGCACTCCGCCCGCTACGTCCTCGCCCTGATCGGGACACTCCCCGACGACTCTGCCACGGTCGCCGCGATGCGCGGGGGCCGCGAGGCCCTGGGCTGGGACGCCGGGACGTACGTCCTGGCGGACCTGGTGGACGCCGTCCAGGCGCTCACCCACGTCCAGGTCGCCAAGGCCGCGAAGAACCCGCGGACGGTCGAGCGGCCGAAGCCGTACCCGCGCCCGTACGCCAAGAAGTCCCGCCGGCCGACCGGCGCCAGCAACCCCTTCTCCGCAGCGCTCCAGCGCGAGGTCGGCGAGGGTGGCGGCCCGGCCGTCGCCGAGCCTCTTTCCCCCCCATGCAGAAACGTTCCGCCTTCCGGCGGCCGTGCTCGCGCGCTCCGCCGCGCCTGAGCGGCCCGCGCCGGTCCGACTCACGTAGGAGGTGAGCCTGTGGCCGGTCCCGGCGGCAAGGAAGCCGGGCGCGTGCACGTCCGGGTGCTGCCCGACACCTCGGACTTCCGCCAGCGCCTCAAGCAGTACTTGGAGATGCTGGAGAAGTACACCAAGCTCTCCGTCCGGCTCGACCTCGACACCACGGGCGTCAGTGCCCGGCTGCGGGAGCTGACGCAGGACCGCACCACCCGGGTCAACGTCGTCGCCGACACCGGCGAGGCCGCTGCCCGGATCGCCGCGCTCACCCGTGAGCGAACGGTCCGCATCCGGGCCGAGGTCGACACGGTCCCCGCCGAAGGCGAGATCCGCCGCTTCACCGGGGGCCGTCGCTGGCGGCTCGGCATCAACCTCGCCCTTGCCCGGGGCGGCGTCGACCGGGTCAAGGGCGGGCTCCGAGAGATCGGTTCGGGGGCCGCCGAGTTCGCCCGCAACTTCGGGCGGCTGTTCACCCTCTCGATCAGCCAGACGGCCTCCGCGCTGGAGGGCATCGGGTCGGGCATCAGCTCGGCCGCCCAGGGCACCCTGGGCATCGCGGCCGGCCTCGCCCAGTCGGCCGCTGCGGCTCTGCCGCTGCTGGTAGCGGTAACCGCCATCGCCTCCTGGGTGACGGTCGTCGCCTCCGGGCTGATCGCCGTCATCGCGCTGGCGGCGCTGCCGGTCCTGCCGATCGGCCTCGCGGCCATCGCGGCGGCCGGCGACATGCGCACCCTCGGCAAGAAGGCCGAGGAGGCGATGCAGGCCGCCAGCGAGGCGCTGAAGCCTGCAACTGCCGCCATCCGCACGGAACTTGGCGGAGCACTACGCGACGTCGTCGGCTGGTACCGCCAGGCCCAGACCGAAGTCAAGGCGTTCTTCGACGCCGGGGCGCAGTTCGTACGCCCCATGGTGGCGTCGATCACCGACTTCGCCGACGTCCTGCTGCCGAAGCTCACGGCGGCGATGTCCACGCCCGGGATGCGGGCGTTCACCGAGCAGCTGCCCGTCGCGCTGGTCGCGCTCGGGGCCGCGCTCGGCGACTTCTTCCTCACCCTGTCCAACGGGGGCGCCCAACTCCAGGTCATCCTGGGCCCGCTGGTCGGCCTGCTCGACGCCTTCCTTCAGGGAGTCGCCTCCCTGGCGGTCGCCTTCGCACCCGAGATCGCCGCGTCGATCTCGTGGTTCGCCGACACCCTCCGCGATTTTTTCGGCGTCTTCCGGGACAACGCGCAGGCAACTGCCCTGATGATGCGGGTAGTTGACATTGGCCTGCGCGCCCTCGTGATCGCCTTCGCGGTCACGATGGGCGCCTGGGACCTACTGGCGAGCGGAGCCGTGGCCGCCTGGCACGGCATCCAGGCAGCCTGGGACGGGGTGACCTCCGCCACGGCGTCGGCTTGGTCGTCCGTGAAGTCGTGGACGTCCGAGACCTGGTCGTCCGTGAAGTCGTGGACCTCCGAGTCCGCCAGCTCGGCGGCCTCGGCCGTCTCCGGAGCCTGGCGAAACGTTTCTTCGTGGACGGCGTCCACCTGGGCCGATGTGACGTCGTGGACGGCGTCGGCCTGGTCGTCGGTGGCTTCCACCACGTCGTCGGCGGCCAGCTCCACGGGCTCGGCGGTCGCCACGGCCTGGCGCAACGTCCGCCAGTGGACCTCCGATGCCTGGGACGCCTGCGTGCGGGCCGTCGCCACAGCTTGGTCGAACATCGTCTCCGGGGTCTCGACCGGCATCAGCGAGACGGTCAAGTTCGTCGCCGCGCTGCCCGGCCAAATCCTGGGTGCCATAGGCGACTTGGGCTCGCTGTTGTACGAGAAGGGCAAGTCGGCGATCCAAGGGCTGATCAACGGCATGAAGTCGATCAGCGTGCCCAACGTCGTCGGCGGGATCATCGACAAGATCAATCCCTTCAAGGCCAGCGCACCCGCGTCCGCCCCGCAGACCGCCGCGCCGCGCGCCCTGATGGTCTCGCCGATGGCGTTCGCCGCCATGCCGGCCGCGTACGCGAGCCCACTGGAGCAGGCCCTCCGCCCGGTCGCCTCCGAGCTGCGCTCACTGGACAGCTACGGCTACGGCCAGCGCGCCGCCGCTGGCCTGCGCCACCCGGAGACCGTCCCGAAGGACGCCGGCCGGGCGCGCTACGGCGCACAGATCACCGTCAACGCCCGCACCGACGCGGACCCCCACGAGATCGGCAAGGCCATCGCGTGGGAGCTGAAGACCTCGGGGAGGTAGCAACATCGGGGCTCTCTCCCCACCCTTCGTCAGCGACGTCACCGCCCACACCGCCCGGATCTTCTTCGAGAAGCGGCCGGGTGTGTGGACGGACGTCGAAACCGTCAACACCCTTACCGGGGCCGCCCACTTCGACGGCGAAGACCCCGATTGGCCGGGCTCCGCGCTCGTCGGCGACCGGAGCCCGCTGGCGGACGACCCGCCGCTGGAACCGGACACCGAATACCGGGTCCGCTACCGCGTCACCGGCTCCGACCTGGACCTCTGGTCGGAGCCGGTGGTGTTCCGGACGCTGCCGGAACTCCCGCCGCCGGCAGAGCCGGACATCGGTCCGCAGCCCAGCGCCCACAACCCGTACACGGCCGCGCCGTGGACGGCGACGTGGGGCGGGATGCTGCTCGGCGAGGGCTCCACCGTCGTCCTGGAGGAGGTGGGCGGCCTCCTGGACGCGCCCGAAGTACGCACCTCGGATGCCGAGCTGCTTCAGCGCGACGGCCTCACCCCGGGCACCGACTACATGGGCGCCCGCACCGTCACCCTCACCATGCTCGCCCTGGACGACCACGAACTCCCCGCCCTGCTGGCCGCGTTCGCGCCCGGCGGCCCGGAGCGGGAGTTCGAGTTCGCATTCCCCGGCATCGCCGGAGGCCACGGGCGGCTCACGGCCCGGGTGCGCAAGCGCGCTGCCCCCGTCGACCGGGACTTCCACGCCGGCCGACGCCGTGTGACGGTCGAGCTGGTGGCCACCGACCCCCGCCTGTACTCCGCCGACGAGGCGCGGGCGACCGTGGCGGTGGCCGCCCCCCGCGAGGGGCAACCCCTCTTCCCGCTGGTCTTCCCCCTCGACCTCGGCAACGGCCCCGGCACCCGGAGCGCACCCGACATCACCAACGCCGGGTCGGTCGACACCTGGCCGGTCATCCGCCTCACCCCGGCCACCGGCGAGATCCGCGACCCGTCGCTGACCCTCGTCCACAACGGCAACCGCAAGCGGCTCGCCACCCGGGGACTTCGGGTCGGCCGCGGTGACGCCCTGGTGATCGACATGGCCCGCCGCCGGATCACCCTCAACGGCAGCTCCCGCTTCGGGCAGGTCGACCCGACCTCCACCTGGTTCGCCCTCCCGCCCGGGGCGAACACCCTGCAACTCGACGTACTGGAAGGCCCCGAAGGGGTCACGGCGGACGTGCTCTGGCGCTCCGCCTGGATGTAAGGACCCCTGTTCTCTTGGCAGTTGAACTCCGCGCCCCGCTGTTCGTCCAGCAGGGCCGCTACGACGCGCTCGACCTTCGAACCATGATCGGCGGAACCCGGGGCGCCCACGTCGGCGTCGCCGGACCCACCGCCCTGCTGGTCGAGAAGGTCGACAACCCCACCCCCCGCGTGTCCGTGGCGGCCGGGTCGATCTGGCTCCCGGACGACGTCGCCGTCAGCCACAAGGGGGCCGTGCACTTCGCCAACCTGGACGCCGGCATTCAGCTCCAGTGCTCCACCCCGAAGCCCGGCGAGGCCGCCCGGGTCGACCTGGTCGTGGCCTTCGCCGACCCCGACAGCGCCCCGTCCGGGCCCCTGCTCATGGACATCCGCACCACCGCGGACCAGTACATGCAGTCCGTCGCCTACGCCTCCGACGGCACCCCGTACGCGACCGCCGCGACCGGCGCGGAGGTCACCAGGGAAGGCGCGAAGGGCTGGTCGATCGCAGTCCTGGCCGAGTCGACCCCCGGGGCGAAGGACTGGCCGGTGCCGTCCAACTGCGTGCGCCTGGCCAAGGTGTCCATCGCCCAGACCGGCATCACCGGCATCGAGGACGTCCGCTTCGTCGTCGCCGGGCAACTCGACACCACCCCGCTGCGCCACCTGCGCACCGCCGGGGCCCAGGGCGTGGCCCAGACCGCCGCCGGGGCTCCGGCCGGCAGCCTGGTCTACGACTCGGTCAGCACTGCCCTGCACAAGGTCACCGGAACCAACACCACCGCGCCGCTGGTGCCGGGGGCGGTGCGCCTCGACATCGCCTACCAGGCCCCGGAGGGGGCGTGGGGAAGTGAGGCGTGGCAGCAGTTCACGGCACCGGCCGCCCCGTACCCGCGGCTGATCACCATCTCCTTCGAGGTGACCTACCGGGGCGACTTCGGCGAAGGCTGGTACACCCCGCTCGTCATCGGCCACGGCGAGCGCCGCCGCGCCGGCCGCCTCCAGTACGTCCGCGCCGGGGACACCCGGGACGTGCGCGGCAGCGCCACCATCCGGGTGCCGGCCGGGACTCCGCTGTCGGCCGCCTCGACCATCGGGTCCGACAACCCCACCGGGTACAACTGCAAGTTGAACGTGGCGTGGACGTCGCAGGCCGACGCCGTGGTGGTCGCCGCCTGATGCCCGAGATACCCGAGTACCGCGTGATCCTCTCCGAGTTCAAGGGCGGCCGACTGCTGGCCGAGCTGCCCGTCTCCGCGATCACCTACCGCTCGATCCTCAACGCCCCCGGCTCCGCGAGCTTCACCGTGCCGCTGGCTGCCGAACCCCTCGCCGGACTCGACTGGTCGCTCGTCTCCCCGTGGCGGATCATCGCCCACGTCCAGCGCGGCAGCCGCGTCCTGTGGGGCGGCCCGCTGCTGGCCTGGTCGGTCGACCTGGCCGCCGAGGAGATGACCCTCGACTGCGTGGGCCTGTGGGAGTACTACCGCCGCAACATCATCAACCTCGGCTACTCCACCGGCACGACCCCGCGCGAGCAGACCACGATCGCCCGCGAGCTGATCCAGCAGTTCGCCGACAACCCCTCGCCGGTCGCTCCCGGCCAGCCCGGCTACTGGGGCAGCAACGGCCCTGGCGCGCTGACCTTCGACCCCGACCTGGACAGCGTGAAGCGCGAGCGCACCTACCCCTGGTACGAGTGGAAGTCGGTGGGTGAGGCCGTCGAACAGCTCGGCGCGGTCATCAAGGGCTTCGACTTCCGTATCGACCACGACTGGGACGTGGACGCCCGCGTGATCCGCAACCGGATGCGCTGGCTCTACCCGGCCGGCGGCCAGGACACCGGCATCGTGCTGGAGCACGGCACCAACTGCACCGTCACCACCGTCACGTCCGACGGCGACAAGATGTGCACCGAGACCGGCGTCAACGGCGCTGGCGAAGGCTGGTCGCAGCTCAAATCCTGGTGGTACAACAGCCCGCTGGAGACCGAGGACGGCCGCCGCATCCCCCGCCTGGCCGCCGTCGAGACCAACAACAGCGTGGTGCGGGTCGAGACCCTGACCGCGCAGGCCGAGCGCATGACCGCCGTCGGCGCGTTCCCGATCGTCGTCCCGGAGGTCACCCTCCACCCGGGCGGCGAGTACTCCGTCGCCGAGCTGCGCGTCGGCCACAAGATCCGCGTCCGCGCCCGCACCGCGAACTGGCCCGGCATCTTCGCCGACTACGTCGTCCAGGAGATCGACACCAAGGTCACCAGCACCGGCGAGGAGACCACCCTCGCCCTCGTCCCCGTCACGATCTTCGAGCGCGTGGACGACTGGGTCCAGGGCCAGTTGGAGCTGACCGCATGACCGTCTACGGCCGCCCCACCCTCGCCGACGAGTTCCAGACCATCGGCACCCGGCTGTCCACGATGGAGCGCACCGCGTCCGCCTTGGGCGCGGTGCTGCCCATGACCCCCTACCGGCCCGGCCTCGACGTCGTCACCACCTGGCGCGCCGCCGCCACCATCCCGACGGCCGGCATCGCCCACCCCGTCATCCGCCTGGACTGCCGCGTCTCCTCCAAGACGGGCGCCACTGTCTGGCTGCGCCTGTTCGACGTCGACAAGGCCCGCGCCGTCACCACCGAATGGAAGTACACCGGCGGCTCGCTCAACAACGGCTGGGTCCGCCTCGACTGGGTCCTGCCGATGGGCGGCGGCCAGCCCGGCGAGTGGCAGCGCCTCCTGCTCCAGACCAGGACCGACATTGCCGGAGGCGGCACCGTCGACCCCGGCGTGGCCATGGCCCTCCCGATCAACCAGGCACCCACCGCCACCGAGGCCGGCACCTGGACCGCCGTGCCGATCCCGCCCGGCTACGCCTGACCCCTCGACCTCGCGGGGGCACCTACTCACGTGAGTAGGTGCCCCCGCCGCACGCCCGAAAGGACCCTGCTCCATCTCCCGCGAAGCAGTCATCACCGAGGCCCTGAAGTGGGCCGACCAGAACTACCGGGGCGGCCTCAGCCCCTCGGGGAAGTACTACGACACCCCATTCGGAAAGTGGTACGCCCCAGGCTTCAACCACGAGCCCTTCTGCGACATGTTCGTCTCCTGGTGTGCCGACAAGGGCGGCGAAGCCGCGACCGTCGGCCGGTTCGCCTACTGCCCCTCGCACGTCCAGTTCTTCCGCAACAAGGGCCAGTGGCACGGCAGTTCCGCTGCGTTCAAGCGCGGCGACATCATCTTCTTCAGCTGGGACGGCGGTCCGACTGCTGACCACGTCGGCATCGTCCTGGAGGACTCCGCCCCCGGCCAGAGCGTGAAGACCGTGGAGGGCAACACCGCCCGGACCTCGGGCGCGGGCCAGGGTTCCGGCGGATGCGTCGCCCGCAAGGTCCGCCCCCGCTCCAGCGTCCTGGGCGTCGGCCGCCCCGCCTACTCCACCAACGGCGGCACCGGCACCTCTACTCCGTCGACCGGCCAGGCCGTCACCATCAACGGCAAGCTCTACGGCCCCGGCGCGGTCGGCGACTACGTCACCGTGATGGGCCGCGCCCTCGTCCGCGCGGGCTGCTCCCGCTACAAGGAGGGCCCCGGTCCGGTCTGGGGCAGCGCGGACACCGAGAGCTTCCGCGCCTGGCAGCTCAAGCTCGGCGATACCGCCGACGCCGACGGCATCCCCGGCCCGAAGCAGCTCGCCCGCCTGCTTGCCGAGTTCGGCACCGACCCCGCGCCGCAGCCGCCGGCCACCCGGCGCTTCACCGTCCGCCAGGGCATGACCCTGGGCGGCATCGCGCTGGCGCTCGGTACCACCGTGGCCGGACTGCTCTCGCTGAACCCGCAGATCCGCGACGCCGACCGGATCACCGAGGGCCAGCAGATCAGCGTCCCCAACCAGGCCCAGGCCGCCACCGCGGCCACCCCCGAGGTGCCGACCGCTCCCGACCCGGTGGAGAGCACTCCGGCCGAGCCCGCCCCCGTTGCGGAGCCGGAGCTGCCGGCCGTCGAGCAGCGGCTCTACACCGTCGCCCCCGGTGACAACCTCTGGACCATCGCGGGCGCCCACCGCGTCACCTTGGAAACCCTGATCGCCGCGAACCCGGCCACTGCCGCGAACCCGGACCTGATCTTCCCCGGCCAGCAGCTCGTGATCCCCGACGCCAGCGCCACGGCACCGGCCCCCGCGCCGTGCGCCGTCGGGGGGCCCGTCCCGGAGCCGGTGGCGCCCAGCGAGCCGACCGCCCCGACCGCCGAGCCGTCCGCTCCGGTGAAGGAACCGGCTGCCCCCGTGAAGTTGCCGGCCGCCGACGAGCCGACCGCCCCGAGCACCGGCTACTCGAACGACCTTCCCGGCTGGATCGAGGAGGCGCGGGACATCCTGCGCGCGAACGGCGACCTCGTCCCCAGCGCCGAGGCGATCGAGCACCGCGCCATGGTCGAATCCAGCGGCAACCCCCGCGCCGAAAACCACTGGGATAGCAACGAGGCGCTGTACGGCGGGACTTACGGGCTGCTCCAGACCATCCGCCCCACCTTCGACGCCTACTCGCTGCCCAGTCACCGCGACATCCTTGACCCGGTGGACTCGATCATCGCCGGAGTCCGCTACGCGAACGCGACCTACGGTTCGTTCGAGTCGATTGCCTGGAACGAAGGCGGCTACTGATGCCCGACGAGAACGAGCACCTGGGCGGCGTCGTGATCGGCCCGAGGGAGATCTACGACCAGTTGGTGGGCGTCCGGGAGGACGTCCGCTCGCTGGCCCAGAGCAGCGACGCCGTGGACAAGACCCTCCGTGACCACGAGGACCGCGTCCGCGCGCTGGAGGTCTGGCGCTACGGCGTCGTGGCCTCCGGCCTCGCGGGCGGCACCGCATTGATCACCGACGTCGTCGTACGCCTGAAGGGCTGAACACCATCGACAACCTGAAGAACTGGATCACCGACAACCCCGTGCGGGCGCGCTCGGTCGTCGTCGCGGTGCTGACCGTGCTCGGCACCGTCGTGCCGAAGCTCGCCGGGATCGAGAGCAACGAGGCCGTGGTCGGCCTGCTGCTTGCGGTCGCCGCGATGGCCGGCGGCCACTCCGCGGGTAAGCGCGTGGTCACCCACGCCACCGACGCCGCCAACAGCGAGGCGGCCCGCGCCGAAGCGCTCGCCGAGTGCTGCGCATGCCCACACGCCGAAGTCGCCGATCCCACCGCGCTCGGCGACGAGATGAAGGCCAAGCGGTGAACCCGGGCCCCGGCCTGCCTTCGGGCGGGTCGGGGCCTTTTCTCGTTGCGGCCGGCGCCCGTGGTGGAATGAGAGGGAGGGAGCGTTGGTTGCACAACGCTCCACCCTGCAATCCGAAAGGACCCCATGCCCCCGAAGAGGAAGGCTGGGCCGAACTGGCAGGACACCCCCGGCGCACAGGACGTGCTGGATCGGGCCGTGCCTCTTGTGCGGCCCGCCCAGGCGTCACGCGACTTCGGGGCCCTCGCAGCAGTGGTCTTCGAGACCGCCCTCCTGTTCAAGAACGCTGACGGACTGCCGGACCTGCGACGCGAGACCTATGCCGCTCGACAGTGGATGACTTCCCTCCTGGACGCCGCCGGTCTCGTCGCGCCCCCGAGGTCTCCCCTGGAAGTACGGGAAGCCGTCAAGAAGGAGCGGCAAAGTCTCCTCCAGTCCGTCCGGGAAGCCATCTCGCCCGTACGCGTCGAATACGTCCGCGCGCTCGGTGGACGGCCGGACGAGCTGGCCGCGACCTTCCCGGAGATGGCAACCCCGGACGACGTCTTCGCGTACTACAAGATCATTCCCAAGGCGCAGCGCGAGGTACGAAGCGCGAACTATCAGCGCCGAGCCGCGCAGCAGGTACTCGGGGCCGCCATGTTCAACGGCGACCCGATCCAGCCGGCCGACTGCCGACGAGCAGTTGACGGGCTTCACACCCTCGCCGAAGCCCTGAGCCCCGCGTCCTTCGCGGAACTCGACCGGGACAGCCTGGACGGGCTCCGCGAAACGCTCCGCGAGACCGCCGCCGTACTGCTCGACCTCGACAACAAGCTGGGCTGAGCCCGGCACCAGGCTCCGTCTTCCCCGGCCAGGGAGGGCGGGGCCTTGTCGTGTTTCTGCACCGTGTTAACCGCACCGGCTCAACCCCGGTGACCACGGAGAGAGGAGACACGAGTGCACGGCATAGCCCTGATCGGCCGGGCGAGATCCGGCAAGGACACGGCGGCCGGCCTGCTGCGGGAGTACGGGTTCACCCGGCTCGCGCTGGCCGACCCGCTGAAGCGCATGGCGTACGACGTCGACCCGGTGGTGGGCTTCGAGCTGCTGGGCGTTCAAGCCCCGACGCCCGTCCACCTGGCCGAGGCGGTGGACCGCTACGGCTGGGAGGCCGTGAAGGACCGGTTCCCGGAGGCGAGACGCTTTCTCCAGCGGCTCGGCACCGAAGGCATCCGACGCCACGTCACCGCGGACTTCTGGATCAAGCAGGTTCGCCGGGCCGCCGCCACGATCGGTGGGCCGGTCGTGGTGACCGACGTCCGCTTCTTGAACGAGGTGAACACGCTGAGGAAGGCGGGCTTCGCCGTCTGGTTCATCGACCGGGGCGGTGTCGACGGCGACCACCCGAGCGAGCAGCTTGGGGCCGAGCACGCCGACCGCGTCGTCCCGAACATCGGCTCGCTCTCCGACTTCCATGCCCGAATCCGCGAAGCCCTGGAGGCTGGATGACCCTGTGCGACCGCGCCCGGGCGGGTTGGCAAACCGCTCGGAACCGCTACCGTGCAGCGCAAGAATGTATTGCATTGCGTTGCACAAATGCAATGCAATAAGGCCGGTTCTTCCGCATCTAGACGCTTCGCTTTGACCCAGCGCTGAGGCCAAAAGAGTGACACTCTCTTGGCCCCTGAAGGTGTGGAAGTTCAGCCGTTTCATGTTTCAGACACTACAAACAGGTGCATGACAAAAGTGCTCCTGACCTGCATCTTGTGGAAGATATATAACTTCCCATGAGAACTTAGCCTTTTGGCCTCCACCTCTGGATCGCCCCTCGCTCCATAGTGCAAATCCGAACCCGCTTGCGATCGGAAACGCGCTGTGGCGGTGCATGTTTGATGATTCATCAGAAGTGGCGGTACCCTCGATCCAAGCGAGACGGGCCGCCCCCATGCAGGGGGGCGGCCCGCGTTTCCTCGCACTCTCGGAAAGAGCTGGAAGAGGTCCAATCATGACACACCCCCAGTCGTCATCTCCTGGCGACGCCCCACTCGACCGCCCCGTAACGTGGCGGGATGCGGTGGTCTATGGTCACGGCGCGTTGACCGCCACGTCTCTCCATCTCCAGGTCGGCTGGCCGACCTCGACAGCTACAGCGGTCGGCCTGTCCGGTGTGGTGACGTGGGAGCTGCTGCGGCGTAGGCCGCGCGGCGACGCCTGAAGCTACGAAAGAACGAGTGAAAGAACGATGGGGGAGGTAAGTAAGTAAGTCCCTAGGGCTGCTGACCTGCGGTTTCATGAGGTCATCTAGTTACTTATCTCCCCGACGTCAGCCCCGACCGTCCTTCGGATGGTCGGGGCTTTTGCATGCCCAAACGAGAGAGGAACGCATGTCCGAAGGTGTCCGTACGGTCCACCAGCGGGGTTCCCGCTACTACATCCACCCCGTCAGCTCCGAGCTGGCCCCCTCGGTCACCTCCATCTTGAACATGGAGGCGAAGCCCTTCCTTCAGGACTGGTCGGCCGGCATGGCGGCCGAAGCGGCGGTGACCGACCTGGAGGTCGTCCAGCGCATCGCCGCCCGTGACCGCCAGGCCGCCGTCGACTTCCTGAAGTACGCGGCCAAGCGCTACACCAAGGTCCGCGCCGACGTGGGCAGCCTGGTCCACGACTACTTCGAGCTGCGCCTGCGCGGCCACGAGGTGCCGTACCCGCACCACGACGTCGAGCCGTACGTCCCGGCGATCGAGTCGTGGCTCGACCGCTACCAGCCGGAGCTGCTGCACGCGGAAGACGTCGCCTGGTCGCGGGAGCACGGCTACGCCGGGTCGTTCGACTTCATGGTGAAGATCAACGGCAGGACGGTCCTGGGTGACCTGAAGACCAGTAAGAGCGTGTATCTGTCGGTCGCCTACCAGCTCGCGGCCTACGCCCATGCGGATGACCTGATCACGGTGGACCGCAAGATCGTCCCGTTCCCGAAGGTCGACGCCGGGGCGGTGCTGCACGTCACCCCGACCCGGGCCGAGTTCCGCCCGGTGACGATCGACCGGCCGGTCTTCGATCGGTTCCTGACCCTGCGCCAGCGCTTCGCGGACGACCGCGCCTCGGATGCCGGGATCATCGGCCGTGTCGCCTGGAAGCACGAGGCCGGCCACCTGACCGGCACCGCCCGCCGCGCCGCCTGACCCGGCTGTTAACCGCCCCCGCTCAACACCAGTGAGCCCGGCGGACCGCCCGGCCCGCCGTCCCCGAGAGAACAGAGAGACCTTGAGCAACGCACTCGACAACATCTTCGCCAGCGACCCCGAGCTGGCCGAGCGCGCGGAGCGCGCCGAGGCGAACGCCCGCCCGGACCTGGCCGGCGTCTTCCGCAACTACGAGGCCGACCCCGACGGCGGCTTCCCGATCCCGCAGCACCAGTGGATGGTGACCACCGCCCTGCCGGCCACCGCCGAGGCCGTGGCCGAGCTGCTGGGCGGCACCCCGTACGAGCGGGAGACCGAGGCGGAGGACGCCATGGCGGTCAAGACCGACGCCGACCGGGTGGAGGTCGTCATCGACGGGCCCGAGGCCGTGCGGCTGGACTTCAAGCAGTGGGTGAACGGCAAGCTCGCGCACCACTGCGACACCCGCACCTTCCTGTCGCCGCCGGAGGACGTCGGCGCACCGTGCCGCTGCCCCGGCACCATCGCCGAGCTGAAGAGCCGCGCCACGGCCGAGCGCGGCCCGAAGCCGAGTATCGAGATCGACTTCACCCTGCCCCACGCCCTGGAGCTGGGCCGCTTCCGCTACAAGTCCTCGGGCTGGTCGCTGATCCCCGAACTCCCCGTGCTGAAGGGCACGTTGGCCAAGTCGGGCGGTCCGTCGCTGGCCTACCTCATCAACGAGCGCGTGCAGTACACGAGCAAGAAGACGGGCCGCGATGTCGACTACCAGAAGGCCACCGTGAAGGTGATCAAGCCGTACGGCGACGCGATCACCGACACCCCGGCCGCGGCCATTGAGGAGGAGCCGCCGTTCTAACCGGCGCTCCCCCCCCCCAGCACCACCAGCGGGACCGGTCCTTCGGGGCCGGTCCCGCTCCCATTTCCCCGGAGAGAGAACCCCGTGCACACCCCGACCCACGCGGAGCCGATCCCGGCCCGCCTGATCAACCCGCTGGCCGCCACCGACCGCGCGCAGGAGATCATGCGTTCCGCGTTCCGCGACACCCCGCCCCGGCCGCAGAGCGGCACCCGCAACTCGCAGGCCAAGCTGACCGAACGCAAGGTCGCCGCGATCCGCCGCGCCGCCGACCTGGGCGCCAACCTCGCCGCACTGGCCGAGGCGTTCGGCATCAGCGAACGGGCCTGTCGGCACATCGCCGACCGGACGTCGTGGTCGCACCTGCCCGAGCAGGGCTGAGCCGGTGAACAACACCATGACGCCGCTGTGGCGGATACCGCCCGACCAGCGCCGAACCGCGCTGCACGCCCGCACCCGGGTGCTGGCCGCCGAGGGCGCCCACCCGCGCCGACTGCTGCGCGCCTCCGACGCCGCGCACACCGTCGACTTCCGCGAGGCCCGGCCGCCGGAGGAGACGTGACCTACCGCATCGGGCTGGGCATCGCCCCCGCGCTCGGCGACCTGCGCCGCGCGGGCCCCGGCGATCGGCTGCTGTTCCTGCACGACGCCCGCCAGCGCCCGGACTTCTCCCGCTACTGGGAGGCCGCCGGCCTGGCCGTCTTCCGGGGCGCGGCCCTCGCGGTGGTGACCGCCTAGTGGCCAACCGCAACAAGGCGAAGGGCACCGGCTGGGAAACCGCGGTGGCCGACTACCTGAACGAACAGCTAGGCCAGTACCGCGAGCTGTGGAAGGACAGCGACCGCTCGGTGCGCTGGAAGGACCCGCTCGACCCGGACAACATCCGCCGCAACGTCCAGGAGGGCACGGCCGACATCGGCGACCTCCAGGTGCGTCCGTTCGCGGGGGAGTGCAAGGCCGAGAAGTCGTACGACCTGGCCGGGTACGTCCGCCAGGCCGAGGCCGAGGCCGTCAACGCCGGGATGCCGTTCGGCGTCGCCTACGTAAAGCGCCCCCGCGCCCGGACCGAGGACGGGTACGCCGTCACGTCCATCCGCACCCACGCCGCGATCGTCCGCGCGCTGCGGGAGGCCGGCTACTAACAGAGGAGGAGAGAGCCGTGCGCATGTCGGCGATCCTGGACCGCCTGGAGGAGTGGCGGGACTACCAGAGCGGCGAATGGGTCGCCCGCTGCCCGGCCCACGACGACGGCAAGCCGTCGCTGTGGATCAACCTGAAGACGTCCGGCATGGTGGGCCTGGCCTGCCGCGCCGGGTGCCGCTTCGAAGACATCGTCGCCGGAATGGGCCTGCTGCCCAGGCACCTGTTCAACGTCGACCCCGAGGGCCTGGCCGTCGTCGCCGAGGCCCGGCCGGAGCCCGCCTCGCCGTTCCTGACGGCGGCACTGCGGGTGTGGCTGGACAGCCTGCCGGCCGGGGGCGACGCCACCCCGGCCATCGACTACGCGCAGAAACGTTTCGGCTTGTCGGCGGCCGAGCAGGACCGGCTGGGCCTGCGCTGGTGGCCCGGCCCGCAACCGTGCCCCGAGTGGGTTCCGACCTCGTTCGTCCGGTATCCCCGCCTCGTCGTGCCGACGGCCGACTTCGCGGGAGTGGCCAGGGGCGCCCAAGGCCGGGACCTGACGGGGCGCTGCCCCGGCCGGTGGATCTCGCTCGCCAACCCCGGCAGCTACGAGTGGCAACGGTTCGGGGCGTTCCCCGGCCCGGACCCGGATGCGCCGTGGATCGTCGCCGAGGGCCTGTCGGACCCGCTGGCGATCGTCGCGGACGGCTACAACGCCGTCGGCGTGCGCGGGGCCGCGCTGCTCAACAACGACCCGACCACCTTGGACGCGCTGGCCGCCGGACTGGCTGGCCGTGACGTACGGGTGTGCGGCGACAACGACCGCTCCGGCCGGGAGTTCACCCGGACCATCCTCGCCGCCCTCCACCAACGGGAGGTGACCGCCCGGCAGTTGACGCTGCCCGAGGGCTTCAAGGACTACGCAGTATGGAGAGAGACCCGATGACGGCGTACGCCATCGACAGCCTGACCGCCCCCTACATGCCGCAGAAGGCGGCGCTGACGCTGCCGCCGGCCGAGGCGGTGGCCGCCTACCGCGAGGCGGCGTCCCGGTACGGGGCGAGCGACATCGTCAACGCCCACGCCTTGGTGCAGTACACCAAGAACGGCATCCGCTACGCCGACGGCGTCGGGTTCCACTGCTGGTCGGGGACGCACTGGGTGCGCTCGGAGGTGCTGGTGCGCCAGGCCGCCCACGACCTCGGCGCGGCGATGGTCGAGACCCTCGCGAGGGAGAAGGCCATCATCCGCGAGGCGCTGGCGCTCAAGCTCGCCGGGGACGCGCTGGAGGCCGAGTACGAGAAGCAGGTGCAGGCGCTTCCACTGGCCAAGGCCGCGAAGGGCTTCACGATGGCGAGGCGCATTGACGACCTGATGCGCGAGCTGGCGTCGGTGCGCGGCGTGAACTGCTCGGTGGACGACTTCGACCACCAGCCGCACCTGCTGTCGTTCGCCAACGGGACCGTGGACCTGCGCACCGGCCGCCTCCGCCCACACGACCCGGCGGACATGCTGACGAAGTCGCTGCCGTGGGACTACAACCCCCAGGCGAAGGCCCCGCGTTGGCTGCGTTTCTTGGACGAGGTGTTCCCCACCGAGCCGCTGATGCCCGCCTACATTCACCGCCTGTGCGGGTACGGCATCACGGGCAGCACCGCGGAGCAGGCGTTCGCCGTGCTGGTCGGTGTCGGCGCGAACGGCAAGAGTGTCTTCCTGGACACCTTGTCGTACGTCTTCGACGCGCTGAGCGAGACCACCCGCTTCGAGACCTTCGAGGACCGGGGCAGCTCGATCCCCGCCGACCTGGCCGCGCTGCGCGGGGCCCGGATGGTGATGGCCAGCGAGGGCGAGGCCGGGAAGCCGATGAGCGAATCCGTGCTCAAACGCGCCACCGGCAGCGACAAGCTGACGGCGCGTTTCATGAGGGAGAACTTCTTCACCTACCAGCCGACTTTCCTCCTGTGGCTGGCCTCCAACCACACCCCGGCCTTCCGCTCGCAGGATGCCGGCCTGTGGCGGCGCGTGAAGTTGATCAAGTTCGACCGCTTCTTCAAGCCGGACGAGCGGGACCACTCGATCTTCGAGACGCTGCGCGGGGAGGCCGAGGGCATCGCCGCGTGGGCGGTCGCGGGCGCGGTCGAGTGGTACGCCGAGGGCCTGAAGGAGCCCGACTGCATCAAGACCGCAACCAGCAACTTCAAGGAGAACTCGGACGCGCTGGCGGAGTTCCTGACGGACATCCTGGTGAAGGTCGACAGCGACAAGAGCCACGTCCCCAGCCAGGACGCCTACACCGCGTACCGCGACTGGTGCGAGGCCCAGGGCGAGAAGGCGTGGACCCGCCGTGGATTCATCTCCGCACTGGACGAGCGCGGTATCCGCCAGCACCGCATGACGAAGGGCCGGGTGCTGCTGGGCGTGCGCTTCGCCGACCAGCAGGCCGCCGGGCCGGGCGTCTTCGACACCACCACCGACTACTAGGAAAAGAGCACATGCGGGTACACCCGTACCGACTGGCCGGAGAGCCGGTCGAGATCAAGGTCCCCGAACGGGCGGCCGACCTGCGGGAGTTCCGCACCTGGTGGACCGCCCACGCGGCGGCCGGCACCCTGCTCGGCTTCGACACCGAGACCACCGGTCTCGGGTGGACGGACCGAATACGACTCGTCCAAATCGGCGATACCCACACCGCGTGGGTGATCCCCGTCGAACTCGGCGACCCGTTCCGCTCGGCCGCGATCGAGGCCCTGGTCACGCTTCCCAACCTCGTCGCCCACAACCTGAGTTTCGACGCGCTGAAGGTCGACAACGAGTTCGGCATCCGGCTCGAAGACCTCTACCCCCGGGCGCAGGACTCCCGGGTGGCTGCCCACCTCCTCGACAGCCGCCACGACTACGAAGGCGGCGTCGGCCTGAGCCTCAAGCCGCTCTCGGCCTGGTACGTCGACCCCACCGCGCCCGACACCCAGGGCGACCTGACGAAGGTGTTCAACGGGCTCGGGCTGACCAAGACGACTGGATGGGCGGGCATCAGCCTGTCGCACCCCGTCTTCGAGCTGTACGCCGGTCTCGATGCCTTGCTTGTCGCCCGGCTGCTGCCCAAGCTGCTGAAGCGGTACAAGGCGGAGGGCCTGCGCTCGGCGCTGCTGCCGTACGAGCACCAGCTCGCCCTGGTGTGCGCCAAGTTGCAGCGCACCGGCATGCTGGTCGACCCCGAGTACACGGAGGGCCTGGTCGGTCGCCTCGCGGACGAGAAGAAGCGGCACTCCGCAGTGGCCGCCCGCTTCGGCGTGGACTCCGTGAACTCGCCCGACCAGGTGGCCGGCGCGCTGCTCGGGATGGGCGAGCGGCTGACGGAGAAGACGGACAGCGGCGCACTGTCGGTCGCCAAGGAAGTACTGCTGCCGCTGGCCGACCTCGACCAGGACTGGAAGCGCCTCGGCATGCGCGAGCCCAACGTGCTCGCTGACGCCGTCCTGCGAGCCAAGCGCGCGGGCAAGTGGTCGACCAGCTATGCCCAGGCGATGTTGGCCAACCGCGACGCCTTCGACCGCATCCACCCCAAGATCAACCCGCTGGGCGCCCAGACCGGACGCGCCTCGCACTCCGATCCTGCGATGGCTCAACTCCCCTCCCACGGTTGGGAGATCCGTCGCAGTGTGGTCGCCGAGCCGGGGCACGTCTACTTCTCGGTCGACCAGCAGGCCGTCGAGCTGCGGGTGCTGGCCGCGTTGTCGGGGGAGTCCCGGATGATCCGGGCCATCGCCTCTGGCGCGGACCTGCACGGATTCGCCGCCGAGATGATGTTCGGCACCGGCTACTCGAAGGCCCAGCGCACCTTGGCCAAGATCGCCGGACTCGGCACCGCCTACCAGGGCGGGGCCGCGACGCTGGCCAAGCAGACCGGCCAGCCGGTGGACGTCATGCGCGACACCCTCCAGCGCTACAGCCGAGCGTTCCCCGGCATCAAGCGCTGGGCGCGGAAGATGCAGCGCACCGCACTGGCGGAGAAGTGCACGATGACCACCGTCACCGGCCGGCGCCTGCACCTGGACCGGGACAAGCTCTACAAGTCGGTGGCCTACGCCTGCCAGTCGACCGCCCGAGACACGATGGGGCAGGCGTTGATCACGATGGACAAGCAGGGGCTCACCCCGTACCTGACCATGTGGGTGCACGACGAGGTGGTGGGCACCGCCCCGAAGGAGGAGGCCGCGGACGTTGCCCGCGCGTGCGCCGAGGCCATGAAGATGAACCTGCTCGGGGTGCCGCTGGACACCGACGCCGAGGTCTACGGCCCGAGCTGGGCCGACGGCTACGGCCTGCCGAAGGAGTGGGCCTATGCGGCGTGAACCGGAGAGCGCGCACACCCAGTTCTGCGAGGTGTGCGATGACGAGAAGCCCCTCGCACAGTTCGGCAAGCGCAAGCGGGCCCTCACCGGGCGGGCGAACGTCTGCCGGCCGTGCGTGAAGGCCGCCAACCAGAAGGCCAACCGCGACCCGGCCGTGGTCCGCAAGCGCCGCGACGCCCGGCTGCGCCGGGTCTACGGGATCACGCTGGCCGATTACGAGCGGATGGGGCGCCAGCAGCGCTGGCGCTGCGCGATCTGCGGGCAGAAGGCTGCTGTCGGGGACCGCCTGGTGGTCGACCACGACCACGACAAGCCGCACGGACAGGCCGTCAGGAGGCTGTTGTGCCGGGGAGAGAACAGTGCGCTCGGTCATTTCGGCGATTCTTCTTGTCGACTCGAAAAAGGCGCTGCGTATCTGCGCGGCCACGGCAAGTGAAGCCGGTCACATCTTTCGATGACTCTGCGTGAGAAGCGCTGGTTAATGAGCTACAAAGGACCTAGTCCTTAAGGAAAAGGTCCCGCTCGACCGATTGCGAAGGTCATGCCTGTTTTTTAAAGTTCAGGTAAAGCGCCAATGAAGGCGGCCATTCAGAACCGAAGGAACGCAATGAACAGCGGAGGCTGGGCGGGTGTGGCGGGTTGCCGTCGACTGCTCGCGCGCCTTGCGGCTGCCCGGCGATCCATCGCCCAAACCATCAGTCGCAAAGCGGCTGTGATGGTCTTTCGGGCGATGGGCGTCACCCGTCAGGGTTCCTCCGACCCGCACGAGCGGACCGAACGCGAGGATGATCAAGATTTCTTCTGGGAGGCACTGCGCGCCTTAGCGGACACCCATACCCACCGTGCCGTTAGTCCCGAGTGGGCCCGCGCCGGATACCGGCGCCTCCCCGACTTCCACCTTGCTCACCACATGGCTCTTTATACCCGCACCCTTGCGCTGGCCGACCATCGGCCCCGCCGGAGTGCACCCGGAGCCTAATTACATCGACCGCCCAGGCGGTTTTCCCTAGGCCCCTGCCGTCCGGCTCACGACCACGGCAGGGGCTTTTCTGTGCCCCGATCCGGCTGCCCGCCGAACGGGGCTTTTTCATGCCCTGCGCACCGCGCCGCTCCGCGATGAGTCGCACCCCTCCATCTGATCTGTACACGTCAAGGAATACCCATGCCTTCCCCCTGCATCCCCTCCTCGCTGATCCGCCAGGCCCAGACCCCGAAGCCCCTGCCCGCACTGATCGGCGTGGGCAAGCTCGACCGGGGCCGGGTCGCCACGGAGGAGATCCTGAACGACCTGGAAGGCATTGCCCGTTCCGTCTCCCGCAAGCGCGCCGCCCAGATGGAGGGCGACAGCCACCAGGCCGCCCAGGACATCGCACAGGAGATGCGGCTCTCTTTCTGGCGTGCCATCCACTCCTGGGACGTCGACGGCGAGAACACCGCCGAGTTCACCTCCTACGCCTTCCAGCGCGCCAAGATGGACGGCCGCGCAGCGGCCACCCGCGAGGCCGCCCCCGGCGTGGCCCGCGATGCCGCCGCCTCCTTCATGGGCGCGCTCGCCCGCACGCACGGCGACTTCACCGCCGCGAAGGAGGAGCTGACCGGCCACCCCGACTCGAAGCGGCGCTTCTCGCCCGAGCAGGCCGACCTGGTAGCCGCCGCCTTCGCCCGCCCCGTACCGGTCGACAGCGTCCCGGAGCACGTCCTCGACGCCTCGACCGCACAGGACCCGGACCGTCTGGTCGAGTCCACCGCACTCGGCGCCACCCCGCGCGCCGCCCGCCTCCACCTGGCCGTGAAGAACGGCCGGCCGGTCGTCGGCGCGGCCACCACCGAGGGCTGGTGCACCGACCTCCAGCCATCCCTTGCACACAACCCCATCGCCATCAGCCGGGATGCCGTGCGCTGCAAGGGAGTTCGGGTTACAGGTGCCAAGCGCGGCAAGCACGCCACCGGCGCGATCATCGACCGTGACGCCGACGCTGAGTCCTCCGCCCGTTTCACCGCCGCCGCCGAGGTGAAGGCCGCCGAGCTGCTGGCCGCGATGTCCCCGACGGAGGCCGCCATCGCGCGCTGCGCCTTCGGCTTCGACGGCAACCCCCCGATGCTCACCGACGCCGGGAAGCTCGACGCCACCGCGATAGCCGAAACCCTCGGCAAGACCCCCGGCACCGTCAAGGCCACCTGGTCCCGCGCCCTGAAGAAGCTGCGGACCGCCGCGTGAACCCGCCGGGCTGTTAACCGCCCCCGCTCAACCCTTCCGACCCCCACGGAAGGACACCGCGATGACATCCCCGGTCGGTACCTACGAGCTGCGCGGCGGCGCGACCCTGTGCGTCACCCCCGACGACGGCAACGGCTACCGCCTGGAGATCACCCGCGACGGCCAGACCGTCCGCTACGACGGTGGCCACTCCATCCGCGAAGTCCAGGCATTTCTGGGCCTGTTCACCTGACTCAGGAGAGAGAAGACCATGATCGAAACCACCGAGCACAAGGCCACTCTGACCGCCCGCCACGGCTCCGTCGTCGGCATCCGCAACGAACGGCTGGGCGGCGTGCTCGCGCTGACAGTCGGCGCGGAGACCACCCGACCCGCCCGGCTCACCGCCGACCAGTGCCGCACCCTGGCCGCCTACCTCATCCGCCAGGCCGGCGCGCTGGACAACGCCACGAAAGCCGACCGCGCCACCGCCCAGGCCGCGCACAAGCTCCCCGGCCTGTACGACCGCCCCCTTCCGCGCCCGCTGGCCGGCATCGACTCCCACTGGGACAAGCGGTGACCCGCACCGAGGCCCTGGCCCTCGCCGAGAAGACCGTCACCGCAATGTCCACCAACGCCCGTGGCTACCAGGACCAGCCCTTCGACGCCCGGGTGAGCGCTGTCCTGCGCATCGCCAACTTCCTCGCCCCGACCACAGAGAGCACCGATGACCACCGCAACTGAGACCATCCGCCCGGATGAGCAGCGCTTCCCCTGCAAGTACGACGGACCCCAGGACTACGCCCGGCTCCACGTGGACGCCGAAGGCGACATCGGCCTGCTGGTGCGCTCCGGCACCACCACGGCGTCGATCTACCTGAACCCGGAGATCGCCGAGCTGCTCAGCACCGCGCTGGCCCAGGCTGCGGTGCGCTCCCGCGACACCGTCCACGAGATCCAGCGCGTCCGCGCGGAGGAGGAGGCCGCCGCCCTGCGCGTCGGCGAACTGGACGCCGCCCGCCAGGCCGAGCAGGCACGCCAGGAGGGGCAGCCCTACCTGGTGGCCGGCGGCTCGACGTTGCCCGCCGAACTGCCGTCGAACACCCTCACCCTGGCGCCCGCCCCGGAGGGCGCTCCCGCGGCCTCGCAGCCGCCGACGTTCGCCGACGTGATGCTGCCCGCCAACGACACCACCGCCGATCGGGAGCGGGCATTCCTTCGCGCGGCCGAACTCCTCGGCCCCGACGCTGGAGTGGCCTCCAAGATCGCCATGGCGAACTACCTGCTGAAGGGTGCGACGTGACCTTCCCCGTCGTTCACGCTGTCGTCCACCAGGCCGCCCGCGCCTACGAAGCCCGCACCCCGGCGGGCGAACGAGTGATCGTCATCGAGACCGAGCACTCCTCGCCCGTTCAGCTCACCCGCACGACCATCCCCCTGCCCGAACACGTCGCCCTCGACCTCGCTACCGACATCGACTCCGCAGGTTGGTGATCCCCACCTGCGTTAAGGCCCCCGGCCGGCACTGCTTGAACAGTGCTGACCGGGGGCCTTTTTTGTGTTTCAGGCTGCGGCTGCCTTACGCGGCTTCGACTCCTTCTGTGACGACGCCCGCCCCCGTGGCTTCGCCCACTCGATAGTCAGTCGGTCCGGCGTCACACGCTGGCCGGAGTAGTCCGCTTTCCGGATGAAGACCCGATCGATAGCGAGCCGCAAGAGCTGACCCCGGTAGGTGTCGCTGGAGGTTTCCCAGAGCTGGGCGCAGCGGTCGGGGTCGGTCAGCACGGAGATGTCCCCCACCGGTTGGGCCACCTTCTCCCACTCCTTCTTCGCCGTCTCGACGTCGGACACCGCCGCCCGGCGGAGCTTG
Organism: Kitasatospora sp. NPDC088134; assembly: GCF_044741705.1. NCBI lineage: Bacteria > Bacillati > Actinomycetota > Actinomycetes > Kitasatosporales > Streptomycetaceae > Kitasatospora > Kitasatospora sp. NPDC088134. The sequence goes on along the minus strand of NZ_JBIUTD010000007.1, from coordinate 294,059 downwards.
ACGAAAGTGGTCTCCCCGTCCAGGCCCTCGTAAGCGCCAGCAGTGTTGAGGCGATCCAGCCTGGCGACGGCGTCTTCGGCCACCTTGAGTTGCCCACGGGCTTCGCTCTCGGCCTGGCTCTCCTCCGGGTGGGACAGGGCGACCCACCGCTCGCTCACGGCCAACATGGTGGGGTCCAGCGGGTCCGCTGCTTCCAGCCGCTTTTTCCACTCCGCCAGGACGACGCGCAGGACACCGCTGCGGGTGGCCGAGCACGGCGCGGAACAGGGGACACCCGCGATGTGGGCCCCGCACCGGAAGGAGTGCCCGTTCGATATCGCACGGTGGCCTGTTGCCTCCTCGAACCCGCCGCCCTCGCACCAGGTCAGCCCGGCCACAGGGTTGTTCTCGGCAGGGGCCTGGTCCTCGGCTCGGGGTGCCCCGCCGAACCCTGGTACCTGCGGTCGGCCGGCTGAGATGTTGCGGTGGGCGTCCCAGACCGCTTGCGGGATGCCGTTGAAACCCTTGGCGAAGACTCGGACCTTCTTCCCCTTGGCGTTGAGGTAGACCGTGGGGGCACCCTTCACGGTGACCACCTGCCACCCCAGGTAGACGGGGTTCCGCAGGATCTTCCCGACGGTGGTCGCCCGCCAGGGGCCGCCCCGGGGCGCGGTGAACCCGTCTGCGGTGAGGTCGGATGCGATCTTCCGGTGCGACTTCCCTCCGGCCGCCTCGTAGTGGATGCGCTCCACCACCGGCCACCATTTGTTGCCCTTGAGCTTCCGCTTCTTCGTGGCCTTGAGGCCGTAGGGCGCTGTGGCGAGACACTTGCCCTCGTCGCGCTGCTCGGCCTTGGTGTCCCGGATCTTCTCGGACAGGACACGGCTGTACTCGCGGTCGCGCTCGGCGTCCTCGATGATCCGGCGACGATCCTCCGGGCGCTCCGTGTCGAGACCGTTGATGTCGAAGACCAGCCGCTTGCCCGGCACGTCCAGGATCTTCAGCACGTCGCCCGCGCCCTTGCGGCTGAACCGCGAGGAGTCGTAGGCCCACAGGCAATCCGACTCGCCTTCGAGCAGTGCGTGAACGGCTTCTTCGAAGTCGGGGCGCTTCACGCCCGGCTTGTACGCCGACAGGTTCTCGCGGAAGATCCGGCGAATCGTGTAGCCGTTCCGCTTGCCCCAGCGGATGCCCCGGGTCTCCTGGGCCTTCAGGGACAGGATGTCGCGGGCTGCCGTCCCCCGGACGATCTGCGACTTCCGCAGGAGGAGGTCCAGGTAACGGATCTGGCCGTCGGTCTTGCGCGCCATGTTCTCACTCTCCGGTCAGCGGCGCGCACCCGCACCTGGAGAGGTGTCAGCCTGGTTACGCGCCCTGCAGGCGGTAGGCGTCCAGTTTGTTGTAGAGGCCGATGCCGCGGCCCTCCTGGCGGAGGTAGAGCAGGTAGCCGCCGGCGTCGGCGATCCGCTCGACGGATTCGCGCAGCTGGGGGCCGCAGTCGCAGCGGGCGGAGCCGAAGACGTCGCCGGTCAGGCACTCGGAGTGCAGGCGGACCAGCGGGGCGGCGGACGCGGTGGGGTCGCCGAGGGCGAGGGCGAGGTGTTCGGCGCCGTCGGCCAGGCCGTGGAAGGTGTGCACGTCGGCCTCGACGCGGTAGCCGTCGGCGAAGGTCAGCGGGATGCGGACCCGGGAGCGCACGGTGGCGGGCTGCGTCGGGGCGGTGGCGGGCTGCGTCGTCATGTCGGGTCCTCCGGGGGCCGCGAGGGGGTGTCGCCTGCGGTCCGGTCACGTGGTCGGGGCGTCCCGCTCCTGCGGGTCGTTCAAATTCGAACCGGATCGTGCCCGCCCGACGCTACACCGTGGTTCCAATTTGAACAACCACCGTCCCGGTTGCCCCGGCCGTCCCGTTCGGCCCACCAGTCCCGGGGATACCCGCCGGTATCCCGGCAGGCTGGAGGGTGCCGAGGCCCGACCGACCCTGGAGGCGACCCGCCCGTGAAGACCACCGAAGCCGTCCCCGGGGCGCCCTGCTGGGTCGAGCTCGCCACCGCCGACCCGGTCGTCGCGAAGTCCTTCTACCACGAACTCTTCGGCTGGCGGGCCGAGCGGGAGGAGGGGGCTGGAGGCCGGACCGGGATGCACCTCGGCGAGGACCTGGTCGCCGCCCTCGCCCCGCCCGCCGACCCGGGACGCCCCGCCGCCTGGACGCTCGGCTTCCACGTCCCCGACGTCGACGCCGCCGCCGCGGAGGCCGTCGCGGCCGGCGGCGCCCTGCTCCGCCCGCCGGCCGCCCTGCCCGCCCCTGGCCGGTCCGCCGTCCTCGCCGACCCCGGCGGCGCCGCGTTCGAGGTCCGGTCGCCCACCGCCCGGCGCCTCGACCGGCGCGACGAACCCGGCGCGCTCGGCTGGGTCGAACTCGCCGCCCGCGACCCGCGCACCGTCGCCGCGTTCTACGCCCGGCTGTTCGGCTGGAGCGTCGCCCCCGGCGAGACGTACACCCAATTCGGCCTGGGCGGACGGGACTTCGGCGGCATGACGGACATGGCCGACCAGTTCCCCGCCGACACCCCGCCGTACTGGATGCCCTACTTCACGGTCGTCGACGTCGACCTCAGCACCGAACGCGCCGCCCTGCTCGGCGCCACCGTCACCCTGCCGCCCACCGACGTCCCCGACGGCCCGCGCCTCGCCGTCCTGCACGACCCGGCCGGCGCGGTGCTCGGCATCCACGCCCCCCTGTGACGGAACGTCAGACCCGCGCCGACGGCAGCTCGGGCGCCGCCGCGGGCGCGTCCGGACGGCGCCGCTCCCGCAGCCGCGGCCCCGCGCCCGCCGCCAGCGCGCCGAGCGCCACCGCGACCGCCGTCAGCGGCACCCAGTCGCCCAGCCGCACGTACCAGGTCCGCGCCGAGGGCACCGCCAGCGGCAGCTCCACCGTCAGCGCCCCCGACCCGCCCGTGGTCATCCGGGCCAGCCGCCGCCCCTGCGGGTCGTACGCCACCGACTCGCCCGTCAGCGCCGCCTGCACCACCGGCCGGCCGGTCTCCGCCGCCCGGAGCGCCCCCAGCGAGGCGTGCTGGGCCGGCGCCCAGGTCGACTGGAAGGTCGACGTCGAGGACTGGTAGACGATCAGCTCCGCGCCCTGACGGGCCGCCACCCGCGACATGTCCGGGAACGCCGACTCGAAGCAGATCAGCGTCCCCACCGGCAGCGGCCGCCCGTCCCGCCCGACCACCGGCAGCAGGTGCACCGCACTGCCCGGCACCCGGTTCTCGCCCGCCGCCGCGCTCACCCCCGCGATCCAGCCCAGCAGCGGCCGCAGCGGAATGTACTCGCCGAACGGCACCAGCCGGATCTTCCGGTACCGCGCCAGCACGCCCGAAGGGTCCACCAGCACCGCGTCCTTGGAGATCCGCCCGTCCGCCTTCCGGGCGTCCTCGCCGACCAGCAGCTGCGCGCCCGTCGCGCGGGACAGCGCCGCCAGCCGGTCCACCGTCGCGCCCTCCCGGTCCAGGTCCGCCGTGGTCGAGCTCTCGCCCCACACCACCAGGTCCACCGGGCGGCCCGCCAGCGACCGGGTGATCCGCACGTTCGCCTCCAGCCGGGCCCGCTCGTCCGCGGTCTGCCCCGCCTGCACCAGCGCCACCGACGCCGACCCCGACGTCGCGGGCGCCGCCTGCACCGCGAACAGCAGCGGCCCCGCCAGCACCGACACCGCCGCCGTCGCCCCCGCCAGCAGCCGCACCCGGACCCGGCGCGCACCCACCAGCAGCACCAGCGCCGTGTTGACCGCCACCAGCGCCCAACTCACCAGCCACACCCCGCCGACCGAGGCCAGCCCCAGCACCGCCGGATGCTCCCACTGCGAGGCCCCCAGCAGCGCCCACGGCCCGCCCAGCGCGTGCCAGGACCGGGCGAACTCCGCGCTCACCCACACCGCGGGCAGCACCAGCAGCGCCGCCGCCGCCCGACGGGGCGTCGGCTCCCCGGCCAGCAGCCGGTGCGCGGCCAGGCCGAACGGCGCCAGCAGCACGCCGAACACCACCGCCAGCAGCGGCAGCGCCGGACCGATCGACGGCACCAGCCAGTACATGCCGGTCAGGATGAACCCGGCGCCGAACCACCAGCCGCGCACCGCCGCCTCGCGCGCCGAACCCGCCGCCCGCATCGCCAGCAGCCCCGGCACCAGCGCCGCCCAGGCCAGCCCGGCCAGGCCCGCGCCGGGGAAGGTCAGGACGGGCAGCGCGCCCGCGAGCAGCGCGCCGTAACGGGCCGGACGGGAGAGGGCGTTTCGCAGGCTCATGCGGAGATTGTCCGCCCGGGCGGGGCCGGAGGCACTCCTATCCGGCCACCGGCATGTCAACGCCGCCGAGCCTTCGCCCGGCCGACACCCGCCCGCCACAACCCGGGCCCGGGGAGCGGGCCGTGGCCGCCGCACGTCCGGGGGCGGGCCGTGGCCGCCCCCGGGCCCGGGGTCACTCGCCCTCCAGCTCGCCCTCCGTCTCCAGGAACACCTGGCGCAGCTCGTCCAGCAGCGCCGCGTCCGGCTCCGCCCACAGGCCGCGGCCCGCCGCCTCCAGCAGGCGCTCGGCGATGCCGTGCAGCGCCCACGGGTTGGCCTCGGCGAAGAACTCCCGGTTCACCGGGTCGAGCACGTACTCCTGGGTCAGCTTCTCGTACATCCAGTCCGCGACCACGCCCGTCGTCGCGTCGTAGCCGAACAGGTAGTCGACGGTCGCGGCCATCTCGAACGCGCCCTTGTAGCCGTGCCGGCGCATCGCCGCGACCCAGCGCGGGTTGACCACCCGGGCGCGGAAGACCCGGGCCGCCTCCTCGGTCAGGGTGCGGGTGCGGACCGTCTCCGGGCGGGTCGAGTCGCCGATGTACGCCTCCGGGTTGCGGCCCGTCAGGGCGCGCACCGTGGCCACCATGCCGCCGTGGTACTGGAAGTAGTCGTCCGAGTCGGCGATGTCGTGCTCGCGGGTGTCGGTGTTCTTCGCCGCCACCGTGATCCGCCGGTAAGCGGTTTCCATCTCCTCCCGGGCGGGCCGCCCGTCCAGGTCGCGGCCGTACGCGTAGCCGCCCCACACCGTGTACACCTCGGCCAGGTCCGCGTCGGTGCGCCAGTCCCGGCTGTCGATCAGCTGGAGCAGGCCCGCGCCGTAGGTGCCCGGGCGGGAGCCGAACACCCGGACGGTGGCCCGGCGTTCGTCGCCGTGCTCGGCCAGGTCGGCCCGCACGTGGGCCCGGACGAAGTTGTCGGCGTCCGGCTCCTCCTGGCGGGCCGCCAGCCGCACCGCGTCGTCCAGCAGCGCCACCACGTGCGGGAAGGCGTCCCGGAAGAAGCCGGAGATCCGCAGCGTCACGTCGATCCGGGGCCGGCCCAGCTCCGCGAGGGGGATCGACTCCAGGCCGGTGACCCGGCGCGAGGCGTCGTCCCACACCGGCCGGACGCCGAGCAGCGCCAGCGCCTCCGCGATGTCGTCGCCCGCGGTGCGCATCGCCGAGGTGCCCCACAGCGACAGGCCCACCGAGGGCGGGAACTGGCCGTCGTTGTCGGCCCGGTAGCGCTCGACCAGGGACGCGGCCAGCGCCTGCCCGGTCTCCCAGGCCAGCTTGGACGGGACGGCCTTCGGGTCCACCGAGTAGAAGTTCCGCCCCGTCGGCAGCACGTTCACCAGGCCGCGCAGCGGCGAGCCCGACGGCCCGGCCGGGACGAAACCGCCCTGCAGGGCGTGCAGCACTGCGTCCAACTCGTCGGTGGTGGACGCCAGTCGGGGCACCAGCTGGGTCGCGGCGAAGGTCAGCACCTCGGCGACGGCGGGCGGGAAGTCGGCCGCGACCCCGGCAACCGCCGCCGGGTCCCAGTCCTTCGCCTCCATCGCCTCGACCAGCGCCCGGGCCTGCTCCTCCGCCGCGTCCGCCGCGCCCAGGGTCGGCGCCGACTCGTCCAGGCCCAGCGCCTCGCGCAGGCCCGGCAGCGCGCTGACGCCGCCCCAGATCTGCCGGGCCCGCAGGATCGCCAGCACGATGTTGACCCGGTCCGCCCCCGTCGGGGCCTGCCCGAGCACGTGCAGGCCGTCGCGGATCTGCGCGTCCTTGATCTCGCACAGCCAGCCGTCGACGTGCAGCAGGAAGTCGTCGAAGCCGTCGTCCTCGGGCCGCTCGTCCAGGCCCAGGTCGTGGTCCAGCTTCGCGGCCTGGATCAGCGTCCAGATCTGCGCCCGGATCGCCGGGAGCTTCGCCGGGTCCATCGCCGCGATGTTCGAGTGCTCGTCGAGCAGCTGCTCCAGGCGCGCGATGTCGCCGTAGGAGTCGGCCCGCGCCATCGGCGGCACCAGGTGGTCGACCAGGGTGGCGTGCGCCCGGCGCTTGGCCTGGGTGCCCTCGCCCGGGTCGTTCACCAGGAACGGGTAGACGAGCGGGAGGTCGCCGAGCGCGGCGTCCGGGCCGCACTCCGCCGACAGCGCCGCCGTCTTGCCCGGCAGCCACTCCAGGTTGCCGTGCTTGCCCAGGTGCACCACCGCGTGCGCGCCGAAGCCGCCGTCCTGCCGCGCGGCCGCGATCCACCGGTACGCCGCCAGGTAGTGGTGGCTCGGCGGCAGGTCCGGGTCGTGGTAGATCGCCACCGGGTTCTCGCCGAACCCGCGCGGCGGCTGGATCAGCACCAGCAGGTTGCCCGAACGCACCGCCGCCAGCACGATGTCGCCGTCCGGGTTGTGCGAACGGTCCACGTACAGCTCGCCCGGCGCCGGGCCCCAGTGCTCCTCGACCTGCTCGCGCAGCGCCGCCGGCAGCGTCGCGTACCAGCGCCGGTAGTCCGCCGCCGGGATGCGCACCGGGTTGCGGGACAGCTGGTCCTCCGTCAGCCACGCCTGGTCGTAGCCGCCCGCGTCGATCAGCGCCCGGATCAGCGCGTCGCCCTCGTGCTGCCCGTCCTCGACCTGCGTGTCCAGGCCCGGCAGGCTGTCGCCCAGGTCCATGCCCTCGGCGCGCAGCCGCTCCAGCAGCCGGATCGCCGAGGCCGGGGTGTCCAGGCCCACCGCGTTGCCGACCCGGGCGTGCTTGGTCGGGTACGCCGACAGCACCAGGGCGAGGCGGCGCTCGGCCGCCGGGGTGTGCCGCAGCCGGGCGTGCCGCACCGCGATGCCCGCGACCCGGGCCGCCCGCTCCGGGTCCGCCGCGTACACCGTCAGCCCGTCCTCGTCGACCTCCTTGAAGGAGAACGGGACGGTGATCAGCCGGCCGTCGAACTCCGGCACCGCGATCTGCGTCGCGGTGTCCAGCGGCGACAGGCCGTCGTCGCTGCCCGCCCACTTCTCCCGCGACCAGGTCAGGCAGAGCGCCTGCAGGATCGGCCGGTCCAGTGCCGCCAACGCGCCCGCGTCCCACGCCTCCTCGTCCCCGCCGGCCTGCGCGTCGGCCGGGCGGGTGCCACCCGCCGCCAGTACCGTCGTGACGATCGCGTCGGCCGCGCCCAGCTCCGCCAGCAGCTCCGGCTCGGCGCCGCGCAGCGAGGCGCAGAAGTAGGCGCGGGCCCGCGCGCCCTGGTCCTCGATCGCCCGGCACAGCGTCTCCACGAACGCGGTGTTGCCGCTCATGTGGTGCGCCCGGTAGTACAGCACCGCGACGGTCGGGCCGGTGCCGTCGCCGTCCCGCGCCGCGCGCTCCAGCGGCCCCCAGGCCGGGGCGGAGGCGGGCGGCGCGAAGCCGTGGCCGGTCAGCAGCACCGTGTCGGACAGGAACGCGCCCAGCTCCGCCAGGTTCGCCGGGCCGCCGTGCGCCAGGTACGCGTGCGCCTCCGCGGCGATGCCCGCCGGGACGGTCGACAGCTCCATCAGCTGCGCGTCCGGCGCCTGCTCGCCCGTCAGCACCACCACCGGACGGGGCCCCGCGAGCAGCGCGTCCAGCCCTTCCTGCCAGGCCCGGCGGCCGCCCAGCAGACGCACCACCACCAGCTCGGTGCCCGCCAGCAGTTCGGGCAGTTCCTCCGGCGACAGCCGGGCCGGGTTGCCCAGCCGGAACGGCACCGGGCCGTCGGAGGCGCGGGCGCTCAGCAGGTCGGTGTCGGACGTGGACAGCAGCAGGATCATGCGGAGGCCCTCCCGGGCGTCTCGGCGGGCGGGGACGGCAGGTGCGGCAGATGCGGCGAGTGCGGCGGGAAAACGCCGGTCGGGCGGGCGCCGCGACGGGCGCCGGGAACGCGAACGGGCCCGGCGGGCGCGGGGCCCCCGGGCGACCGGCCGGGGCCGGACATGCGACAGCGCACGGGTCGGACCTTCCTCGGGGTCCTCGCCCCGGGCAGTGGAGGACGGCCGGAGTTCCTGGCTCCCGCGGCTCACTGAGCCGCGGTCACAGTGGCGGGACCGCACCGGATTCGCACCGGACTTCCTCCGCTGTGCCGTCGCTGGCAGCGGACACCCCAGGGGTGCCCGCCAGCATCGTACGGGGTGATCGGCCGCCGGGGGAGTGTGACCTGCGACGCTGTCCGGAACCCGCCCCCGCGCGCCGCCCGGACCGCCGTGACCTGCGCAATCGGCCCGCCGCCGGAGTGGGCCCGCCCCGGTGGGACGGACGTGCGGCGTGGCGTGCGGCGTGGTGCGCGGTGTGACGCAGCAGGCAGTGGCCGCCCCCGGGCCGGTGGGTATGCTCGCCGCCATGCCACCCACACCCGACGCCCACCGGGCACTCCCCGTCGGGCCCGACCGAGGCCGCGCCGACGCCTGCCCCGGCGCGCTCCGCCTGCACCGCGCCGAGGACGGCCACCTGGCCCGACTCCGGCTCCCCGGTGGCTACTTGACGCATCATCAGCTGCTCGCCACCGCCGACGCGGCCGACGACCTCGGCGACGGCGAGGTCGAGATCACCTCGCGCGGCAACCTCCAGCTCCGCGGCCTCGCCGACGGCTGCGCCGCCGAACTCGCCGAACGGCTGCGCGCCGTCGGCCTGTTGCCCTCCGACACCCACGAACGCGTCCGCAACCTGGTCGCCTCCCCGCTGGCCGGCCTCGACGGCCGGGGCCTCGGGGGGAGCGAAATATCCTCCTGGGTACGGGAGTTGGACGAGGCGCTGTGCGCCGCGCCGTGGGCCGCCGGACTGTCCGGAAAGTTCCTGTTCGCGCTCGACGACGGCCGCGGCGACGTCGCCGCGCTGAACGCCGATGTGACCTTGATCGCAGTCGGCGGCGGCCGCGCCCTGCTCCGCCTCGGCCGGGCCCGGCGCGGCCGGACGGTCGACGCGCCGGTGCCCGCCGCGCTCGCCGCCGCCCGCGACTTCCTCGACCTGGCCGCCGGCCGGGCCTGGCACCTGCGCGAGGTGCAGGACGAACTCCCCGAGGGCGATGTCCCGCTGCCCCCGTTCGCCGGCGAACGGCCCGCCCTCGGCGCGGTCGGGGACACCGCGGTCGGGGCGGGCGGCGTCTCGGTCGGGCTGCGGTTCGGCCGGGCGGACAGCGCCCAGTGGCGGCTGCTGGCGCAGGCGCTCGACCAGGCGGCTTCCCCGCACGCGGACGCGGTGCGCGCGGTGCGGCTGACGCCCTGGCGCGGCGTCGTGGTGCCCGGCGCGGACGCCGCCTGGGTGCCGCGCCTCGCCGCCGCCGGGTTCCGGGTCGAGTCCGGCGGCCCCTGGGAGGGCGTCACCGCCTGCACCGGGCTGCCCGGCTGCGGGAAAGCGCTTGCCGACGTCCGCGCGCAGGCCGCCCGCGCCGTCGCCGACGTGCCCGCCACCGGACTGCCCGTGCACTGGTCCGGCTGCGGCCGCCGCTGCGGACACCCCGCCGGGCGCTGGGTCGACGTGCTGGCCACCGCGGCCGGGCACCGCGTCACCGTGGACGGCTCCGTGCGCGACACCACCGAGAACGAGACCGCCGAGGCAGTGGCCGAGGCGCGCAATGCCGAATGGCGGAGGCCCAAGAAATGATCGAGTACGAGAAGGACGGCGCGGAGATCTACCGCCAGTCCTTCGCCACCATCCGCGCCGAGGCGGACCTGGCCGGCCTGCCCGCCGACATCGCGCAGGTCGCCGTCCGGATGATCCACGCCTGCGGCATGACCGACCTGGTCGAGGACCTGCTCTGGTCGCCCGGCGCGGTCGCCGACGCCCGCCGCGCGCTGCGGGCCGGCGCGCCGATCCTCTGCGACGTCAACATGGTCGCCAGCGGCGTCACCCGCAAGCGGCTGCCCGCCGACAACGAGGTGCTCTGCACCCTCACCGACCCGGCCGTCCCCGAGCTGGCCCGGAAGCTGGGCACCACCCGCAGCGCCGCCGCCATGGAGCTCTGGCTGCCCCGCCTGGAGGGCGCCGTCGTCGCCGTCGGCAACGCCCCCACCTCGCTGTTCCGGCTGCTGGAGCTGATCGAGGCAGGCGCCCCGCGCCCCGCCGCCGTGATCGGCGTCCCGGTCGGCTTCATCGGCGCCGCCGAGTCCAAGCAGGCCCTCGCCGACCACCCCGCCCGACTGGAGCACCTGGTGGTCCGGGGCCGCCGGGGCGGCAGCGCGATCGCCGCCGCCGCCATCAACGCGATTGCGAGCGAACAGGAATGACCGAGCGTCAGGAAACTGCGGGAGTCGAACCCGGGGCGGTCACCGGGACGGCCGGCGGGACGGCCCGGACCGGGCGGCTCTACGGCGTCGGCGTCGGCCCCGGCGACCCGTCGCTGCTGACGGTGCGCGCCGCCGAGCTGATCGGCAAGGCCGACGTCGTCGCCTACCACTGCGCCCGGCACGGCCGTTCGAACGCCCGGGCGATCGCCGAGCGGTACCTGACCGGCGGCCAGCTCGAAGAGCGCCTGATGTACCCCGTCACGGTGGAGACCACCGACCACCCCGGCGGCTACCGGGGCGCGCTCGACGACTTCTACCGGGAGGCCGCCGAACGGCTCGCCGCGCACCTCGACGCCGGGCGCGACGTGGTGGTGCTCGCCGAGGGCGACCCGCTGTTCTACGGCTCCTACCAGCACATGCACAAGCGCCTCGCGCACCGCTACCCGACCGAGGTGGTGCCCGGCGTCACCTCGATCAGCGCCGCCGCCGCCCGCCTGGGCACCCCGCTGGTCGAGGCCGAGGAAGTCCTGACGATCATTCCGGGCACCCTGCCCGAGGAGGAGCTGACGGCCCGGCTGGCCGCCACCGACTCCGCCGTGGTGATGAAGCTCGGCCGGACCTTCCCCGCCGTGCGCCGCGCCCTGGAGCGGGCCGGGCGCCTCGACGAGGCCCGGTACGTGGAGCGCGCCACCATGGCGGGCGAGCGGACCGGCGCGCTCGCCGACATCGACCCCGAGGGCGTCCCGTACTTCTCGGTCGCGGTGGTGCCCAGCCGGGTCGCCGCCCTCGACACCGCCGGGGAGCCCTTCGAGGCGCTGGCCCCGGCGCGGGTCCCGGAGCGGGACGCCGAGGGCGGCGGCGAGGTCGTGGTGGTCGGCACCGGTCCGGCCGGGCCGCTCTGGCTCACCCCCGAGGCGCGCGGCGCGCTCGCGAACGCCACCGACCTGGTCGGCTACACCACCTACCTCGACCGGGTGCCGGTCCGTCCCGGGCAGGTCCGGCACAGCTCCGACAACAAGGTCGAGGGCGTCCGGGCCGAGTTCGCCCTGGAGTTGGCGCGCCGCGGCCGCCGGGTCGCGGTGGTCTCCTCCGGCGACCCCGGCGTGTTCGCCATGGCCACCGCCGTCCTGGAGGCCGCCTGCGAGGACCCCTACCGGGACGTCCCCGTGCGCGTGCTGCCCGGCATGACCGCCGCGCACGCCGCCGCGTCCCGGGTCGGCGCCCCGCTCGGCCACGACTACGCGGTGATCTCGCTCTCCGACCGGCTCAAGCCCTGGGAGGTGATCGCCCGCCGACTGCGGGCCGCCGCCGAGGCCGACCTGGTCGTGGCGCTGTACAACCCCGGCTCCAAGTCCCGCACCACGCAGGTCGGTTCGGCCCGCGACCTGATGCTGGAGTACCGCGACTCGGCGACGCCCGTGGTGCTGGCCCGGGACGTCGGCGGCCCGACCGAGCGGGTCCGGACGGTGGAACTCGGCGCGCTCGACCCGGCCGAGGTCGACATGCGCACCCTGCTGCTGATCGGCTCCACCCGGACCCGGTGGGTCCGGCGCGGCGGCGGGCAGCAGGTGGTGTGGACGCCGCGCCGCTACCCCGAGGAGTGAGCCACCGCTGACGGTCCATCAGATTCCCAGCGTGCGCAGCCAGTCGACCGCCCCGGCGCCGTCCGGGGCGGTGCGGACGCCCTGCGGGGCCTGCGGGCGCTGCACCACCACGACGGGCAGGCCGAGTTCGCGGGCGGCGGTCAGCTTGGGCGCGGTCGCGGCGCTGCCGCTGTCCTTGGTGACCAGCACCTCGATGCGGTGCGCGCGCAGCAGCGCGCGCTCCCCGTCCAGGCTGAACGGGCCGCGCTCCAGCAGGACTTCGGTCGCGGCGGGCATCGGCGCGGCCGGCGGTTCGACCGAGCGGGCCAGGAACCACAGCCCGTCGAGGCGGGCGAAGGCGGCGATGCCCTGGCGGCCGGTGGTCAGGAACACCCGGCGGCCGAGCCCGGGCAGCGCGGCCGCGGCGGCCGCCAGGTCCGGTACCGGGTGCCAGCGGTCGCCGGCCACGGGCTGCCAGCTGGGGCGGCGCAGCGCGAGCAGCGGGGTGCCGGTCTCGGCGGCGGCGAGGGCCGCGTTGCGGCTCATGGTCTCCGCGAACGGGTGGGTGGCGTCCAGCAGGGCGGCGACCCGGTGGGCGCGCAGCCAGGCGGCCAGGCCGGCCGGGCCGCCGAAGCCGCCGATCCGGACCTCCCCGGCGGGCAGCCGGGGCCGGTCCACCCGGCCGGCGAGCGAACTGGTCACCCGCAGCGCCGGATCGGCGGCCAGCTGGTCGGCCAGCCGGCGGGCCTCGGTGGTGCCGCCGAGGATCAGGACGTGCATGCGGGACTCCCGGGGCCGGTGGGGCGGACTTTTCACTCTAACCGGGGCCGGGCGCGGGATATTGCGGGGCGGGGGCCGGGTGCCGGAGGCCGGTGCCACGGCCGGGCGGCCGGGTGAGCGGAAGGAGCGGGAGATGGGCGCGGACGTGAGCGGTGGGCGGGCCGGGCAGTTGCGCAGCAGCGGGTTGCGGCCGGGGTGGACGACGGGGGCGTGTGCCACGGCGGCGGCCAAGGCCGCGTACACGGCGCTGCTGGGCGGCAGGTTCCCCGATCCGGTGGAGATCGTGCTGCCGCGCGGGGAGCGGCCCGCGTTCGCGCTGGCCGTCGAGGAGTTGGCGGCGGGCCGGGCGACGGCCGGGGTGGTGAAGGACGCGGGCGACGACCCGGACGTGACGCACGGCGCACTGGTGCGGGCCACCGTGCGGGCGGGTGCGGCGGGCAGCGGGGTGGTGTTCCGGGCCGGGCCGGGGGTGGGGACGGTCACCAAGCCGGGCCTGCCACTGCCGGTCGGCGAGCCGGCCGTCAACCCGGTGCCCCGGCAGCTGATCCGGGCCGCGATCGCCGAGGTGGCGGGGGAGTTCGGGGCGTCCGGGGACGTGGAGGTGGAGCTGTCGGTCGACGGCGGCGAGGAGCTGGCGCGCCGGACCTGGAACCCGCGGCTGGGCATCCTCGGAGGGCTGTCGATCCTCGGCACCACCGGCATCGTCGTCCCGTACTCGTGCTCGGCGTGGATCGACTCGATCCGGCGCGGCATCGACGTGGCCCGGGCCGCCGGGCGCACCCACGTGGCGGGCGCGACCGGTTCGACCTCGGAGAAGGTGGTCGCCGCCGCGTACGGGCTGCCCGAGGACGCGCTGCTGGACATGGGCGACTTCGCGGGCGCGGTGCTCAAGTACCTGCGCCGGCACCCGGTGCCGCGGCTGACGGTGTGCGGCGGCTTCGCCAAACTCTCCAAACTCGCGGCGGGCCACCTGGACCTGCACTCGGGGCGCTCCCAGGTCGACACCGCGCACCTGGCCGACCTGGCCCGGGAGGCGGGCGCGCCACCGGAGCTGGCGGCCCGGGTGGCGGCCGCCAACACCGCGCTGGAGGCGGTCCAGGTGTGTGCGGCGGCGGGCGTCCCGCTGGGTGACGCGGTGGCCCGGCACGCCCGCCGGGTGGCGCTGGAGGTGCTGCGGGGCGCGCCCGTCGCGGTCGACGTGATCTGCGTCGACCGCGCGGGCGCGGTGGTGGGCCGGGCCGAACCCCTGGGCCCCTGAGGCGTGGTGGCGGAGGCGCCTGCAGATCGTCGAGCGGGCTCGACCGGTCCGTTTCGGCACGAGGTTCCGGGCGGCACAGGCGGATGGTGCTGCGGACGAGTCGGAGCAGTCCCCGGTGGAGGTCGGCGCGGTCTGCCGCTCCAGCCCCGGATGGTCACATTCCGATTGTGAATGATCAGAAACGTTCATCATCATTCATCCGATGATGCGTCAAGTTCAGTGCAGCTAGCGTGATTTGACAGGGTCCGGCCGTTCGGCCGGGCTTCTGCATCCCGCGAGAGGCGGAACACATGGCACTGACCACCGATCACACGGCGATACGCCCGGGGCGCTGGGGGAGACTGCGGCGAGTGGCGGCGGCCTCGCTGGCCACCGCACTGCTCGGTACCGCCGCCGCGGTACTGCCGGCCGTGCCCGCGCACGCCGCCGGCCCGGGCCAACTGATCTACGTCGCCAACCTGTCCGACAACTCCGTCTCCGCCGTCGACTCGGCGACCGGGGCGACGGTGGCCACCATTCCTGCCGGTACGGGGCCCGCCGACGTGGCGCTCACCCCGGACGGCTCGCAGGCGTGGGTCACCGACTACGGCGGTAACTCCGTCTCGGTGCTCGACACCGCCACCAACACGCTCGCCGCGACCGTCACGGTCGGCCAGTCGCCCCAGTCGGTGGTCGTCTCCCCGGACGGCGCCCGCGTCTACGTGGCCCACACGGGCAGTCCCGGCGGGGTCGAGGTGATCGACACCTCCTCCCTGACCGTCACCGCCACCCTGCCCACCGGCGGCTACCCGGCCGCCATCGCGCTGTCCCCGGACGGCGGTCGGCTCTACATCGGCGATTTCTTCGCCGACGCGGTGTCGGTGGTCGACACCGCGACGCTGGCCACCACCGCCACCGTCCCCGCCGCCTCCCCGTCCGGGATCGCCGTCAGCCCCGACGGCACCCGCGTCTACGTCGCCCGGTACAACAACAGCAGCGTGCTGGTGATCGACGCCGCCACCAACACGGTCACCGCGACCGTCACGGTCGGCTCGCAGCCCCAGGGGATCGCCGTCACCCCGGACGGCGGGAGCGTCTACGTCGGCAACTGGACGGGCAGCGCGGTCTCGGTCATCGACGCCGTGACCAACACCGTGACCGCCACCGTTCCGGTCGGCGGCGGGCCGCGCGCCGTCCTGGCCGACCCGGACGGCACCCGCGTCTACGTCGCCAACGCCTTCTCCGGCACCATGTCGGTGATCGACACCGCTACGCGCACCGTCACCGCCACCGTCCCCACGGGCGCCCGCCCGTACGGCCTGGCGATGGGCAAGGCCGTCCTGCCCGCTGTTACCGGTCTGGCGCCCGATCACGGTCCGACCACCGGCGCTACCACCGTCACCCTGACCGGCACCCACCTGACCGGTACCACCGCCGTCACCTTCGACGGCACCCCCGCCACCGGCGTGACCGTCGTCAACGACAGCACCGTCACCGCCACCGCGCCCGCGCACGCCGCCGGGACCGTCGGTGTCGCCCTGACCTCCAAGGGCCGCACCGTGCCCGCCGGCAGCTACACCTACCGGGTCCCCGCGCCGGCCGTCACCGGCCTCGCCCCGGCCACCGGCCCCGCCGCCGGCGGCACCGCCGTCACGATCACCGGCAGCCACCTCACCGGCACCACCGCCGTCGCCTTCGGCACCGCCCCGGCCCTCTCGTTCACCGTCGTCGACGACAGCACGCTCACCGCCACCGCCCCCGCCGCCCCGGCCGCAGGGCCGGTCGACGTCACCGTCACCACCCCCGGCGGCACCAGCACCGCCACGGCCGCCGACCGCTACACCTACACCAAGGACGCCACGAAGCTGACGGCGAACCCGCTGCTGCTCTCGATCGCGCCCGGCCAGTTGAACGTCAACCTCGACCTGTCCGCCACCCTGACCGACACCACCACCGGCAGGCCCGTCCCCGGCGCCACGATCACCTTCACCGTCGGCACCACCCCCGTCTGCACCGCCACCACCAACGCGTCCGGTGTCGCCACCTGCACCGGCCCCTGCCCGGTCGTCACCGTCCTGCTCAACCTCGGCTACACCGCCACCTACGCCGGCGACCCCGCCCACCAGGGCGCCACCGCCACCGCCGGCCTCGTCCGCATCGGCTGACCGGGCCCACAGCCACCGGGGCCGCCACCGGGAACCACCCGGCGGCGGCCCCCACCGCGTGTCCGCTCCGCCGGCTACTGCGCCGGGCAGGGGACGATGAGCGAGCCCACGGAGGCCTGGGTGGGACCGACGACCAGGGTGTCGACGGAACCGGAGGCGGTGGCCGTGTCGGTGCCGGGTGACTCGGTCTCGGCCGGCAGGTAGACGCACAGCCCGAGCAGGCCGGCCACGATCGTGCCTTCGGAGCTGTACTCGGGAACGGGCCGGGTGTTGTTGACGATCTCGGCGTAGCCGCCGGCCGGGATCGCCGTCACCGTCGTGGCGCTGCGCAGGGCGAGGTTGTCGGAGACGGCCGGCCGGTTGTTCCGGTAGTCGTCGTCGGTCTTGTAGAGGCACACGCTGTCGGCGGGGCAGCCGTGGTCGGCGCCGACGGGTGCGGCGGTCGGGGCGTGGGCCGGGGCGGCCGGAGCGGCGGGGCCCCGGTTGGCGTCGATCCAGGGGCGCAGCTCGGCGATGTCGGTGTAGACGCCCGGGTAGGCGGAGCGGCCGCAGCCGTAGCCCCAGGAGACGAGGGCGGCCAGTCGGCCGTCGTGGACCAG
This sequence comes from Kitasatospora sp. NPDC088134, assembly GCF_044741705.1. NCBI lineage: Bacteria > Bacillati > Actinomycetota > Actinomycetes > Kitasatosporales > Streptomycetaceae > Kitasatospora > Kitasatospora sp. NPDC088134. Next base: position 277,175 of record NZ_JBIUTD010000007.1, on the reverse strand, counting down.
GGGGCTGCCCGAGTCGCCCTGGCAGGCGTCGCCCGTGGTGTCCGCCCCGGCGCAGAGCATCCGGTCGGTGATGTCGTTGAACCCCTCGTACCTCTGCTTGCAGGTGTCGTTGGCGACGACCGGCACGTCCGCCTGCTGTGCGGTGGCCGCGGGTGCGCCGCCCTCGGCGGTCGCGCCCCAGCCGTACGCGGTGACGACGGTGCCGCCGCCCAGGTGCTCGCCGGAGCCGATCAGGGGGAGCGCGGCGGTGCTCTTCCCGTCGAGGACGAGCGGGGTGGCCAGCTTCACGATCGCGAGGTCGTAGTCGATGGCCTGGGCGTCGTAGTCGGGGTGCAGCCGGATCTCGGCCACGGCCGCCGTCCGGCCGCCGGAGGTCCGGCTCAGGCTCCCGGCGCGCACGCTCATCCCGGCGGGGCGGGCTCCGGCCACGCAGTGCGCGGCCGTCAGGACGGTGGTGGCGTCCACGACGGTGCCGCCGCAGGGGCGCGGGCCGTTCTGCAGAGCGACGAGGTACGGGGCCTGGCCTGCCGCGACGGCGTGCCCGCCGACGACAGCGGTCGCCGGCGAGGAGGCGGCGAACACCGCAGTGGCCGCCAGGGCCGCCGCGGCGCACCGGCGCACGAAACTTGTGGTCACTGTGTTCAACCCCCGGGTCCTGTCGTGTGGGCATGTTCCCGACACGATTGATCAAGGAGGGATGGTAGCGGTCGGCGGGGGGTGCCGTGCCAACGCGTCCACGCCGCCGACCACCGCTGTCCGGCCTGCCGTGCGGAGCGGCACCGCCCGGACGGCCGACGCTTCCGGCCGGGGACGGCCAGGGCGTCAGCCGGTCGGGGGCGGGCCCCCGGGCGGTGCCGGCCGCGTCCTCGTCGTCAGTCGGTCACGACGGCCTGGGCGTCGATCTCCACCAGCATGGGCTCCTGGGGGAGTTCGACGAAGATCGTGGTGCGGCAGGGCTTGACGCCGCCGGCGGGGATGTTCTCCTCGATGAACTGGGCGTAGACCTCGTTCATCAGGGGGAAGTCGGCGCGCTTGGTGAGGTAGACGCGGAACATCACCACGTCCTCGACGGTGGCGCCGCCGGCCTCGACGATGGCCTTGACGTTCTCCAGGGTGCGGCGGGTCTGGGCCTTCACGTCGCCGTGGTGGAGGTACTCGCCGGTGGCCGGGTCCTGCGGGCCCTGGCCGGAGACCTGGAGGATCGGGCCCTTGCGGACGCCCTGGGAGAACATCCAGGCCGGGGCCGGGGCGCCGTCGGTGCGGATCTCGGTCTTGCCGTTCTTGTCGTTCTTGTCGCTCATGTGCGGTGCTCCAGTGCGGTCGTGACGGATCGTCAGGGATGCGGACGGTGCGCGGGCAGGCCCGCGTCGGCGGAGATCGCCCGGGTGCAGGCGAGGAGTGCGGGGAGCAGGTCGAGGACCTGCTCGTAGCGCAGCAGGACGTCCGGCACCGAGATCGAGGCGGCCGCGACCACCCGCCCGGAGGCGTCCCGGATCGGCGCCGCCACGCAGTTGATGAACGCCTCGTGCTCGGCGTGGTCCTGCGCCCAGCCCTGCGCGGCGACCTGCTCCAGCTCGGCGAGCAGCGCGTGCGGGCTGGTGAGGGTGTTCGGGGTGTGCACCGTGAACTCGATCGTGTCGACCACCCGGCGCCGCTCGGCCGGCGGCAGGTCGGCCAGCAGCACCTTGGCGACCGCCGTGTTGTGCAGCGCCGCCCGCAGCCCGATCCGCGAGTACATCCGCACCGGGTGCCGGGAGTCGTACTTGTCGATGTAGACCACCTCGCCGCCCTCGTACGCGGCCAGGTGCACGGTCTGGCCGGTCGCCGCGTTCAGCTCGGCGAGGTGCGGGGCGGCGGTGCGGCGGATGCCGCGCTGCTCCAGGGCCAGGCTGGAGAGCGCGAACAGGCCCGCGCCCAGGTGGTAGCGGTACTGGCCGTCGCGGTAGACGAAGCGCTCCTCCTCCAGGCTCTGCAGCAGCCGCAGCACGGTGGTCTTGTGCACGCCGATCAGCTCGGCCAGCTGGTCGAGGGAGCGTTCGCCCTCGCCGAGTTCGGCGAGCAGGCGCAGTGCGCGGGTGACGGTCTGGCTCATGGGCGTTCCGAGGGTTCGAGGGTGTTCGGGCCGGCCGGGGCCGGAGCGGTGGCGGTCAGGGCGGGGGAGTGGATGCCCGTCGCGGTGACGGTGGTGGCCGCCCAGTCGCGCGCGTCGGCGGCCAGCAGCGCCGCCACCGTCCGGGCGTCCGGCAGGGCGCCGTGGTCGGTGGCGGCGGTCAGCGCGCCCGCCGCCGCGAGGTGGCCCAGCCGCAGCCGGGAGCGGACGTCCAGGCCGCGCAGGGTGCCGGCCAGGTAGCCGGCCGCGAAGGCGTCGCCCGCGCCGGTCGGCTCCACCACCTCGACCCGCAGGGCCGGCTCGGTGACCGAACCGCCGCGCCGGTCGAGCGCGGTGACGAGGTGTCCGGAGTCCTTGACGACGACCGTCGCGGGAGCGGGAAAGCGCTTTCTGATCGCCGCCGGGTCGCCGGTGCCGAACGCGTCCCCGGCCTCGTCGGCGCCGAGCAGCAGCACGTCCGCCGCGTCCAGCAGCTCCGGCAGCACCGAGGCGTCCCGGTGCCGCCACAGCGCCGGGCGCCAGTTCAGGTCGAAGGAGAGCAGCCGCCCCGGCCGGCGCTCGGCCAGCAGCGCGCGCACCAGGGCCAGGCAGCCGTCCGAGAGTGCGGGCGTGATGCCCGTCAGGTGCAGCAGCGGCGCCGCGGCCAGCAGCGCGGCCGCCGCCGGGTCGGCCAGCAGCGCCGGGCCGAGCGCGGAGGCCGCCGAGCCGGCCCGGTAGTAGTGCAGGCGGGAGCGGCCCGGGCCGAGGTCGTGCGGCAGGCCGGACCCGCCGGTCTCCTTCAGATACACGCCGGTCGGGCGGTGCGGGTCGACGGCGACGGCGGAGACGTCCACGCCCGCGGCGGCCAGCTCGCCGGTGAGGCGGCGGCCGAAGCCGTCCGCGCCGACCCGGCTGATCCACGCCGTCGGCACGCCCAGGCCCGCCAGCGCCGCCGCCACGTTGGACTCCGCGCCGCCCACCGAGGGGCGGAACGCGCCGACGGCCTCGAACGGGCCGGGCCGGTCGGGGAGCAGCACCGCCATCGACTCGCCCAGGCACACCGCCCGGGCGGCGGCCGCCCCGCCGTCCTGATCCGCCATCAATCCCGCTCCCTCGCCCTCGGGCCCGCGCCCCGCCCCACCGCACGGGCCCGCCCCGGCCGGGCCTCGGCGGTGAGCCCCGGTGCTGCGTGCCTGGTGGGAAGGGGGACGGGCCGCGTCGCGGTCCGTTGACCACCGTCCGGCGTGAATGCTAGAACCGTAGCACCAACATGCGCAATAGAGGTTGCGCATGTTGCAACTCCCCAGCTCGCAGGCGGGTCGGGGTCGGAACGGAGGCACGGCGATGAGCGGAACCAGCGGAACCGGGGGAGCCGGGGGAACCGGCGGCACGGGCATCCCGGCGGAGCAAACACCCCCCGGGCGGCCGTACTTCGCCGACCCCGCGCCGTGCCCCGGCCTCGACACCGTCGCCGTCGCCGCCCTCGCCGAGGAACGCCTCGACTTCCGGTTCAAGGCGATCCCCGCCGACGCCGCCGGCCTGACCGTCCGCGAATGGCTCGCCACCCGCCCCGGCCTCGACGCGCTCGGCACCCCGCTGCTCACCCTCGACGCCGCCGCCCTCGACCACAACCTGCGCACCATGGCCGCCTGGTGCGCCGAGGCCGGGGTCCGGCTCGCCCCGCACGGCAAGACCACCATGGCCCCCGCCCTCTGGCAGGCCCAACTCGCCGCCGGCGCCCACGCCATCACCCTCGCCAACCTCCCCCAACTGCGGGTCGCCCGGGCCTTCGGCGTCCAGCGCCTGCTGCTCGCCAACAGCCTGCTCGACCCCGCCGGACTCGCCTGGATCGCCACCGAACTCGACCGCGACCCCGGCTTCGCCTTCACCTGCTGGGCCGACTCCGCCGACAGCGTCCGGCAGATGGACGCCGCGCTGCGCGCCGCCGGAGCCGAACGCCCCGTCGAGGTCCTGGTCGAACTCGGCGGCCCCGGCGGCCGCACCGGCGCCCGCGGCGTCGCCGCCGCCCTGGAGGTCGCCGCCGCCGTCCGCACCGCCCCCACCCTGCGACTGGCCGGCGTCGGCGGCTACGAGGGCGCCCTCGCCCACGACGCCTCCGACCCGGCGCTCGCCGCCGTCCGCGGCTACCTCGCCGACCTCGCCGACCTGCACCGCCGCCTGGCCGCCGACTACCCCACCGCCACCCCGGTCGTCACCGCCGGCGGCAGCGCCTACTTCGACACCGTCGCCCAGGAGTTGACCCCGCTCGCCGCACAGGTCCCCGGCACCGTGGTCGTCGTCCGGGCCGGCGCCTACCTCGCCCACGACGACGGCTTCTACCGCGGCATCTCCCCGCTCGCCCGGGACGCCGACGCGACCCCGCTGCGCTCCGCCATGCACGGCTGGGCTCGGGTCGTCTCCCACCCCGAACCCCAACTCTCCCTGCTGGACGCCGGGAAGCGCGACCTCCCGTTCGACGAGGGCCTGCCCGAACCCCAACGCGTGCGCGGCGGCGGCGACCTGGCCGGCGCCACCGTCACCGCCCTCAACGACCAGCACGCCTTCCTCCGCGACGCCGGCCCCGCCGCCCCCGTCGGCGCCGTCCTGCGCCTCGGCCTCTCCCACCCCTGCACCGCCTTCGACAAGTGGAGCCTGATCCCCGTCCTCGACCACGCCGACGCCGCACACCCCCGCGTCGTCGACCTGGTCCGGACGTACTTCTGATGGCCGACCTGCTGCTGCGCGCCGCCACCGTCGTCGACGGCACCGGTGCCGACCGCCACCGGGCCGACGTCACCGTCACCGACGGCCGGATCGAGGAGATCGGCCACGGCCTGACGGGCCGTCAAGTCATCGACGCCGACGGCCTGGTGCTCGCCCCCGGCTTCATCGACATGCACGCCCACTCCGACCTGCGCCTGCTCGTCGAACCCGACCACCCCTCCCGGATCACCCAGGGCGTCACCCTCGACGTCCTCGGCCAGGACGGCCTGTCCTACGCCCCCACCGACGACCCCGCACTCACCGCGCTGCGCCGCCAACTCGCCGGCTGGAACGGCGACCCCGAGGACTTCGACTGGAACTGGCGCACCGTCGGCGGCTACCTCGACCGCCTCGACGGGGCCACCGCCGTCAACGCCTGCTACCTCGTCCCGCACGGCAACCTCCGGATGCTCGCCATGGGCTGGGACAACCGCCGCCCCACCACCGTCGAACTCGACCGGATGCAGGCCCTGTTGGAGCAGGGGCTGGCGGAAGGCGCGGTCGGCATGTCCACCGGCCTCAGCTACACCCCCGGCATGTACGCCGACACCGACGAACTCACCGCCCTGTGCGCCACCGTCGCCCGGCACGGCGGCTTCCACGCCCCGCACCAACGCTCCTACGGCGCGGGCGCCTTGGAGGGCTACGCCGAAATGGTGGAGATCTCCCGGCGCTCCGGCTGCCCGCTCCACCTCACCCACGCCACCATGAACTTCGGCGTCAACGAGGGCCGGGCCGGTGCCTTCCTCGACCTGGTCGACACCGCCCTCGCCGACGGCGTCGACCTCACCCTCGACAGCTACCCCTACCTGCCCGGCTCCACCACCCTCGCCGCCCTGCTGCCCAGTTGGGCCACCGAGGGCGGCCCCGAAGCCACCCTGGCCCGGCTCGCCGACCCCGCCGCCCGCGAACGCGTCCGCGCCGACGTCGAGGAACACGGCAGCGACGGCTGCCACGGCGTCGTCACCGACTGGGACACCATCCAGATCTCCGGCGTCCGCAACAGCGCGCTCGCCGGCGTCGTCGGCAGCCGGATCTCCGAACTCGCCGCCGAACAGGGCCGCACCGGCACCGAGATCTTCTTCGGACTGCTGCGCGCCGACGAGCTGGGCACCACCATCCTCCAGCACGTCGGCCACGAGGAGAACGTCCGCGCCATCATGCGGCACCCCGCGCACACCGCCGGCAGCGACGGCCTGCTGGTCGGCGCCCGCCCCCACCCCCGGGCCTGGGGCACCTTCCCGCGCTACCTCGCCCACTACGCCCGCGAGTTGGGCGTCCTCACGCTCGAACAGGCCGTCGCCCGGATGACCGGCCGCCCCGCCCGCCGACTCGGCCTCGACCGGCGCGGACTGATCCGCCCCGGCCACCACGCCGACCTGGTCCTGTTCGACCCCGACACCGTCCGCGACACCGCGACCTACGACCTGCCCCGGCAGCCCGCCGAAGGCATCGCCCACGTCCTGGTCAACGGCGTCGCCGCGCTCCGGGACGGCAGACCCACCGGCGACCTCGGCGGGCGGGCGCTGCGCCGCGACCCCCGCGACCACCTGGTCCGGGCACGGGGCCGAACCCGGGACTGAACCCGGGGCTGAACCCGGACCAGGGCCCGGGCCTTTTGAGACAGCACACGCACCGACAAGGGAAGTTGGCAGGAATGGGAAGCGAAAACGCCGAGCTGCGGGCACAGTTGGCGGCCCGACCGGTGATCGCGGTCGTCCGGGCCCCGGAGATACCCGACGCGGCGGCACTCTGCGAGGCCCTCGCCGCCGGCGGCATCGCCTGGACCGAACTCACCTTCACCACACCGGAGGTGACCCGCCACCTGGCCGCCGCCGCGCAGGCCGGCCACCGGGTCGGCGTCGGCACCGTCCTCACCGCCGAACAGGCCCGCGCGGGCATCGCCGCCGGGGCGACCTTCCTGGTCACCCCCGGCCTGCGCCCCGCCGTCGCCGAGGCCGCCCGCGCGGCCGGCACCCCCGTGGTGATGGGCGCGCTCACCCCCAGCGAGGTCGCCGACGCCGTCGACCTCGGCGCCGCCGCCGTCAAGATCTTCCCGGCCAAGGTCTTCGGCCCCGGCTACTTCAAGGACCTGAACGGCCCCTACCCCGGCGTCCCGCTGGTCGCCTCCGGCGGCGTCAACGCCGGCAACGCCAGGGCCTTCCTCGACCACGGCGCCCTCGCCGTCTGCGCCGGCACCGACGTCGTCCCCCCGCAGGCCGTCGCCGTCGGCGACTGGGCCGAGATCACCCGCCGCGCGAAGGAGTTCACCGCCTCACTGTCCTGAGCATTTCCCGACGGAATGTCCCAGAGGCCCTGAAGGGGACCGCGGGGTCGTTTTGGCGCACATGTGGATCCGTATGGGTGTTGAAACTTTTCGGCCGATGTACAGCCTTTGGTGCGATTGCCCCGACCCGTACTTTCTGTCGAATTGGCAAGGAAATGCCTTGGTAAACAGCGGGCCCCGAGTTGTCTTTTCTGGCCAAAAGGGCTTCGTTTGTTCTTCTTCGGGTCGTCAATTTCCTGGAATGTCCGACTATCCTGCGGGGGGAGGGAGCGTTTTTGAGACGGTCGCCGCCCCGGCCCTGGAAGGGAAAGTTCGAGGACGGTAGGTTCGTCCCAGTGAATTTCCCAACGGGAGGGAACGCAATGAAGATCAAGGGAAAACTGGTTCGGATCGCCTCCGTTTCGGCCGCGGTGGTCGGGATGGGGCTGGCCACCGCCATGCCCGCGCACGCGACGGCCACCGGGTGCACCGACGGCGGTAGCAACTGCATCCAGGTGGTCGGCTCCGGGCTCAACGTCACCAAGATCACGTCGAGCTACTCGAAGGCCCCTTCGACCACCTCGGACTACATCGCCGACCTGAGGATCGAGATTCCGGGCCAGAGCGCCCAGTACTACTACGGCTACGCCTCGTCGACCCAGAACAGCCCGGTCGGCTACAACTGGAGCTCCGGTCACACCGGCAACTACCCCAACAACACCCGGATCTGCACCAGCTGGGCGTGGACCGGCGGATGGGCCTGCGTGACCGTCCACAGCTGATCGCCGGAATCCGAAGAGGTGCCGGCCCCGCACGTCCGTGCGGGGCCGGCACCTCTTCGGCGGCACCCGGGTCAGCGGCTGCGGGCGGTCGAGTACAGGTGGCTGTCGCGGAACTCGGTCGCGGCCAGGGTCCGGCCCACGATGATCACGGCGGTGCGGATCACCCCCGCGGCCTTCACCTGGACCGCGATGTCGCCGAGCGTGCCGCGCAGCACCAACTCGTCCGGGCGGCTGGCCATCGCCACCACCGCGGCCGGGCAGTCGGGCCCGTAGTGCGGCAGCAACTCCTCCACCACGCTGTCCGCGTAACGCGCCGCCAGGTGCAGCACCAGCAGCGCGCCGCTCTTCCCGAGCACCGCCAGCTCCTCGCCCGGCGGCATCGGCGTCGCCTGCCGGGCCACCCGGGTCAGGATCACCGTCTGGCCGACCGTCGGCACCGTCAGCTCCCGCTTCAGCGCCGCCGCGGCCGCCGCGAACGCCGGCACCCCCGGCACCACCTCGTACGGGATGTCCGCCGCGTCCAGCCGGCGCATCTGCTCCGCCATCGCCGAGAACACCGACGGGTCGCCCGAGTGCAGCCGCGCCACGTCCAGGCCCGCGCGGTGCGCCCGGACGATCTCCGCCAGGATCCGGTCCAGGTCCAGGTTCGCGGTGTCCACCAGCCGGGCGTCCGGCGGGCAGTCCGCCAGCAGCTCCGTCGGCACCAGGCTCCCCGCGTACAGGCACACCCCGCAGCGGGCCAGGGTGCGCTGCCCGCGCACCGTGATCAGGTCGGCCGCGCCCGGGCCCGCACCGATGAAATAGACCGTCACTTCGCTCCTCCGGCAGGGACGTCCACGCTCGCCTCGGCACCGGCCCCGCCGGTGCCCTTCACCACGCTCCACTGGGTGACCGGCATCGCCTGCCGCCACCCCGTGAACCCGCCCACCGGCACCGCATGCGCGACGGACAGCTTCACCAACTCGCCGCCGTACCGCCGGTACCACTGCGTCAGCAGCGCCTCCGACTCCAGCGTCACCGTGTTCGCCACCAGCCGCCCACCCGGCCGCAGCGCCGCCCAGCACGCCTCCAGCACCCCCGGCACCGTCAGGCCGCCGCCGACGAACACCGCGTCCGGACGCTCCAGCCCGGCCAGCGCCCCCGGCGCCGCGCCCTCCACCACCCGCAGCCGCGGCACCCCCAGCGCGGCCGCGTTGCGGACGATCCGCCCCACCCGCACCGGGTCGCGCTCCACGCTGACCGCCCGGCAGCCGCGGTGCGCCCGCAGCCACTCGATGCCGATCGAACCGGAGCCGCCACCGACGTCCCAGAGCAGCTCGCCCGGCGCCGGACCGAGCGCCGCCAGTGTCGCCGCCCGGATGTGACGCTTCGTCAACTGGCCGTCCGACTCGAAGAGTTCGTCCCGCAGGCCCGGCACCAGCTGCTGGCGCGGCGCGTCCGGCTCGGCCGCCGCGCACTCCACCGCCAGCACGTTCAGCGGATCACCGGCCGGCACCGACCAGTCCTGCGCGACACCCTCCCGGACCGCCTCCGCCGGGCCGCCCAACTGCTCCAGCACCCGGACCCGGCTCGGCCCGTAGCCGCGCTCCACCAGCAGCCGCGCCACCAGGGCCGGCGTCGCCGCGTCCGCGCTCAGCACCAGCACCCGGCGGCCCGGGTACAGCGCCGCGTGCAGCGCCTCCGGGGCCCGGCCGACCAGCGTCACCACCTCGGTCTCCTCCACCGGCCAGCCCAGCCGGGCGCACGCCAGCGACACCGAGGACGGCTGCGGCAGCACCCGCAGCCGCTCCGCCGGCACGCCGCACTCCAGCAGCGTCCGGCCGATCCCGTAGTGCATCGGGTCGCCGCTCGCCAGCACCGCCAGCCCGCGCCCCGCGAAACGCTCCACCAGCCCCGGCACCGCGGCCCGCAGCGGCGAGGGCCACGCGACCCGCTCCGCCGTCACCTCGGCGGGCAGCAGCGCCAACTGGCGCGGCCCGCCCAGCACCGCCCCCGCCGCGACCAGCGCCTCCCGGGCGGCCGCCGACAGCCCCGGCCAGCCGTCCGCCCCCACCCCCACGACCGTGATCGCAGACACGCACACACTCCAGACGGCTCGGGGACGGGGCAGCCGCAGCCTACCCGCAGACCGCCGCCGTACCCCCCACGAGCTGCGGAGATCCGCCGTGCGACATTGGCCACACCGGGGACGGGCACCGGCCTCGCCCGGTGCGCACGGGGACGCGGAGGCTCGGGGAGCTCGACGACGCGCAGCGCGGTCGGCGCCGGGGCGGGTGCGCGGCGGTCGCGGGCGGGGTGCGGGAGAATCGGGGGATGGAGTCCCTGTTGCCGCTGCTGTTCCTGGATGTCGACGGGCCGTTGATCCCGTTCGGGGGTGACGGCGGCGGGTACCGGGAGCACCTGACGGAGCGGCAGGTCAGGGAGTTGACCGGGGAGTGGAATCCGCTGCTGGCGCGGATCGATCCGGCGGTCGGGGCGCGGATCGCCGGGTTGCCCGCGCGGGTGGTGTGGGCGACGACCTGGATGGCGGACGCCAACGCGTGCGTGGCGCCGGTGCTCGGGTTGCCGGAGTTGCCCGTGCTGGACGAACTCGACGACGGGGCGGGCAGGTTCGGGTGGTTGCCGGTCGGGCTGCACTGGAAGACGCCCGCGTTGGTGGCGAGGGCGGCGGGCGGGGCGTTCGCCTGGGTGGACGACGAGATCACCGCCGTCGACCGGGCGTGGGTCGCCGAGCAGCATGCCGGGCCCGCCCTGCTGCACCGGGTCGATCCGCGCACCGGTCTGACCGGGCGGGACTTCGAGGAACTGGACGACTGGCTGCGGGAGGCGGGCCGGTAGGGCGGTGGGACGGCCCGTGGCGGTGGGGCCGGCGGCGATCGTGCGTACCGAGAGCGGGCAAGGACGGGGCTGATCTCGGGAACCGGAGGGCGCTGTCGCACATTCTTACCACTGCACCGAGAGGTGTGGACCATGCAGCCTCCGACAGAGAAGCGAGCACCACCATGAGCACGTCCCCTGCCGTCGTCGCAGCGCCCGGAACGAGCGGAAGAGCCCGGACCTGGGCCCTGGCAACGGTGTTGGCGTCCGTCGGGGGGCTCCTGCTCGGGGTCCTGACCAATCTGCTGCAGGGCTGGCTGCCGGACGCGTGGGCCCAGATCGCCAACTCCGGTGCGGTCTGGTCCGTCGTCGCGTTCGTCGCGGGGGCGCTGTCGGCCCGCCGGGTCGGCCTGCTCGTGGCCGCCGTCGCGGGCCTGCTCGCCGAGATCGGCCTGGTCGTCGGCTACTACGGTTACGCGGAGGTCGCGCGCGACGGCATGGGCTCGCTGTTCGCCCCCCTGGTCTGGGTCGGCATGGCGTTCGTCGCCGGGCCGCTCTTCGGGGTGGCGGGCTTCATGTGGCGAGGTGCCGACCCGCGCCGGCGCGTCGTCGCCCTGGCCGCGCTGGCGGGCGTCTTCGGAGCGGAGGCCGTTTATTATGCCTGGGTCCTGCACTACGCTCCCCAGGCATGGGGCTGCCTCGCCGTTCTGGTACTGGTGCCCCTGCTGATGGGCCGCACCCACCGGGAACGCGCGCTGTCCCTCCTGACCGCAGTCCTCTTCTCGCTCCTGGCCTACTTCGTCTTCCACCGGCTGATCCTGACGGCGCTCCTCGGCTGAGGGCGCACCGGCGACGGCTCCCCGCCCGGGAGGTCCGCTACGGGCGTTGGCCCTCGTGGGCCGGGCCGCAGTCGGCGGGGAGGTGGGTGAGGAGGACGGCGACGGCCTCGGCGGGGGTGACGGTGCGGCCGAGCGGGGTGTAGTCCGGGGCATGGACGAAGTAGCCGCCCCCGAGGCCGAGGCCGACGAACGGGGTGTCGATCGGCGGCCACGGGGCGCGGGTCACCCGGTGGAACTGCAGGAGGCTGCGGCAGGGATAGTCGAGCAGGCCGGGCAGCGGTTTGATGTCGAGCCGGGGGAACAGCGCCCGCAGGCGCGGTTGGGCGGCCGCTGCCGCGATCAGGTCGGGGTCGTGCCAGTGGTCGGCGCGACGGATCAGCAGCAGGTTCTGCCAGGCGTCCTCGACGGCGTGCCCCTCCTCGTGGCCGAACGCGGTCCGCAGCAACGGGAAGGCCCGCCAAGCCTGTTGGAGTTCGCGCAGCGGACGTCCGTCCTGCCAGTCGCGCATCGTCCGCACCAGGGACGGCAGATCGTCGGCCCCGCCGTCACCGATCAGCGCACCCGGGACCCAGAGGCTGACCTGGAACGTCCGGCCGTCGTACGTCGAGACCTGGAAGCTGCCGCGCGGCGTGTCCAGCGCGGTGCTCGTGACGGGGTCGTCGCCCGGACGGGTGCGCAGGGCCAGGGCGAACCCCTGGCGGTTCGCCTCCTGTTGGAGGAGCACGGACACGGGGACGGGGGCCGGGGCGGCCGGGCGCTTTCTTCTCACCCGCCCGATTCTGGGCCGTTCGCACCTGCCCCGGCAACGGTTCCCAAGGTTCTCCGGTGGCTCCCCGCCGGGTCGGTCGGTGTCGGTCGGTGCCAGTCGGTGCCAGTCGGTGCCAGTTGGTGTCAGTCGGTGTCGGTCGCGGCGAGGACGGCGAGCCGGGTGCGGTCGGGGGAGAGCGCCAGCAGGCCGAGGTCCCAGGCGACTTGGTCGAACCAGCCGGTGGCGGCCTCGAACGCGAACCAGGCGCACCGCTCGGCCCGCCGCTCGATCGCGGCCAGGTCCGCCGACCGGGGACAGTCGGCCAGTGCGGACAGCGACTGCCAGGCGACCAGCCGGGCCCGGGCCCCGTCGACACCGGAGGAGTAGGCGCCGCCGTGCAGCGCGACCGCGAACAGCAACTCCCAGACGGCGGTGGCGTCGGTGGCCCGCACCGCCAGGCCGGAGCGGTCGTTGCGGTCGCGCAGGCAGTCCAGTCCGAGGGACGGGAGGAGGATGCGCAGCGCCTCGGGCGTATCGGGTTCCAGCGGGGCGGGGAGGGCGAACACCCGTGCTTCGGTACGGCCGTTGGAACCTGCGGCCCATCCGGCGGTGGCGGCCCCGAGAGCGGTGAAGTCGTCCGGGGCGGTCACCTCGCGGGCCGCGTGCCCCGAAGCCTTTGCCAGCGGGGGGAGTTCGGCGCCGGACGGGACGATCGCCAGGCCGCCGGCGCCGGGCTCCGCGCCCGGGTAGGGCGGAAGTTCCGGGAGGTCGTCCGCAGCGGCGAGGCCGAACGGGCACTGCTGGTAAGCGGGTTGCTCGACGGCGGCCCGGGCGGCGAGCAGGGGGACGGTCGAGAGGTCCGTCCCGCGCAGCCGCAACTCCCTTGCCAGGAAGGCGCGCAGCTCCTCCGGGGCCGGTTCGGCGAAGGCGGATGCCAGTTCCTCGACGGGGCGGTCGGCGGCCAGGACCGAGACCCGCCGCCGGAGTTCGCGGCGGTCGCCGGGCGGCAGCGCGGAGAGCAGGCGCAGCGCCCGTTCGGCGTTCTCCGCGCCGGGCGCGGCCGCCAGCAGCCCGAACACCGAGTCGAACGCCGCCCGGTACTGCCAGACGCGCGGATCACCGGCCCGCCCCGCCACCGCGAGGCCGAACCCGAGCACGGCCTCGGCGGCGCCGGCGGCGAGCAGGTCGGCGGCGAGCCCGTCCACGGCGGAGACGGAGGTGAGCCGGGGCAGTTTCGCCAGCAGGTCGCGGAGTCGGTCGTCCATGCCGAGGAGCCTACGCGGGCGCGGCCCGGGCCGCCGGTTCCGGCGGAGTCCGGGCACGGGGGAGGAAGTGGGACAAGAGGCGGGGCGGGGCCGTGGGTAGCGGGAGGCAGGTGAACGGGCGCAGGTGGCCGTTGTGGCCGTCGGGAGCGGGGCACTGTCGGGGGCGCCCTCGCCGTCCTCGCGTGCGTCGAGCAGGCGGGGCGGGGCGGTGGGGGCCGGGTGGGGCCGGGTGCGAGCGGGCCCCGGGGGGGCGGGTCAGGCGGGTCCGCCGAGGTGGCGGTTGCGGGTGGCGCGGGTGGCGAGGCGGGTGGGGGTGGGGAGCGCGGCGAGTTCGGTGAGGGCGGTGGTGACGGCGGTGGCGAGGCGGTCGCGGAGGTCGGCGGGGCCGTCGGTCTCCGGGACGACCTGGTCGACCAGGCCGGTGGCGGTCAGGGCGGTGGCGGTGATGCCCTGGGCGCGGGCGAGTTGCGGGGCGTGCTCGCCGTCGCGGTACACGATCGCGGAGGCGCCCTCGGGCGGCAGCGGGGCCAGCCAGGCGTGCTGGGCGGCGATCACCCGGTCGGCGGGCAGCAGGGCGAGCGCGCCGCCGCCGCTGCCCTGGCCGAGCAGGACGGCCAGCACGGGGGTGCGCAGGCCGACCAGGGTGGTCAGGCAGTGCGCGATCTCCAGGGCCACGCCGTCGAGTTCGGCGGCGACGGAGAGTTCGGCGCCGCTGGTGTCGACCACGGTGAGCAGCGGCATGCCGAGTTCTTCGGCGAGTTGGGCCTGGCGGCGCACCGCGCGCAGGTCGGCGGCGGTGAACGGGGTTTCGGGCTGCCCCGGCCCGGGGCGCTGCTGGGCGACCACCATCACGGGCCGCCCGCCGATCAGCGCCAGCGCCCGGACGAGCGAGCTGTCGCCGTCCAGCGGGAGCAGCAACTCGGCGGTGTGTTCGAGGAGTTCGAGCGCGGAGAGGCGGCCGGGTCGGCGGCTGAGCTGCACGGACTCCCAGGCGTCGTCGGCGGGAAGCGGGACGGGCGGGGCGGCCGGGGGCGGTTCCGGGCTCGAACCCGGCCGGGCGGTGAGGACGGTGAGGGCGCGGGCGAGGAAGTCGCGGAGCCGTTCGGGCGGGACGATGGCGTCCAGGCGGCCGTTCGCGGCCAGGGTCTCGGCGCGCTGGACGTCCGGCGGGAGGGGTTCGCCGCGCAGTTCCTCGTAGACGCGCGGGCCGAGGAAGCCGAGGCGGGCGGCCGGTTCGGCGAGGACCAGGTGGCCGAGGGTGCCCCAGGAGGCGAAGACGCCGCCCATGGTGGGGTTGCGCAGGTAGGTCAGGTAGGGGAGGCCGGCGGAGCGGTGGGCGTGGACGGCGGCGGTGACCCGGACCATGCAGAGGAACGCGGCCGAGCCCTCCTGCATCCGGGTGCCGCCGGAGACGGGGAGGGCGAGCAGGGGCAGGCGTTCGGCGGTGGCCCGTTCGACGGCGCGGGTGATGCGCTCGGCGGTGGCGACGCCGATCGAGCCGCCGAGGAAGCCGAACTCGCCCGCGACCAGGGCGATCGGGCGGCCGTCCAGCAGGGCGCGGCCGGTCAGCACGGCCTCGTCCAGGCCGGTGCGGGCCCGGGCCCGGGCGAGCGCGTCCCGGTAGCCGGGGTCGGCGTGCTCGGCGGTGATCGGCGCGTCCCAGCTGTCGAAGCTCCCGGGGTCGACCAGCAGATCGAGGAGCTGACGTGCCGTCACCTGGGGCCTCCGGCGGGGAAGGGGCGGGGAAGGGGCGCTGTGCGCTCCCGACCCTACGGGCGGAGGCCGCCCGCCCGTGGGCACCCCGCCCAGGGGTGATCAGGATCACCGGACGGAGCGACCCCCGCCGGGGGCGAAAAGCGGCCCCGGTCGGTGCCCCGGCCGGTGCCTCGGCCAGGGCGGCCGAGGGGGGCGTCGGGCCGAGGGGCGGAGTCCCCCCGGCCCGCTCCGGTGCCGCTACAGCTCGGCGGTGATCGCGTCCCACAGCGCGACCCGGGCGCGCAGCGCGGCGCGGACGGTCGCCCCGCACTCCTCCCAGCGCTGCGGGTCGTCCCCGCACAGGTCGATCAGCATCTGCATCGCCATCGGGGTGTGCTGCTCGCCGTCCACCTCGATGTGCCGGGCCAGGTAGTCCTTGAAGACGCCCAGTCGGCCCTCGGCGTCGTCGATCCGCACCACCTGCTCGAACATCTCCGGAATCAGGTCCTCCCGGCCGAAGGCGAACGCGGCGGCCTGGCAGTGCACCGGCGCGTTCTCGATGATGTCGAAGGTGACACCCGCGAACTCCGCGGCGGCGGCCGGGATCTCGGCGTCCTTCGCGGCCTCGGCGACCGTCCGGCCGGAGCGGATCGCGGCCAGGAAGGCCGTCACGGGGGCGGTGTCCGCGCCCGCCCTGGCCATGCCGTCCAGGTACAGCTCGAAGTGGCTGATGTAGCCGTCGCCGAGTTCGTCGCTCTCCTCGACCAGCACGATCTCGTTGATCAGCCGCCGGCTCGCGGTCGGCCCGTCCGGCAGCCACGGCAGGGTGACGCAAGTGAGCTGCCGCTGCAGGCACTTGAGCAGGGACATGAAGTCCCAGACGGCGAACACGTGGGTCTGCTGGAAGGTCCGCACCTTCTCCAGGGTGTCCAGCGACAGGTACATCGGGTGGGTGACCACCTCGCGGCGGACCTCCTCGATGGACTCCCGCAGCGCGGTCAGGCCCGGGTGGCTGCGGTCCCAGTGGTAACGGTCACTCATGGCTGCACTCCTCGTGGGTGTGGTGTCGGGGAAAAGAGAGGAGCAACGCGGCTGGACGTTGCGGTGGTTCACTTCAGGACGGCGCGGACGGCGTCCCGAAGCTGCTCGTGGGAAGGTTGCAGGGCCCGGTCCAGCCCCAGGGCGAACGGCAGGACCGCGCCGTCCGGGCGGGTCACCCGGCGCGGCGGGGCGAGCAGCCGGCACTCCTCGGCGGCGATCGCCAGCACCTCGGCGGCGAACCCGGCGAAGCGGTTCGAGTCGTCGGCGACCACCAGTCGGCCGGTGCGGGACAGCGACTCGACCAGCGCCGCCCGGTCCAGCGGGTACAGGGTGCGCGGATCGAGCACCTCGACCGAAGCTTCGTCCGCCAACTCCTCGGCCACCGCCAGTGCCTGGTGCACCAGGTGGCCGACGGCGACCACCGTGACGTCCTCGCCCCGGCGGTGCGTCCGGGCCGAGCCGAGCGGCACCGGCGCCAGCGGCGCCGTCACGTCCTCGCGCACGCCCAGCGCGCCCGCCGGGGCGAACAGCACCACCGGGTCGTCGTCCCGGATCGCCGAACTCAGCAGCCCGTACGCGTCGGTGGGCGTCGCCGGGACCAGCGTCTTCACGCCGACGTGCGCGAACAGGCCGTACGGGTGGTCCGAGTGCTGGCCCGCCCAGCCGCTGCGCGAACCCGAACCCGGCACCACCACGGTCAGCGGCACCCGGGCCTGACCGCCCGTCATCAGGGAGAACTTGTGCGCCTGGTTGACCAGTTGCTCGAAGACCAGGAACAGCAGCGACGGGATCTGCAACTCGATCACCGGCCGCATCCCGGCCAGCGCCGCGCCGACGCCCGCCGAGGTGAACGCCTGCTCCGACAGCGGCACGTCCACCACCCGCCCCGCCCCGAAGCGCTGCTGCAGGCCCAGGGTCAGGCCGGCCAGGCCCGCGCCGACGTCCTCCCCCCACACGCACACCGCCGGGTCCGCCTCCAGGGCGTCCGCCAGTGCGCGGTTCATCGCCTTGGCGTACGACAACAGCGTCACAGGGTCGCTCCCGATCGGGGCCGCAGCCCGCTGGCGTACAGGAAGTCCGCCGCCGACGACGGGTCGGGGACGGGAGATTCTTGCGCGAAAACGGCGGCCCGCGCCAGTAGTTGTGACACTTCGGTGTCGATTGTGTCCGCCCCGGGGAGGTCGGCACGGGCCGCCACCAGCGGATCGCGCTCCCGCCAGGACGCCACTTCCGCCGCCGTCCGGTACGACAGCCGGAACCGCCGCTCCATGGTGTGGTGCGCCTCGAAGCGGTACGTCAGGCACTCCAGGAACGACGGGCCGCCGCCCGACCGGGCCCGCTCCACCGCCCGCCGCGCCGCCGCCCGGACCGCCTCCACGTCCATCCCGTCCACCGTCTCCGCCGGGATGCCGAACGCCGCCGCCCGGCCGCAGGCCGAACCGCCCACCGCCGCCCCGGCCGGCAGCGTCGTCGCGTAGCCGTTGTTCTCGCAGACGAACACCACCGGGGTCCGCCAGATCGACGCCAGGTTCAACGCCTCCAGCAGCACGCCCTGGTTGAGCGCGCCGTCGCCGAAGAACGAGGCCACCACCGTCGGTTCGCCCCGCTGCCGCGCCGCCCAGGCCGCGCCCACCGCGATCGGCGCGCCCGCGCCGACGATGCCGTTCGCGCCCAGGATGCCCAGCGAGAAGTCCGCGGCGTGCATCGACCCGCCCCGGCCCCGGTTCAACCCGCCCTCGCGGCCCGCCAGTTCGGCCAGTAGGCGGGCCGGGTCGGCGCCCTTGGCGAGCACGTGCCCGTGCCCCCGGTGGGTGGAGGTCAGCCGATCGGCCGGATCGAGCGCCGCGCAGACGCCCACCGCCACCGCCTCCTGCCCGATGTACGGATGGGTGCCGCCGACGATCAGTCCCGACCGCACCCACTCCAGCGCCAGCTCCTCGAACGAGCGGATCAGCCGCATCGCCCGGTAGCGCCCCGCCGGGTCCGCCAGGTGCGGCAGGCTCACCGGCCCGACCGCCGCGACTCCGAGGGCTGCGACCCCGACGGCTGCGAATCCGACGACCGCGGCTCCGACCGCCACAGCACCGGGCAGAACTCCGGGTCCGCGTAGTCCGGTCGGCCGTCCGCGTCCCGCCGCACCACCGCGTCGTGGTTGTACACCACCGGCGAACCGTCCGCCTTCAGGAACGAGCGGTACCGGTTCGACCCGTCCTGCAGGTGCAGCGACACCGCCCGGCGCGGCTGCGCCGACCGGTTCGGGCCCGAGCCGTGGTACGTGCGGCAGTGGTGGAAGGACACGTGCCCGCGCGGGATCACCACCGGCACCGTGTGCACCTCGCAGCCGTTGAACTCCGCGTTCTCGCGCAGCAGTTGCTCCAGCTCGGAGCGGTCCCGGGCGGCGAAGTGCCGGGTCGAGTCGTCCCCGCCCGGCCGCTCCTCCCAGCGGTGGCTGCCGTCCACCATGGTGATGGTGCCCATCTCCTCCGTGCAGTCGTGGAACGGCAGGAACGCCGTCAGCATCCGCTGCGAGGTCGAGGTCTGCCAGTAGTGCTTGTCGAAGTGCCACGGCACCACGTTGCTCGGCTCGCCCGGCACCGGCGGCTTGTAGATCAGCGTCGACTGGAACAGCCGGATCTCCGCCGCCTGCGCGAGGCGCGCCGCCACCGCGCCCAGCAGCGGCTTGCGCAGGATCCGGCCGATCTCCGCGTGCTCGTAGTGCACGTAGTCGTTGTGCCGCTGCACCGGCCCGTCCGACGGCTTCCAGGACGCCAAGTGCGGCGGCCGGGCCGGGAGTTCGCGGTCCCGCTCGCCCGCGTAGTAGCGCTCCGTCGCGGCCTGCAGCAGGTCCAGCTCCGCGTCCGAGAACAGCCGCCGCGACAGGTACCAGCCGCGCTCCGCGTACTCCAGCACCTCCTCGGTGGTCGGCAGCAGCGCCGACTCCTCCTCGGTCAGCGCGAACGGCTCGATGGTGGTGGTCATGTCGGTGCTCTCCGCTCCGGTCAGCTGTCCGCGGTGGCGCGCTCGCGCTCCACCGCCTCGTACAGGGCCTTGATGTTGGCGGTGCCGAAGGTGCCGGCGCCGCGCCGCTCGACCAGCTCCAGGAAGAAGGTCCGGCGCGGATGGGTCGAACGGGCGAAGATCTGGAACAGCTCGCCGCCGTGGTCGCGGTCCACCAGCACGTGGGTCTCCCGCAGCTCCGACACCGGGATGGCGGTCGGGCCGAGCCGCCCCTCCAGCGCCTCGTAGTACGCGCCCGGCGTACTCAGGAACGCCACCCCCCGGGCCGCCAGCTCCCGCACCGAATCGGTGATCGAGGCCGTCGCCCAGGCCAGGTGCTGGACGCCCGCGCCGCCGTGCGCCGCCAGGAAGCCGTCGATCTGCCCGGCCGCCCGCGAGGTGTCCGGCTCCAGCAGGGTGAAGGTCACCGCCCCGCACGGGCTCTGCACCACCCGCGAGTCCATCGCCTGGTCCCCGACCTCCACGTACTCGCGGAAGATCTCCCGGAAACCCAGGCCGCGCACCGCCCACTCCACCGACCGCTCCAACTGCCCGCCCGGCACCACGATCGCCACGTGGTCCAGCAGCGACAGCGCGCCCGCGCCCGGCAGTTCACCCGCCGGCAGCAGGTCGACCGCGTCGGTGAAGCGCAGCGCCAGGTCCCCGAAACCCGAGACGGTGCCCGCCCCGTCCAGGCAGCCGCCGCCCGCGTTCAGCGCCCGCTCCGCCGCCGCCGCGGCCGCCACCTTGTCGGTGTGCCGCAGCGCGATCACCGCGACGCCGTCGCCGTGCCGCCGCACCCACTCGGCGACCTGGTGCTCGGTCTCCACCGCCGAGGTCACCAGCACCCGGATCGACCCCTGGTGCGCCAGCACCTGGGCGGTGCCCGGCGCCACGGCGGTCGGCGCGGTCAGCGTGAAACCCCAGTCGTCGCGCAGCTGCGCGGCGTACTTGTGGGCGTCCTCCACGTACAGTTCGGTGTAGGCGATGCCCGGCACGGTCATGAGTACCCTCCGAGGTGCTTGGCCGGAATGCCCGGCGGCCCGAGCAGCAGGCTCAGGTTGTGGCCGCCGAAGGCGATCGAGTTGGACAGGGCGTGCCGCACGACGGTGTGCTCGGCCGCGCCCCGGACGTGCCGCAACGCGCAGGCCTCGTCCGGCTGTTCGAGATTGCGGGTGGGGGGCAGCAGGCCCTCCGCGACGGCCAGCGCGCACACCGCGGCCTCCACCGCCCCGGCCGCGCCCAGCAGGTGGCCGGTGGCGCCCTTGGTCGAGCTCACCCACGGCTCGTGCCCGCCGAACACCTCGCGCAGCGCCGCGGTCTCCGCCCGGTCGCCCAACTTGGTCCCGGTGCCGTGCGCGTTGACGTAGTCCACGGCCGACGGCTCCAGGCCCGCCGAGCGCAGCGCGGCCCGCATCGCGGAGACCGCGCCTGCCCCGTCCGGGCGCGGCATGGTCGGGTGGTGGGCGTCGGTCGCCGCGCCCCAACCGGCCACCGACGCATAGGCGCAGGCGCCCCGGGCGGCCGCGTGCTCGGCCCGCTCCAGCACCAGGACGGCACTGCCCTCGCCCAGCACGAAACCGTTGCGGCGGGCGTCGAAGGGCCGGGACGCCTGCGCCGGATCGTCCCAACCAGCGGCCAGCGCCCGGGAGTTGTCGAAGGCTGCGGCGATGGTCGGGTGCAGCGGGGCCTCCGCGCCGCCGCACACCACCACGTCGGCCTCGCCGCCGCGGATCAGCCGCAGGCCCTCGGCGACCGCCTGCGCGCCCGCCGCGCAGGCGGTGATCACGGCCGAACTGTAGCCCCGGATACCGTGCTTGATGGCGATCCGGGCCGCCCCCATGTTGGACAGCATGCCGGGCAGCAGGTACGGGCTGACGGCGGCCCGGCCGCGCTCGCGCCGCCCGGCGGCCTGCTGCTCGTAGCTCTCCAGTCCGCCGCCGCCGGTGGCCAGCACCACCGCGACCCGCTCCGGATCGGTGTCCTGACGGACCGTCAGCTTCGCGTCGGCCAGGGCGTCGTCGGCAGCGGCCAGGGCCAGCAGCAGGAAGCGGTCGGCGACCCGGGTCTCGGTCGGCGGCAGCACCTCGGTGGCGGGCACCTCCGGGGCGAGGCCGGCCACCTTCAGCCAGCCCGCCGCCGGGTGCCCCTCCGGCGGGACGACCAGCCCGGAGCGGCCCGCCGCCAGCGCCCGGAACGCCCCCGGGACGTCCCGGCCCAGCGGCGTCACCCAGCCGATGCCGGTGATCTGCGCGTCGACCCGGGAGGCCGCCGGGCGGCCCGGGAGGCCAGGGCCGCTCATCGGGCGCCGGTCTCGGCCAGGTGGCGTTGGCGCAGCAGCACCTTGCGGACCTTGCCGGTCGGACCGAGCGGGATGCGGGCGTCCGGGACGGCCAGCACGGCGCGGACCGTCCCGGCGACGTGCGGCTCCAGGGCGGCCAGCACCTCGGCGGTGCGGTCGGCGTCCTGGTCGGCGGCCGGGTCGAGCTGCAGCAGCACGTCGGCGACCACCCGCTCGCCGTCCCGGAACGCCACCACCGTGCAGTCCAGCACGTCCGGGCAGGCGGCCAGGACCCGCTCCTCGCTGGCGGCGGTGTGCAGGCGGCGGCCGCCGCCGAGGTCGACGGTGTCGACGGCCCGGTCCACGTGGTAGTAGTAGCCGTCCTCGTCGCGGTACATCAGGTCGCCGGTGAGGAAGTAGTCGCGGACCCGGGTGCGGTGCGTGGTCACCGAGTCGTTCCAGTACCCGGGCGACAGGGTGGGGGAGCGGGTGCCCAGCTCGCCGACCTCGCCCGGGCCCAGCTCGTTGCCGTCCGGGTCGAGGACCGCGCAGTCGACGAAGGCGTGCGGGCGGCCCACGCAGCGGCCGTACCGGTCGGAGTCGACGGTGTGGGTGATGTGGAAGTGCGAGTGCCCCATCTCGGAGGAGCCCAGGCCGTCGATGAACACCGAGCCGGCGGTGCGGACCCGGCCCTGCCGGGTCGCGGTCTCCCGGGAGCCCTGCGCGACCAGGCGGCGGATGTGCGCCTCGTGCGCGCAGTCGCCGGTGTTCCACCACAGGCCGACCGAGGCCAGGTCGCGGGCGGCCAGGTCGTGCCGGGCCAGGTCGGCCCAGGTGGTGGCGAAGCCGTACACGCCCTGCGGCCGCCACTCCTCGATCGCGTCCAGCACCGCCGCGCCCGACTGCTGCGACAGCAGGTGCAGTTGGGCGTCGAAGGAGAGCGCCAGGTTGGTGGCGATCAGGGTCGCGGCGTGCGCGGCCGGCAGCGCGCTGAGCACCCGGTCGATGCCCTGCGGGCGGGGCAGCAGCAGCCGGTGCCGGATCGCCGCGTACAGGCTGGCGTGCGAGTGCAGCACCGCCTTGGGCAGGCCGGTGGTGCCGGAGGAGTGGGTGATCGCCACCGGATCGCTCGGCCAGTGCCGGTACGGCGCGGGCGCGGACTCCGGGTCGCCGTCGGCGAGTTCGGCGGTGTCGGCGAGCAGCCCGGCGCCCGGCCCGAAGCCGAAGTCGTGCTCGGCCAGGGCCTTGGCGTGCCCGGTGTCGGCGAGCAGCCCGACCGCGTTCAACCGGCGCAGGTAGCGGGCCGACGTGTCCGCGTCCAGCGCCGGGTTGAGCAGGGCCGGGATCGCGCCGAGCCGGGTCAGGGCGAGGAACGCCAGTACCTGGTCGGCCGCGGCGGACGCCTGTACGGCGACCGGGTCGCGGCGGCGCACCCCGAGTCCGTGCAGGGCGGCGGCCCTGGCCCGTACCGCCAGGTCGAGTTGACGGAGCGTCAGGGCCTGCCCGGCCGGGTGGCCGTCGACGGGCGTGTCGAAGGTCAGGGTCGGCGAGTCCAGGCCGAGGCCCTGCTCGACCCGGGTGGTCAGGACGTTGCCGGCGCCGACGGAGCTGTCCTCGGACAGGACGGCGCGCAGGGAGCGGATGGTCATGGGTCCCGTTCTGGTCGGGGCGCGGGAAGCCGCGGGGAGGGGGACGGGCGGGGCCTTCAGGGGCCTTCAGGGGCCTTCAGGGTCTTCGGGGGTTTCAGGGGTCTTCAGGGGGCGAGCAGGACGGCGGTGGCGCGGTCCGGCGGGCCCTGGACGGCGGTGACGGCGAGGACCTGGTCGGCGTCGCCGTCCTCGATCAACAGCCTTGCCTGCGTGTGCAGTTCGGCCTCGTCCTCGAAGCCGGGGCCGAGCGCGACGACCGGGCCGTCGAGCTGCCAGCGGGCCGCGAGGTGGCCGAGGACGGCGTTCGGGTTGGACTGGAAGAACAGCAGCGGGGCGACCCGGCGGCCGGTCCCGGTGGCCAGGGAGAGCGCGTCTGCGGTGCCGGTGTCGCCGGTCGGGCTGGCCAGCAGCAGGGCGGTGCGCGGTGCGCCGGCGGCGGGCGGTGGCCCGTAGTGGCGGCGCAGGCAGCGTTCGGCGGTCTCGGCCACCAGCGGGCTGAAGCTGGACTCGACGAATCCCGCGATCGGCGGGAGCGCGTCGTCCGGCCGCTCCGGCCAGCGGGCGGCGGCGAGCACCCGCAGCGGCCCGTCGAGCAGCCGGGGCGGCAGCTCCGACGGCGGTGGCGCGGCGGGGAGTTCGGTGGAAAGGGCTGTGAGGTCGGGTCTCGGGGCGGTCATGCGGGGGCCACCAGGAGTGCGGTGTTGGCGCCGCCGAACGCGGCGTTGACGGTCAGGACGGGGCCGGGCGCGGCCGGGCGCGGACGGTCCAGGACCAGGTCGAGCGCGCAGCCCGGGTCCGCGGCCTGCCAGCCGGCGTTGACCGGGAGCGCGCCCGCGCCCAGCACGCCGACGGTGACGGCGAGTTCGAGCAGCGCGGAAGCCTCCAGGGCGTGGCCGTGCAGGGACTTGGTGGAGCTGACCGGCGGGGTCCCGGCCGGGAACACCTCGTGCAGGGCGGCGGCCTCGGCCAGGTCGCCGAGCGTGGAGCCCGCGCCGTTGGCGTTGACCCAGCCGACCGCCTCCGGCCCGACACCGGCCCGGGCCAGTGCGGCGCGCACCGCCCGGGCCAGTCCGGCGCCGTCGGGACGCGGCCGGCAGACGTGGTGGGCGTCCCCGGTGCGGCCCCAACCCGTGATCACGGCAAGGGCGTTGCCGCCGCGCCGACGCAGCGCCGGGGCGGACTCCAGTACCACCGCGACCACCGCGTCGCCGAGCAGCATGCCCTGCCGGCCCAGGCTGAACGGGCGGACCGCGCCGTCCCCGGCCAGCGCCCGGCCGGCGTCGAACACCGCGAAGGTGTCCGGCTCGACCAGGTAGCCGGCGGCCACCACCACGCGTTCGCGGCGGCCGGCGGCGATCAGCGCGGCGGCGTCGGCGACCGCGGTGGCGGCGGCGACGCACGCCCCGGTGTAGACCCGGGGTCGCAGGCCGGTGCGCGCGGCGACCTCGGCGGCGACCGGTCCGGCCCGCCGGTCGCCGTGCAGGGCGAGCAGCAACTCTTCTTTCCGGTCGGTCAGTTCGCTGTCGGGTGGCCCGGAGAGGGCGCCCGCCTCGGCCAGCACGGCGGTCAGCAGGTCGGCCAGCCGGGGCGAGCCGGGCCCGGTCGCGGCCCGGTCGGTGCGGTACCCGGCGGTGGCGAACCGGTCCACCGGCGCGAACGCCGGACGGCCGGCCAGCACGCCGTCGGTGAGCGCGGCCGGGCCCGCGCCGAACGCGGAGCGGACGCCGACGCCGCCGACCAGGACGGCGCGCCGCGGCGGGCCGTTCCGGAGAGCGGTCGCGGTCATGGCGCGGCGGCCCCCGGGTCCGGAACGCCCGGGCGGTGGGCGGTGTGCTGCGCGGTGAGCTGAGCGTCGAGCTGAGCGGCGATCTGTGCGCCGAGCGCGGCGACCGCGTCGTCCACCGTCCGGATGGCGTCCAACCGGTCGTCCTCCAGGTCGAGTTGGACCTGGTACGCCTGCTCGGCCTCGGCGATCAGCCAGGTCAGTTCCAGCGAGCCCAGGTGCTCGTCGACCTGCTCGGGGGAGCGGTCGCCGTAGCGGGCGAGCATCGCCAGCGCCTCGGCGCGGTCGAACCCCGCCCGCCGGGCCTGCTGCGGTCGGACGTCCATCAGGCGCTGCCCACCGAGGTCTTCTCGATCCGGGCGGCGACCTCGGCACTGAACTCGTCGATGGTCATCAGCGCGGTGGACTCCATGTCGTCCAGCTCGAAGCGGATGCCGAACTCCTCCTCGACCTGCACCGCGAGGTCGGCCAGCGCCAGCGACTCCAGGTCGAGGCCGGCCGGGCCCAGGTCGGTCTCCGAAGTGACCTGCGAGACATCGTAGTTCATCGACGCCAGGGTGGTGAGGATGAACTCGCGGATCTTCTCCTGCATGGACTGCTCTCTCTTCAACGCGTCGGGGTTTCGTCGGGGCCGTGCGGAGTCGTACGGAGTCGTGCGGTGTCCGCGGCCGCCCGGGGAAAAGGGCGTGCGGTGTCCGGGCAGCGCGGACCGGCGGACGGGCGGCCGGGGTCTGGACCGGCGGCCCGCCCGGGGCGGCGGCGCACCGGGACGGGGTGGGACGGAGGTGGGGCGGGGTGGATCAGCGGGCGGCGGCGTCGGCCTGTCGGCGCAGGGCGGCGGCGTCCCGCAGCAGCTTCCCGGTGGCGGTCCGGGGCAGCTGCGGCAGCAGGTGCAGGCGGCGGGGCAGCTTGTAGCCCGCCAGTTCCTCGCCGAGCAGGTCGCGCAACCGCTCGGCCGCGCCGCCCGGTCCGGACAGCGGGGAACAGGTGCCTTCGGCGGTCGCGGCGTACGCCTCGATCGCGCCGTCGGCGAACACCACCACGGCCTCGACCACGCCGGGGAGCCCGGCGAGGGCCTGCTCGACCTCGTTGAGGTCGACCTTGAGACCGCCGATGGAGATCTGCGAGTCGCGCCGTCCGAGCACCGTCACCAGGCCGGTGCCGGCGTCGATCAGCGCGGCGTCCCGGGTGTGCAGCAGCCCGTCCGACCAGCGGGTCGGGTCGCTGAGGCCGAGGTACGGCGACTGCTCCCGGGCGATGTGCAACTCACCGCCCGCGAGCGAGAGTTCCATGCCGTGGACCGGTTCGACCGCCGGATGGTGCCGGCCGGTCAGGTCGGTGCCGATCACGCCGACCTCGGTCATCCCGTACATGGTGCCCAGCGGCACCCCGTAGCGGGCCCGGAAGGCCGCGGGCAGCTGCGGGCGGACCAGCTCGCCGGCCACGATCATCCGCCGCAGCTGCGGCAGTTCGGGCGGCGCGGCGGCCGCGGCCAGCAGCTCGGCGTGGAACGGCACGCCGATCACGGTGGTCGGCGCGCCGCCCTCGGCGATCGCCGCCAGGATGCCCGCGGGGGTCATCCGCTGCGGCACCACCAGTTCGACGCCCGCGTGCAGGGCGTGCAGCAGCCCGCCGACCAGGCCGAGGACGTGCACCGTCGAGGAGAGCAGCACCGTCCGCTCGCCGCGGGCCGGGAACTCCGGCAGCCGGGCGTAGCGGTCGAGTTCGCTCAGCAGGTCGGCGGCCGTCCGGGCGATCACCTTGGACGGGCCGGTCGAGCCCGAGCTGAGCTGTACCAGGGCGTGCCCGGTGGCGGCCGGGGCACCCCCCGGCAGCTGCTCGAACCGGGGCCGTCCGTCGGCGAGTTCGACCAGCACCCGGGGGTGCAGCCGGTCCACCGCGCGGTCCACCTCGGCGGCGGTCAGGCGGTGGTCCAGCAGGACCGCCTGCGCGCCGGAGCGCCAGGCGGCCAGCAGGACCGCGACGAACTCCGCCGACGGAGGCATCCGCAGCGCCACCGTGCCGTTCGCGCCGAGACCGGCGGCGGCCAACTGCCGCTGCCGCTCGGACACCAGGGCCCGGAGCGTGCCCCTGCTCACCGGTGCGCCGAAGCGCAGGCACGGTTCGCCGTCCGGTCCGGCGAGTAACTGCTCGTCGACCCAGTCCGCGGCAACCGTGCGGCCGCGCACCGGGATTGGGGTAAGCGTCAACGCAACTCCACGCGCTCGTGTGGGAAGCAAGGTTCGGAAGAGTTGTGATGCTTCAGTGATGACCCCCGTCGGTGCCGACCTTCGCACGGGAGTCCATCAAGGGTCAAGGTCTATACCAGTGGCGGACCGTCCCCCTACGCTGTCCCTCGTTTTCGCACGAGTTGACGGATCATCAGGAGGTTCGTTCGCGATGGTTCCGCTGACACTGGCGGAGCACGGCGCACTGGCCAAAGCCCGCCTCCCCGCCGTGATCTGGGACTTCTTCGAGGGCGGGGCCGGCAGCGAATGGACCCGGCGCGCCAACCTGACCGCCTGGCGCCGCCACGTGCTGCGCCCGCGCGTCCTGGTCGACGTCTCCGCCCCCGACTGCGGCACCGAACTGCTCGGTGCCCGGCTCGCCGCCCCCTACGGCGTCGCGCCGATGGCCTACCACCGGCTCGCCCACCCCGACGGCGAGTGCGCCACCGCGCGCGCCGCCGCCGGGGCCGGCGCCCTGCTGGTCGCCAGCATCTTCGCCAGCCGCACCCTGGAGGAGATCGCCGCCGCCGCACCCGGCGCGCCGCGCTGGCTCCAGCTGTACTGGCTGCGCGAACGGGACGCGCTCACCGCGCTGGTCCGGCGCGCCGAACAGGCCGGCTACGGGGCGCTGGTGCTCACCGTGGACGCCCCCAAGGTCGGCCGCCGGCTGCGCGACCTGCGCAACGCCTTCGCGCTGCCCGCCGACCTGACCGCCGTCAACCTGGCCCCCGAACTGACCGGCGCCGCCCGGGAGTCGGCGGCCGGGCGGTCCGGCATCGAGGAGCACTCCCGGCAGCAGTTCGACCCCCGCCTGCGTTGGGCCGACCTGGCCTGGCTGCGGGCGCGCACCGCGCTGCCGCTGGTGCTCAAGGGCATCCTGACCGCCGAGGACGCCCGGCTCGCCGTCGAGCACGGCGCGGACGCGATCGTGGTCTCCAACCACGGCGGCCGCCAGCTCGACGGCACCCCGCCCGCGCTCGCCGTCCTCCCCGAGGTGGTGGACGCCGTGGGGGGACGGCTGCCCGTCCTGGTCGACGGCGGCCTGCGGCACGGCGCCGACCTGGCCAAGGCGCTCGCGCTCGGCGCCCGCGCCGCACTGGTCGGCCGCCCCGTGCTCTGGGGCCTCGCGCACGGCGGCGCCGACGGCGCGCGGGCCGTGCTCGACCTGCTGCGCGAGGAACTGCTCGACACCATGGTGCTGACCGGCCGCCCCGCGCTGGCCGACCTCGACCGCACCGCACTCGCCCCCTGGCCGCCGTCCTGAGCACGCGTCGCTCTCCCCTATATAGAGGAGAGAGTGACGGAGCACCGTCAAAGAGGGCTGCCGCACCACCCCGCACGCACGAGAGGACCCCGTGGCGACCACCGCACAACCCGAGCCCGCCCCGTCCGCCGAGCCCGTCCCGCCGGGGGCCGTCCCGTCCGGGGCCGTCCCGCCCGGGGCCGGCCGTCCGGATGCCGCCGAACTGTTCGCGGACTGGGACTGGGAGGACCCCGAAGGGCTCAGCGCCCGCACCGACCGGTTCACCGAGGACCTCGCCCGCTGCCGCAGCATCGAACTGATCCGGCCCGAACTGCCGCACACCCACCAGGACTTCCAGGACCTCGGGATCACCGGCATCGAGTTCGCCGCGTTCCGCACCCGCCACCCGCAGGGCCTCGGCACCGACCTGGTCGGCCTGCACACCGACGGCGACGCCACCCGCCCCGGCCCGCTCTACCGGATCGACGGCAGCAGCCTGTTCACCCAGCTCGACATCACCCGGCCGCTCCCGTTCGCCGACCGCAGCGTCGACTGGGTCTACGCCGAGCACCTGATCGAACACGTCCCGCTCAGCGTCGCCGTCCCCTGGCTCGCCGAGGTCCGCCGCGTCCTGCGCCCCGGCGGGCTGCTCCGCCTCACCACCCCCGACCTGGCCCGCTACATCGAGGGCTACCTCGACGGCGGCGAACAGTTCTTCCGCCGCCACCGCCGCCGCCTGCGCACCATGCGGGTCGGACCGCCGATGCCGGAGCGCCGGGCCTTCATGCTGAACCAGATCTTCTACCACTTCGGCCACCGGTGGATCTACGACGAGGCCGAACTCCGGTACGTCCTCGACCGCGCCGGGTACCGAGACTTCACGATCGAACGGCGCGCCTTCCAGGACGGCGCCCGCCCCGACCTCGCCGACCTCGACACCGCCTTCCGCAAGGACGAGTCGATCTACCTGGAGGCCACCGCCCCCGGAGGAACCAGCTGATGCCGCTGCACCCCCAGGCCGAGGCGATGCGCGCCCGCCGCGCCGCGGCCGGCACCCCGCCGCTGTACACCCGCACCCTCGCCGAGGCCCGCGCCGCCGACCTCGCCGACCTGCGGACCGCCACCGGCGCCGGCGAACAGGTCCACAGCGTCCGGGAGTTCACCATCGACGGCCCCGGCGGACCGCTCACCCTGCGGCACTACCTGCCGAAGGCCGCGATCGACGAAACGGCCGGCCCCGCGCTGCTCTACCTGTACGGCGGCGGCTGGGCGCTCGGCTCGCTGGAGACCGGCGACCCGATCTGCCGGTCCCTCGCCAACGCGACCGGCGCCGCCGTCCTCGCCGTCGGCTACCGGCACGCCCCCGAACACCGCTTCCCCGCCGCCGTCCACGACTGCTGGGCCGCCCTCGACTGGATCGCCCGCCACGCCACCGACCTCCGCCTCGACCCCACCCGCCTCGCCGTCGGCGGCGACAGCGCCGGCGGCAACCTCGCCGCCGCCCTCACCCTCCTCGCCCGCGACCGCGGCGGCCCGCCGATCCTGCACCAACTCCTGATCTACCCGAACACCGACCACCGCGTCGGCCCCGAAACCCCTGCGGGGCGGCCGGGAGAGCGGGAGAAGGCTGGCTCCGCCGGGGGTCGGGGGGACGGCGAGGCTCCTGCGGGGCGGGCGGCGGAGCTGGAGAGCAGCGGCTCCGAAGCTCCTGCGGGGCGGCTGGGAGGGTCGGAGCAGGTCGGCTCCGCCGGGGGTCGGGGGGACGGCGAAGCTCCTGCGTGGCGGGCGGGAGGGTCGGGGGAGGTCGGCTCCGCCGGGGGTCGGGGGAGCGGCGAAGCTCCTGCGGGGCGGGCGACGGAGCTGGAGAGCAACGGCCCCGAAGCTCCTGCGGGGCGGCCGGGAGGGCCGGAGACGGCTGGCTCCGCCGGGGGGCGGGGGAGCGGCGAAGCTCCTGCGGGGCGGGCGACGGAGCTGGGGAGCGGCGGAGCCTGTGACGTGGCAGGCGTCTCTGCGGGGGTGGTCGGGGGCTGTGCCGAGCGGTCCGCCGGAGGCTCTGTGTGGGAGGTGGGAGAAGCTCCGGCGGGGTGGGTGGGAGGCTTTGCCGGGGGGACGGAAGTCCGCGAGGTGGCAGGTGTCCCTGCGGGGGTTGTCGGGGGTGATTCGGAGGACCCCGCGTTGTTCAATCGGCATTCGGTGGCCTGGTACTGGTCGCACTACCTGGCGGAGCCGGGGGACGCCGCGAATCCGCTGGCCTCGCCGTTGCGGGCGGCGGATCACCGGGGGTTGCCGGCGGCGACGGTGGTGACGGCCGAGTACGACCCGTTGTGCGCGGAGGGGGAGGAGTACGCCGAGGTGTTGCGGCGGGCCGGGGTGGCGGTGGAGTTGCGGCGGTACGCCGGGATGCCGCACGGGTTCTTCGCCATGCCCGCGCTGCTGGACGACGGGCGGGCGGCCCAACTGTTCGCCGCCGAGCGGCTGGTGGCGGCGTACGCGGCCGGGCGGGAGGCGGGGCGGTGAGTCGGGTGCTGCGGCTCGCCGAGCTGCACGGTTCGCTCGCGGATCCGCTGCTGGACGCGATGACCTTCCTCAACGAGGTCACCGGCCGCTACCCGGAGGCGATCTCCTTCGGGCCCGGCCGCCCGCACGAGGAGTTCTTCGACCCGGCCGACATCCCCGTCCACCTGGAGCGCTACCTCCGGTACCTGCGCGAGGAACGCGGGCTGACGGAGCAGCAGGTCCGCCGGGAGGTGTTCCAGTACGGCCGGACCAAGGGCCTGATCGCGCCGCTGATCGCCGGGGCGCTGGCCGCCGACGAGGGCGTCGAGGTGGACCCCGAGGCGATCGTGGTCACCGTCGGCGCGCAGGAGGGCATGCTGCTGGTGCTGCGCGCCCTGTGCGCGGGGCCGGACGACGTGCTGCTGGTCTCCTCGCCCTGCTACGTCGGCGTGACGGGTGCGGCCCGGCTGCTCGACCTGACGGTCCGTCCGGTGCCCGAGGCCGGCCCGCACGGCGGCCTCGACCCGGAGGCGCTGGCCGCGGCCGTCCACGAGCTGCACGCGGCGGGCAGGCGTCCCCGGGCCTGCTACCTGGTCCCGGACTTCGCCAACCCCAGCGGCGCCACCCTCGACGAACCGGCCCGCCGCCGTCTGCTGGCCGTCGCCGAGGAGACCGGCGTCCTGCTGATCGAGGACAACCCGTACGGCTTCTTCGGCCGCTCGGAACAGATCCGGCCCACCCTGAAGGCGCTGGACGGAGACCGCGGCAACGTGATTTATCTCGGGTCCTTCGCCAAGACCTGCTTCCCCGGCGCCCGGGTCGGCTACGTGGTCGCGGACCAGCGGGTCGAGGCGGACGACCGCCCCGGCAGCCTGCTCGCGGACGAGTTGGCCAAGCTGAAGAGCATGACCACCGTGAACACCTCGGCGCTCAGCCAGGCCGTGATCGGCGGCATGCTGCTGAGCGGCGGCCCGGGACTGCGGAAGGCCAACGAGCCCGCCCGGCAGTTCTACGCCGACACCATGGACACCCTGCTGACCCAACTGGAAACCGCTTTCCGCAACGTCCCCGGCGTCTCCTGGAACCACCCCGGGGGCGGCTTCTTCGCGGTCGTCACCGTCCCGTTCCGGGCCGACGCCCGGGCCCTGGACGACTGCGCCCGCGAGCACGGCGTGCTGTGGACCCCGATGGACGGCTTCCACCCGGACGGCGGCGGCACCCGCCAACTCCGACTGTCCTGCTCCTACCTGACGCCGGAGCAGATCACCGAGGGCGTCCGCCGACTGGCCGCGTTCGTCGCGCAGCGGCTCCCGGCCGACTCCT
The DNA here is from genome assembly GCF_044741705.1 of Kitasatospora sp. NPDC088134. Taxonomy (NCBI): domain Bacteria; kingdom Bacillati; phylum Actinomycetota; class Actinomycetes; order Kitasatosporales; family Streptomycetaceae; genus Kitasatospora; species Kitasatospora sp. NPDC088134. The sequence continues at coordinate 244,870 of NZ_JBIUTD010000007.1, read as the reverse complement.
GAACGCACGACGGAGCGGGGCCCGGCGGAAGGAACTCCACCGGGCCCTACTCCGTGCTGTGCCGCGCAGGCGCTCAGCGGATGCGTTGGGCGAACAGCCGGGCCGCCCAGGCGACGGCGAGCACCATCGTCAGCGCGGTCAGCAGCAGGCCGCGCCACACCTCGGGGGCGTCCAGGTTCCCGGCGAACAGGGCGCGCATGGCCTCCACACCCCAGTAGCAGGGGTTCCAGGAGGCCGCGGTGCGCAGCCAGGCCGGGGCGAGCGCGATCGGCAGCAGGGTGCCGGAGAGCAGGGCGAGCGGCTGCGCGATGGTGTTGACGACCGGGCCGAGCGCCGCGTCCGTGGGCACCAGCAGGGCCAGGCCGTACGAGACCGAGGAGGACATCAGCGCCATCAGGGCGAGCAGCGCCATGGCGAGCAGCAGGTCGACCAGGCCGACGGTCAGGCCGAACGGGATCGCCAGCACGGCGATCAGCGCCGACTGGATCAGCAGCGCGGTGGTCTCCCGCAGCGCCCGGCCGAGCAGCAGCGCGACCCGGCTGACCGGCGTCACCCGGGAGCGCTCGATGACGCCCGCGTGCAGCTCGCCGAGCAGCGTGAAGCCGGTGAACAGGCCGCCCATCACGGCGAGCGCCGAGAGCAGTCCGGGCACGTAGATCCGGTATGCGTCGGCGGTGCTGTGCGCCCCGGACGCGGCCAGCGCGGAGGTCAGCAGCGGGGCGAACAGCAGCAGGTAGCACAGGGGTTGGAGCAGTCCGACGGCGATCCACACGGGGGAGCGGGCCATCAGGAGCAGTTGGCGCTGGTAGACCAGCCAGGTGTCGCGGGCGAGCTTCACGGGGACCTCGGGGACGTCGGTACCGGACGGCGGAAGGGGGAGAGGTGATCAGCTGCTGTGGACCAGCGCGCGGCCGGTCAGGGCCAGGAATACGTCGTCCAGGCTGGGGCGTTGGAGCTGGACGTGCTCCGGTTCGAGGCCGGCGGCGACCAGGGCGCCCAGCAGCTGCGGGATCGCGGTGGCCGCAGAGTCCACGTGCAGGCGCAGCCCGTCCTCGCCCGGCAGCGTCTCCAGGCGCCGTACGCACGGGAGTTCGGCCAGCGCGCGCTCGGCGTCGGCGGTCGCTCCGGCGTCGGTCAGGCCGATGGTGACGGAGTCGCCGGCGATCTTCTGCTTGAGCTCCTCGGGGGTGCCCTCGGTGACGATGCCGCCGTGGTCGACGATGCCGATCCGGTCGCACAGGGCGTCGGCCTCGTCCAGGTAGTGGGTGGTCAGCAGCACCGTCATGCCCTGCTCGCGCAGGCGGCGGACCTCGGCCCAGACCTGGGCCCGGCTGCGCGGGTCGAGGCCGACGGTGGGCTCGTCCAGGAACAGGACCCGGGGCCGGTGGACGACGCCCAGGGCGAGGTCGAGGCGGCGGCGCTGACCGCCCGAGTAGGTCTTGCAGGGGCGGTCGCCGAACTCGGTGAGGTCGAAGGCCGCCAGGCCCTCCTCGGCGCGCCGGACGGCCTCGGCCTTGCGGATGCCGTACATCCGGGCCTGCAGGACCAGTTCCTCACGGGCGGTGGCCTGGTCGGTGGTGCCGCCGCCCTGGGCGACGTAGCCGATCCGGCGGCGGACCTCGCCCGGGTCGGCCCGCAGGTCGGCGCCCGCGACGGTGACGGTCCCGCCGTCGGGGACGAGCAGGGTGGCGAGCATCCGCAGCGTGGTGGTCTTGCCCGCGCCGTTGGGCCCGAGCAGGCCGTAGATCTCGCCCTCCTCGACGGCGAGGTCGATGCCGCGCACCGCGTCGACGGAGCTGCCGCGACGGGGCCGGAAGGACTTGCGCAGCCCCTTGGTGACGATCAACCCGGACTCCTGTGGTCGTTCTCGGTGGGGTGGGGGAGGGAAGCCGGCCGGTCGGCCGACGGGAGAGGTCCGCGCGCGGTGCTGTGCCACGTCGTGCCGCATCGCGTCGCGCCGTGCCGGGGAGGGCGACGGCGGACGGGTGTGCAGACGTACGAATGCACGGGTACGCGGGTACGCGGGTACGCAGAAGGAGGGGCGGGCGGCGACGGGGGCGTGGGCCGCATGCCGGTGCCGACCCTAGGGCCCCGACCCGCCCGTTCACAATGGTCTGGACCACAACTCGGTGCGGTTCCGGCCTGCTGCGCGCACGAAGTGCTCCAGGCGTTCGGCCGCGGCCACCGCGCCTCCGCAGTCCAGGAGTTGACGGCCCAGCAGTTCGGCTGCGGCCCGGACCTCCGGCGCGTCCAGGGCCCGTCGCAGGGCGTCGCGCAGCTCGTCCGGGGTCGCGGTGGCGAAGTCGACCGGCACGGCCGCGCCCAGGGCGGCCAGCCGCGCGGCGGTGACCGGCTGGTCGTGGCGGATCGGTGCGACCACCAACGGCCGCCCGTGGACCAGGGATTCGCCGACGGTGTTCATCCCGCCGTGGCACAGTACGGCGTCCACCGCCCCGCGCGCGAGCAGTTCCAGCACCGGTACCCGCTCCAGGCCGATCGCCCCGGGCGGCAGCGCGCTCCCGCCGGGCGCGGCCACGATCGCCTGCACGTCGGGCAGTTGGGCCAGCGCGGCGGCCGCCCGGTCCAGGAACCCGCCCGCCACCTCGGCGGACAGCGTGCCCATGGTGACCAGCACCCGCCGCCGCCGGGGGTCCAACCGCTCCCAGGGGAAGGTGGGTTCGGGACGCGGCGCGAGCAGCGGGCCGACCGTCGCGTAGTGCTCCGGGACGGTGTCCAGCCCGAACAGGGCCGCGCTGCCCGCCGCGACCACCAGGCCGGGCGAGAAGCACGGGTCGGTGAACCCGTCGGCCGGCAGCCCCGCCCGCTCCCACAGCCCGCGCAGCAGTGCGTCCCGCCAGGCTGTCAACTCCCCGTCGCCGCCCAGCGGATCGCCGATCTCCAGGGTGGACGGGGCGAAGGTCGCCCACGGCACCCCCGCGCCGTGCGCGGCCAGCGCACCCGCCGGGCTGTGCTGATCCACCAGCACCGCGTCCGGCCGCCACTGCTCGACGGCCCGCCGCACCGCGCCCAGCGTGAACCGGGTGTGCGGCACCACGAAGCCCTCCCAGAGCGAGCGCACCGCCGCCGCGCCGCCCGCCGCCTGCTCCCGGAACACCCGGGCCCCCGTCGGGTGCACCTCGGCGTCCGGGCCGAGCACCGGCCGCAGCGCCGACTCCGGCCCCGTCCAGGCCGCCCGGTGGCCGCGTGCCGCCCAGGCCAGCGCCAGGGCGCGGGCCGGCAGCAGGTGCCCGGCCAGCGGCGGGACCACCAGCAGCAGGCGCAGCGGGGGATCGGGGACGGCAGGAGGCATGGCGGTTCCTTCCGGAGGACGGAGGACGGAGGACGGAGGGCGGAGGAGGCGAGGACGGAGGAGGCGAGGAGGCGGGGAGAGCCGGAGCCGGACGCGGGCCGGGCGAATTTCGAACGAGTCGTGTGCCAACGACGGAGAATTGGTGCAGACCATTGGGGGTTGGTCCGAACCAAGCGGCGGAGATCCCTTGTGCGGGCCGGTCGGGCGACGGAATACTAGCCCGCGTGACCGCTCTGGAAGCAGTCGCCGTTCACCTGCCGCCCACCGCCGAACCGATCGAACTGGTCGGGGAGCACCTGGGGTTGACGGACCGTCAGATCAGGCTCTTCCGCCGGTTCCACGGCCTCGACCAGGTGCGGGTGGACCGTGACGGAGACCTGACCGATCTGCTCATCGGCGCGGCGAAGGCCCTGGCCCCGCTGCGCGGCAACGAACACCGCGTCAAGTACGTGCTGCACGCGCGCAGCCTGCCGGTCGCGGCGCCCTACCCGCACAACCCGCTGCACGACGTGCTCGGCCGTCTGGGGCTGAGCCACGCCCGTGCCTTCACCATCACCCACCACGCCTGCGCCGGCACCCTGCTGGCACTGGACGTGGCCGGTCGACTGCTGGCGGCAGAACCCGACCCCGAGGCGATGGCGCTGATCCTGGCGGGCGAGAAGACCTTCACCCGGGACGCCCGCATCGTCCCGGACACCGCCCTGTTCGGCGAGGGGGCGGCCGCCTGCCTGGTGCGGGCCGAAGGCGAACACGACCGCGTGCTGTCGTACGCGGTCGACCAGCACGGCGAGTTCGACGGGCGGCTCGCCGACGATCCGGACCTGCTGCTGCGCTACCAGCGCGGCTACCCGGAGCTGATGGTCGGCGTGATGCGGGCGGCCCTGGACGAGGCCGGCGAGAGCTGGGACTCGATCCGGTTGCTGCTCCCGCACAACGTCAACCAGATCTCCTGGAAACGGATCTGCCGCGAGGTCGGGTACCCGCCCGAACGCGTGGTGCTGGACAACGTCCCCGCGGTGGGGCACAGCTTCGCCGCGGACGTCCTGATCAACCATCGCACCGCCACCGCCCGCGGCCTGCTCCGCCGCGGGGACCGCTACCTGGTCGCCGCGGCCGGGATCGGCGCGACCTTCGCCGCCATGGTGCTCCAGCACTGAGGCCCGCGCCGCCGACGCCCTCGGCGGTGACGGCCGGCGGCGCGGCGGTGCCGACCGCCCCTCCCTGCCCACCCTCGCCACCCAGTCAACCGCCGTGCGCGGCCCGCCGGTCGGGCCGCGCGGCCAGACAGGACATCGCCATGACCGAATCCGCCCTGACCGAGAACTCCATCGCGGACACTGCGACCGCCGACGCTGCCGATACCGCCGACGCCGCCGACGCCGCTGTCGACCCCGAGCTGCGCGGCCGGGCCCTCGACGGAATCCTGCTGCTGCTGCCCCGGGTGCTCAAGCGCGAACTGTCCGAAGTCACCGAGAACGCCTGCCTGTTCGACGAGGTCGGGCTGACCTCCGCCGCCACCCTCGAACTCATCCTGGAACTCGAGGACCACCTCGACGTGCAGATCGACGTCGAAGGCATCGACCAGGACGACCTGCGCTCGGTCGGCACCCTCGCGGGCTTCGTCGCCGGACACGTCATCGCCGAGGACTGACGACCGTGCGCGTCCGCGGACCGCTCCCCCCGACCACCCTGCCGCGCGCCGCCTCCCCGCTGCGCCTCACCGCCGCCCACGCCCTCGACCTGGACGGGCACTCCCCGCTCGCCGCCGACCCCGACCTGCGCACCTTCACCGCCGACCTGGTCCGCCCCTACGGCCTGGAACTCGACGAGGACGCGCTGACCGGGGCCCGCGGCCACTCCTACCTGACCCTCGCCCGGCACGCCGTCGAGCACCTGGTCGACGCCACCCGCCCGGTCGACCTGGTCGTCCTGGTCTACGCCGGCCCCGATGTCCGCCCCGGCCAGTCCACCGCCAACCGGCTCAGCGACCTGTGCCCGGGCGAACCGCTGGCCTTCGCCCTCTGCGACGAGGGCGCGGGCGGCACGTTCAGCGCGCTCCGGATCGCCGACGCCTACGCCCGTACCGGCGGCGCCCGGCGCGCCCTGCTGATCGCCGTCGAACAGGCCGACCTGCACCACCGCCCGCACCGGCCCGCCCGGCTGTCGGACCGGCACTCCGCCGCCGCGCTGCTCTGGGAGTCGGACGGCGCTGGTCGTCCACTGCAACTCACTGTGCAGGAAGGTAGATTGACGAGTAATCAGGTCGGCGAGGTGCTGGGGAAGTTGTGTGGGGAGCTGCCCGCCGACGCCCTGCTGGTGCTCGGCCCCGGACTGGCCGCGACCGACCCGCCCGACGGCAGACCGGCCCTGCGCGCCCGCCCCGGCAACCCGTACACCGGCGGCTGGTCCGCCCTGTCCGCCGCCCTCGCCGACCCCAGGCACGTCGAACGTCCGCTGGCCCTGGCCGACTTCGAGCCGGAGACCGGCCGGTTCGACCTGGCCTGCTGGGGCCGCGACCCGCAGGCGGAGGGGGGAGCGGAGTGAAGGGCGGCTCCGGGCGGGCAGCAGTCCGCGACAGCCTCGGGACGCGCCGGGCACGCGGCACGGCGGCGGCGGTCCGGCGTGGCCGGGAGCGGAGGACGGTGCACGGGAGGCCCGGCGCCCCCACGCCGCTGCCGCGCCCCCCGCACAGTGCTGGCGCCGCTGCCGGTTCCGGCCCGGTGGCGGTCCGGCACAGTGGGGCGCGGGCCGTGGTGCGGAGGACGGTGGGTAGGAGGCCCGGTGTCCCCGCTCCGTTGCAGGGGGCCGTGCCGTCTGCCCCGCACGGTGCCGCCGTCGCTGCCGGTTCCGGCCCGGCGGTGGTCCGGAGCGGCCGGGTGCGGCGCCCGCAAGGCGTCGGTGCTGCCCCCGGGGCGGGCGCCGTCGGTCGTCGGGCCGGAGGTGGGCGGGCGTGACCGAGGTCTGGCTGATCCCCACCGACACCGGGGCCGAACAGGCCCGGGTCCTGCTGGAGTTGCTCGATCCGGGCGAGCTGGCCCGGGCCAGGGCCGCGCCGGACGGGCCGGAGCGGTACCGCTTCGTGGTCGCGCACGCCGCCGCCCGGCTGCTCACCGCCGCTGCGGCGGGCCTGCCGCCGGAGCGGGTCCGGTGGCGGCGGGGGCCGCACGGCCGTCCCGAACCCGACGGGCTGGAGGGGAGGCTGACCGTCAACCTGAGCACCGCCGGGCCCTGGGCGCTGTTCGCCATCGAGCACCGGCCCGCGGGCGGCGGCGCGATCGGCGTCGACCTGGAGCCGGTGCCCGCCGAGCAGGTCGCCCGCCGGCTCGCCCACCGCTACTACCCGGAGCCCGAAACCGGTGGCGACGCCGAGGAGTTCACCCGGCGCTGGACCCGCAAGGAGGCCTACACCAAGGCGCGCGGCGGCCGGCTCGCCGACGGGCTGCGCACCCCCGCCGGACCGGTCGACCGGCCCGGCCCGCACCGGCTGCACGGACCGCTCGGCCCGTGCACCGTTCGCGACCTCCCCGCCCCGTCCGGCTACCGCGCCGCCCTCGCCCGCACCGGCACCCGACCGCTCCCGCCGCCCGACCTGCGCCGCTACCCCGGCGACGCCCCCGGCCTCGCGCAGCCCGCCCCCCTCGCGCCCCAGGCCCGGACCACCGACCCCGCCCGCTCCCCGGCGCCCGCCGCCCCCGACCCCGAGGCAGACCGACCATGACCCGCCACCCCGACGACGCCACCCCGCTGCCCACCGCCGCCCCCGGCGTCCAACTCCAGCCCGCCGCCTATGAGAAGCTGCTCGGCGCGCTCCGCGACTCGATCGCCCGGCTGGCCGCCGACGAACCCTTCGAACGGCTCGTCGTGCCGCCCGTGATCTCCCGCGCCACCATCGAACGGGCCGGCTTCGCCGCCTCCTTCCCGCACCTGCTCGGCACCGTGCACAGCTACACCGGCACCGCCGCGGACTGGCGCCGGCTCTCCCCGCTGATCGCCGAGGGCGGCGACTGGCACACCCAGCAGGGCATCTCCGACCTGGTGCTGCTCCCCGCCGCCTGCTACCCCGTCTACGCCACCCTGGACGGCCGGGACCTCGCCGAGCCGGTCCGCTTCAGCGTCGAGGCGCAGTGCTTCCGGCAGGAGGCGACCGCCGAACCCGGTCGGCTGCGGACCTTCCGGATGGCCGAACTGGTCACCGCCGGAACCGCCGAGCACTGCCAGCAGTGGCGCGAGCACTGGCTCGACCGGGTCGCCGACTGGCTGGAGGCGCTCGGACTGAAGCCGTCCGTCGAACTCGCCGACGACCCGTTCTTCGGCGGCGGCCGCCGGATCTACCAGGCCGCCCAGCGCGCCCAGGAGTTGAAGTTCGAGCTGCGCGTCCCGGTGGCCGACGGCCTGCCGCAGGCGATCGCCTCCGCCAACCTCCACAAGGACCACTTCGGCGAGGCGTTCGCGTTCACCGCCGACGGCGCTACCGGCAACACCGCCTGCACCGCCTTCGGCCTGGACCGGATCGCCCTCGCCCTGCTGCACGCCCACGGCTCCCGCCCCGCCGACTGGCCGCAGCCCATCGGTGCCGCCCTGAACGGCACCACCGCGAACAGCACCACCGCGAACAGCACTGCCACGAACAGCACTGCCACGAACAGCACCACCTCGAACGGAGACTGACGGAGTGTCGAAGGAACGAGCCACCACCGTCCGGTTCCACGCCGAGGCGCCCGAGGCCGAGGGGCCGGTCACCCTCGGCCAGGACAACATGCTCCGCTGCCTGCGCAACGAGACCCCCTCGCGCGAGCGCAACGAGCCCTCCTCGCTGAACAAGCAGGCCAGTTGGATCGTCCCCGAGCAGGCCGACCTGCCCGCCTGCCTGGCCGCGCTGCGCGCCCTCGCCGAGCGGCACGCCGCCCTGCGGACCGTCTTCCCCGGCGCGGACGAACGGCTCCCGACCACGCAACGCCAGCGCCAGCACGGTGAGTTCACCGTGGACGTGATCGCCCTCGACCCGGACGAGGACGCCGCCGCCCGGGCCGACGCCTACGGCTGGGACCGGCGCTGCGACCCGTTCGACCTCACCGCCGACTTCCCGCTCCGCTTCGGCCTGCTCACCCGCGACGGCCACCCCGTGCTGCTCGCCGTGGTCGTCTCGCACGCCCAACTCGACGGCGTGGCAACCGGGTTGCTGTTCCAGGAGTGGATGGCGCTGGCCTCCGGCGCCGCACTGCCGCCGCCCGCCGCACCCACCCCGATCGAGGTCGCCGAGCAGGAGCGCTCCACCGGCGGGCAGCGCCGCGCCCGGGCCGCCCTCCGGCACTGGGAGCGCATCCTGTACGAGGAGCCCTCCGCCGTCTTCGCCGACGACCGGGTCCGCTCCGGCGACATCATGCTGCACACCCTGGCGGTCCGCAGCCCGTCCGGCGCCGCCGCCCTGGAACGTGCCGTGCGCCGCACCGGCAGCTCCAAGTCGGCCGTCCTGCTGGCCTGTTACGCCGTCCTCGCCGCGCACCGGGCGGCCCGCCCGACCGTGGTGCTGGCCGCGCTCTCCGCCAACCGGCACCGCTCCGCGCTGGCCGAGCACATCGGCACCCTCGCCCAGGACGCGCTGCTCGTCCTCGACACCGACTGCCCCGACCTGGACACCCTGATCGGCCGCACCCAGGCCCAGGCCTTGTCCGGCTACTGGCACGCCACCTTCGAGACCGAACAGCTCTGGCGCATCCTCGACGAAGCCTCGATCGGGCGCGGCGCCCGGTTCGTCCGCGACGTCGTGCTGAACGACGTCAGCGGCACCGTCCCCGAGGAGATCGCGGCCCTGCGCCCCGACCCGCCGGTCGACCCCGAACTCACCTGGTACCCGACCGAACCCCTCCCCACCCGACTGATGATCAACATCTGGCGGACCGGCACCTGCCTGGAGATCAGCCTGCACGCCCACCCCGACGTGCTCGACCGGGAGGAGACCGAGCAGTTCGCCCGCGCCCTGCTCCGGCTGATCGAGCTGGCCGGGCGGCGCACCGTCGCCCTCGGCCCCGACGGCGAACTCGCCGAACTCAGCGGCCTGCCGGTCGGCCGCCGGGAGAAGGGCCGCTGGCACCAGGTCGGCAGCAACTGGGTCGACCTGGACGCCGTCGCCGACCGGGTGCGCGCCGTCCTGGGCGTCAAGGACGTCGAAGTGACCTTCGAAGGAGGGGAGTTGACGGCCACAGTGCCCGCCGGGTGCGAGCTGTCGCCGACCGGGGCGCACGCCGCGATCGTCGCCGACCTCTCCTGGCGCGACACCGTGATGGCCCCGCAGCGCTACGTCCTGCCCGCCGGCACCGGCACCGGACGCGACTGACCGGCACCGGACGGGACTGACCGGCACCGGACGCGACTGACCGGGGCCGCCCGGGAGGGGCACCGGTCAGCGGTCGCCGTGCTGCGCGTGCGAGTGCCGGCGGACCAGCAGGGCGGTGCCCATCGAGCAGCCGAGCACGATCGCGGCGACGCCGAAGACCAGCCGCAGGGTCGAGCCGCGGCCGGCGACGGAGACCGCCGCCGCCTCCGGGAACCGCTGGGCGGCCGCGGCGGGGGAGCGCTCCGGCGCGGGCGCCGACGGGCCCGGGGCACTGCTCGGCCCGGGCGCCCCGGTGTCGTCGGCGGGCAGCAGAGCCAAGTCGGCGCCGGTGACCGGTGACGGGACGACGGGGCTCGGCGCCGCCACCGGGGCGGACGGCCCGGCGGTGTCGGGAGCGGACGGGGACGGCCCGGGCCGGGTCGCGGCCGGCCCACTCGGCGTCGGCGCGGCCGAGGCCGACGGGCCGGGGACGGCACAACGGAACGCCGCCTGCGGGCGGTTGTGGCCGTCCAGCGGGCCGACGTCCCGGCCCGCGCCGTCGACCACCGTGTACGCGGCCGGGCCGTCCATCGCCAGCAGGTACGTCCCGGCCGGGGCGGCGGGCCCCAGGGACACCCGGGCCCGGACGGTCAGGCTCCCGTGCGGCGCGATCACCAGCGGCGCGGCCGGGGCGGGGCTCCACCACTGCGACCCGCTGCGGTCGGAATCCCGCCAGGCACCGGTGGCGGCGTCCCACCACTGCACCGCGAGGTCGTCCGGCCCCGCCGCCGGACCGGTGCCGTTGGCCAGCTCCACCGCCAGCGAACGCACCAGCACCCGGTACCGGGAGGTCGAGTCCAGGGTGAACGCGACCGTGAAACCCTCGCCCGGTGCGACCCGGGCGGGCACCCCGGAGATGCCGATGACGACCGTCCCGTTGCCCTGGGCCGCCGCCGAGGCCCCGGTGCCCCGGGCCGCCGCCGACACCCCGGCGGAGGCACCCGTGAGCAGGGCGGCCAGCAGCAGCGCGAAGAGCAGCGGCACGGCGGTGGAGGCCGCCCCGCGGATGACGCCCCGCGCCATGTGAACCCCCGTGTGGAAAGGTGCGGTGCACACCTGCCCGCGTCAGCGCGAAGCCTAGCCAGTGCGCAGGAACGCGGCCACCACCAGGAGGTCAACGCCGGAGGAACAGCCGCCGGCCGATCCCGCCGACCGCCCCCCTCAGCCGCGCCCCTCAACCGCGCTGCCAGTGCCAGACGGTGACCCCGCCGCCGCGCGCGACCGGCCGGTACCCGGCGGCGGGCAGCGCCCGCTGGACCTCCAGTTCGCGCGCGCGGGGCACCGGAAAGTCCTCCGGCGCGTCCAGCGTGGCGGCCCACTCCGCGACCGGCCGGAACAGCGGGTCGCGGCCGTCCGGCGCCAGCCCCGTCGAGCCCCCGTCCGGATGTCCCAGGTACGGGAAGAGCGAGACCGTGCAGCGCGAGGTCAACTGCGGGGCCAGCCGGTTCGCGGCGGCCACCCGCGCCCCGTCCGGCACCACCGACAGCACCCGACGCACCGCCGACGCCTCCGGCCCCGCCCCGGACAGCTCCGGCGCCGGCACCGTCAGCAGCGCCGGCAGTACCGCCCCGACCAGCACGCACACCGGCCGGACGGCCCGGAGCGGGGAGAGCAGGCGTCCACCCTGATGGACCGTCAGGCGCCACAGCCCGTCCAGCCCCGCGACGAACAGCACCGGCATCAGCACCGCGTTGTAGTGGAACCCGGTGCCCCAGTACGCCTCGACCGGCGACCAGAACCGGGCCGCCAGCGGCAGCACCGCCAGCAGGGCCAGCGGTGAGCGCAGCGCCAGCAGCAGCGTCGGGGCCAGCAGCGCCGCCACCGTCCTCCACTTCTCCGCGGGGAGCAGCAGGCGCGCCAGCGGGTTCCCGCCGTCCGGCGCCGCCCAGGAGTCGTACGCGTACTCGCCGACCGGGTTCGCCGCCGGGACGAGGACCAGTACCGCCAGCGCCGTGCCCAGGACGGCCGCCGCGACCGTCGCCGCACCCAGCGCCCGCCGCCGGCCCGCCAGCAGCACGTACCCGCCGACCCCGGCCAGCAGCAGGCCCTGGTCCTCCTTCACCAGCAGCAGCGGCAGCGCCCAGCACACCGCCGCCCGCCAGCGCCGTTCCGCCAGCGCCACCGTCGCGGCCGCCGCCAGCGGCACCCCCAGCGCGACCTCGTGCACGTCGAACTGCGAGGCCCGCCACAGCCCCCAGGACAGCCCGTACGCCCACCCGGCCGCCACCCCGGCGGCCCGGCCGAACCGCCGGACGGCCAGCGCCGTCACCGGCAGCGTCGACAGCGCGAACAGCACCGACTGCGCCACCAGCAGCGTCTCCGCCGCCGGCCACAGCCGGTAGAACGGCGCCAGCACCGCCAGCGCCGGGCTGAAGTGGTCGCCCAGCAGGTCGAACCCGGCGCCCTTCAACGCCACCACCGGCCGCCCGCCGCCCGCGTACCCGCGCACCGCCTCCTCGAAGATCCCCAGGTCGAACCCGGTGGTCTCGACCCGCCACTGCCGGGGCAGCGACAACGCCAGGTGGAACAGCAGGACCGGCAGCGCCACCACGGGCGCGGAGAAAGGGAATCGCATCCGGCCGACGCTAGGAAAATGCCCCTGAAACGCTTCTGAAAGAACCTGAGGATTTCTTCAGCCCGGATAAAACCGGCACAACGCCCAGGGGATTCTCCCGCCGTCGGAAAAGGCCCTATCCTCGTCCGGTGCGCCTACTCGTGGTCGAGGACGAAGAAAGCCTGGCCCGCTCGCTCGGCCAGGGGCTGCGGGCCGAGGGCTACGCCGTCGACGTGGCCGCCGACGGCCTCACCGGGCTCGAACTGGCCCGCTCCGGCCACTACGACCTGCTGGTGCTCGACCTCATGCTGCCCGGCCTCAACGGCTTCCGGATCTGCCGGCAGCTGCGCACCGAGGAGAATTCCGTCCCGATCCTGATGCTCACCGCCAAGAACGGCGAATACGACGAGGCCGAGGCCCTGGACTGCGGCGCCGACGACTTCCTGGCCAAACCGTTCTCCTACGTGGTGCTCACCGCCCGGCTGCGCGCCCTGCTCCGGCGCGGCGCGGCCGGCCGCCCCGCCGTCCTCGCCACCGCCGACCTGCGGATCGACCCCGCCGCCCGCCGCTGCACCGTCGACGGCACCGAACTGCGGCTCACCGTCAAGGAGTTCGGCGTCCTGGAGTGCCTGCTGCGCCGCCCCGACCAGGCCGTCCCGAAGGGCGACATCCTGGACGCCGTCTGGGACTCCGCCTTCCGCGGCGACATCAACATCGTCGAGGTGTACGTCGCCGCGCTGCGCCGCAAGCTCGACCGGGCCGGCGCGCACGCCCGGATCGAGACCGTCCGCGGCATCGGCTACCGGCTGGCCCCCGATGCCCGCTGACCGCCCCCGCCCCCGCCCCCGCCGTTTCCGGTGGCGCCGGTGGCCCCGGTGGCCCGCCCCCGGCATCCGGGCCCGCGCCGCGCTCGCCGCCCTGCTCGCCTCCGCGCTGGCCTTCGCCGTCGCCGCGCCCCTGATCGGCGCCGCCGTCCGCGGCCGGCTCGACCGGGTCGCCCTGGAGCGGGCCTGGACCGCCATGGAGAACGTCACCTCGAAGGTCCCCGACGCCCCCGACGAGCAGTACCAGGGCATCTCCTACGCCGTGGCCACCGAGGACGGGCAGTGGCTCCGCTCCGCCAACCTCGCCGACCCGCGCACCTGGGACCCTTCGCTGCGGCTGCCGCCGGTCCGGCCCGACCAGGCCGGCGAGGAGGGATCGCTGTCGCTCGGGAACGACATCGTCACCGTCCGCTACCCCGAGGGGCACCCCCCGAACCACCAGCTCGCCGAACTCGGCCCCGGCCCCTACCGCTTCGTGCGGACCCTCACCCAGCAGCTGACCGGCGAGCAACTCGCCCGGTACGCCGACGGGTTCCGCAACGGCGGGTTCGTCCGGCCGAACCTGCCCGACCAGCAGCTCACCGTCTACGTCCTGATCGACCCGCTCACCGCCGCCCGCACCGGCAGCACCGTCACCCGCCTGCTGCTCCAGTACGCCGCCCCCGCCGCCTCGCTGTTCGTCGCCCTGATCGCCTGGCTCGCCACCGGACTCGCGCTGCGCCCCGTCGAGTCGATCCGCCGCCAGATGGCCGCCGTCCGGGACGGCGCCTTCCACGAACGCGTCCCCGTGCCCCGGGCCCGCGACGGCGTCCACCGGCTCGCCCGCACCACCAACGACACCCTGGACCGGCTCCAGCACGCCCTGGACGAACAGCGCCGCCTGGTCGCCGACGCCTCGCACGAACTGCGCAGCCCGCTCGCCGCGCTGCGCAACTCGCTCGAAGTGCCGCTCACCCACCCCGCCGCCGCCGACTGGCCCGGCGTGGTCGCCGGGGCGCTCACCGACACCCAGCGGCTCCAGGACCTCGCCGACGACCTGCTGCTGCTCGCCCGGGTCGAGCAGGACACCGGACACCCGGGCGGTTCCGGCGGCGGCGTGGACCTGCACGACCTGATCGCCGAACAGCTCGCCGAACGCGCCCACACCGACCCGGAGTTGACCTTCGAGGGGCGGCTCGGCGAGGTGGTGCTGCCCGGCCGCGAAGTGCTGCCCGCCCGCCTGGTGCGCAACCTGCTCGACAACGCCGCCCGGCACGCCCGCCACCGGGTCGCCGTCACCCTCGCCGTCGAGGACGGCCGGGCCGTCCTCACCGTCGAGGACGACGGACCCGGCATCCCCGCCGCCGACCGCGAACGGGTCTTCGAACGGTTCGTCCGCCTGGACGCCGCCCGCGACCGGGACAGCGGCGGCGCGGGCCTCGGCCTCGCCCTGGTCCGCACCATCGCGCACCGGTTCGGCGGCACCGCCACCGCCGAACCCCCGGGCCGGCTCCCCGGCGCCCGCCTGGTCGTCCGCCTCCCGCACACCGTTCCCCGGAAAGCAGTCTGACGGAACGTCAGCTCGCGTCGCCGAGCCGCCGCAGTGCCTCCTCGGCCTCTTGGACCAGCCACCGGTTGGCCGTCCGCCCACCCGCCTCCCGGGCGAGCGCGTAGTGCTCGACCGCCGCCCGGACGTCGCCCGCCCGCTCGTCGCAGCCGCCCAGCCGGACCAGGCTCCAGCCGGCCAGCGAGTCGTTGCCGGCGTCCCGACCGGCCCGGGCCGCGGCCGCGTAGGACGCGCGCTCCCCGGCCGGGTCACCGCCCTCGGCCGCGACCTTGGCCAGCTGGTAGTGCACCCAGCCGGCCGGGGTGGCGTACCGGTGCGCCTCCGCCAGGGCCAGCGCCTGCGCCAACAGGTCGGCGCCCCGGGCGTGTTCGCCCTTCCGGTGCCGGTACAGGCCGAGGTTGTGCAGGCACCAGGTGCGCAGCAGCGGGTCGTCGGTCTCCTCGGCGATCCGCTCGGCCATGCCGAAGTACCGGGCCGCCGTCTCGTGGTCCTCCGCCCGCCAGCGGCAGGAGCCGAGACCGTCCCAGGCCCAGCCCTGCTGCCCCCGGGCGTGGCGCCGGATCGCCAGGTCCAGCGCCGTCCAGTACAGGTCCTCGGCCCGGCCCCGGTCGCCGCCGTCCCGCTCCGCCGAGGCCCGGCGCAGCAGCGCGTCGATCGCCGCCGCGCCCTCCGCCGTACCCTCCGCAGGCCCGCCCGAGGACGTTTCCCCGGCGGTCGGCTCCCCGGCGGCCGCGCGCAGGGCGGCGGCTGCGACCTCGGCGCTCGGACGCCCGGCCGGGTCGGTCCGCAGCAACTCCCGGATCAGTGGCTCCAACGCGCCCGCCCGCCGCATCGGCCGCAGGTCGCCCCGCTCGATCGCCCGCAGCATCCCCGGGTGGCTCGCCGCGGCGAACGGCAGGACGCCCTCCACCGCGCGGTACAGCGTCACGCCCAGCGCCCACAGGTCCGACGCCTCGGCGGACGCCCCGGTGGCGATCTGCTCCGGCGACATGAACGCGGGCGAGGCCAGCAGCGGCACCGTCGAGCTGAGACCGGTCCCGTCCGGCACCGTCGCGGTGCCGAAGTCCACCAGCACCGCCCGCTCCGCCGCCAGCACGACGTTGTGCGGCTTGACGTCCCGGTGGACGACCCCCGCCGCGTGCGCGGCGGCCAGCGCCGAGGCGAGCTGCGCGCCGATCCGGGCCGCCTCCGCGACCGGGAGCGGCCCCGCCGCCAGCACCTCGTCGAGCGGGCGCCCCGGCACGTGCTCCAGCACCAGCCACGGCAGGCCCTGCTGGTCGGCGAACTGGTCGTACACCCGGACCACGTGCGGATGGTCGAGCGCGCCGAGCGCCCGCGCCTCCTGCGCCGCCCGCTCCACCAGCGCCCCGACCGCCCGCCCCGACAGCCCGGCCGGGACGTCCAGCTGCTTGAGCACGACCTCCCGCCGCAGCCGCACGTCGTACGCCAGCCAGGTCGTGCCCTGGCCGCCCGACCCCAGCGGCCGCTCCATCCGGTACCGGCCCGCGACCACCCGGACCGTCTGCTCTTCTCGCACCGCCCCAGCGAACCACACCGCGCCCGCCCGGCGGGAGCCCTTCCCACGAGCAGGGGGCGGCGGGGGCCGGGCTAAGGTCGGGGGCGTGACCAGCACCCCGCAGCCCGCCCCCGTCCCCGACCCGTCGACCCCGCAGGCCCCGCAGGCCCCGCTGCCCGCGCCGCCCGACCGGGAGCTGGTGGCGGCGCTGGCCGGGCTGGCGACCGAGGCGCGGCGGCCCGAGCACGCCGCGATCGACCTGCTGCCGACCCTGGAACTCGCCCGGCTGATGAACGCCGAGGACCGGACCGTCGCCGACGCCGTCGCCGCCCGCCTGCCGGAGATCGCCGCCGCCGTGGACGCGATCGCCGACCGGATGGCCCGCGGCGGGCGGCTGCTGTACGCCGGCGCGGGCACCGCCGGGCGGCTCGGCGTGCTGGACGCCAGCGAGTGCCCGCCCACCTTCGGCACCGACCCCGGGCAGGTCATCGGCGTGCTCGCGGGCGGCCCCGCCGCGATGACCGCCGCCGTCGAGGACGCCGAGGACGACCGGCGGGCCGCCGTCGCCGACCTGGACGCGCTGCGGCTGACCGCCGCCGACGCCCTGGTCGGCATCTCCGCCTCCGGCCGCACCCCGTACGCGCTCGCCGCCGTCGAGCACGCCCGCGCGCTCGGCGCGCTCACCGTCGGCCTGGCGAACAACCCCGGCTCCGCGCTGGCCGCCGCCGCCGAGCACGGCATCGAGGTCGTCACCGGGCCCGAACTGCTCTCCGGCTCCACCCGGTTGAAGGCCGGCACCGCGCAGAAGCTGGTGCTCAACATGGTCTCGACGCTCACCATGGTCCGGCTCGGCAAGACCTACGGGAACCTGATGGTCGACGTCCGCGCCACCAACGAGAAGCTCCGGGCCCGCGCCCGCCGGATCACCGCCCTCGCCACCGACGCCGAACTCCCGGACGTGGACGCCGCGTTGGACGCCACCGGCGGCCGGGTCAAGGACGCCGTCCTGCTGCTGCTCGCCGGGGTCGACGCCCCCGCCGCGGCCGCCCTGCTCGCCCGGCACGGCGGCCGGCTCCGCGACGCCCTCCGGGAGGCCCTGGACGGTTCTCCAGGCATCTGACGGACCGTCAGATCGCCTGCTCCGCCCAGATGGTCTTGCCGCGCGGGGTGTGCCGGGTGCCCCAGTTGCGGCACAGCTGCGCCACCAGCAGCAGCCCGCGCCCGCCCTCGTCGTACGTCCGGGCGCGGCGCAGGTGCGGGGCGGTGCTGCTGCCGTCGGACACCTCGCAGGTCAGCATCCCGCCGTCGCGGATCATCCGCAGCGAGACCGGGGCCAGGCCGTAGCGGACCGCGTTGGTGACCAGCTCGCTGACCACCAGTTCGGTGACGAACGCGGCCTCCTCCAGCCCCCAGTCGGCGAGTTGGGCGGTCGCCAGCTTCCGGGCCCGGGACACCTCGGCGACCTCCCGTTGCAGCGGCCACTCGGCGACGTCCCCGGCGGGCAGCGCCCGGGTGCGGGCCAGTAGCAGGGCCACGTCGTCGCCGGGCGCGTCCGGGCCGAGGGCGGCGGACAGCACCCGGTCGCACAGGTCCTCCAGCGAGTCCGCCGGTGCGGCCAGCGCCGCCCGCAGCCGGTCCAGGCCGAGCCCGGGGTCGCCGCGCAACTCGGAGGCGCGCAGCAGGCCGTCGGTGTACAGCGCCAGCACGCTGCCCTCCGGGACCTCCCACTCGACCGCCTCGAACGGCAGCCCGCCGAGCCCCAGCGGCGGCCCGGGCGGCACCTCGGGGAAGTCCACCGTGCCGTCCGGCCCGACCAGGGCCGGTCCGGGATGCCCGGCCCGGGCCAGCGCGCAGGACCGGGTGACCGGGTCGTACACCGCGTACAGGCAGGTCGCGCCGACGCTGCCGTTCGCCCAGGCGCCGCCGCCGGCCCAGGCGCTGCCCGCTCCCGCGCCGCCCGCCCCCGCACTCCCCGCCCCCGCGCCGCCGTTCTCGGGCTGCTCGTCCAGGTCGACCCGGAGCACCAGGTCGTCGAGGTGGGTGAGGAGTTCGTCCGGCGGCATGTCGATGTCGGCGAGCGTCCGCACGGCGGTGCGCAGCCGCCCCATGGTCGCCGAGGCGGCGACCCCGTGGCCCACCACGTCGCCCACCACCAGGGCGACCCGGGCGCCGGAGAGCGGGACGACGTCGAACCAGTCGCCGCCCAGGCCGTCCCGGTCGTCGGCCGGCAGGTAGCGGAACGCCACCTCGACGGCGGCCTGTCGGGGCGTCCGGGTCGGCAGCAGCGACCGCTGCAGCGCCAGCGCGGTGTCCCGCTGCCGGGTGTACTGGCGGGCGTTGTCGACGGACAGCGCGGCCCGCGCCGTCAGCTCGGTGGCCAGCAGCAGGTCGTCGTCGTCGAACGGCAGCGGCGAGCGGTGCCGCAGGAAGATCGCCACGCCGAGCGTCGTCCCGCGCGCCGTCAGCGGCACCAGCAGCGCGGAGTGGATGCCGAACTCCTGGGCCAGCCGCGCCCGTTCGGGCTCCTGGGCGATCCAGGCCCGGAGCGCCGGGTCCCGGCCGTCGGCGCGCAGCGGCCGCCCGGAGGCCAGCACCCGGGCCATCGGCGAGTCCGGGGCGATCGGGTCGCCGTCGCCCGGGGAGACCGCCGACTCCGGACAGCCCGGCAGCACCGAGCGCTGCCCGGCCCGGTAGAACGCCAGACCGGCGTCGCGCTGCGGGCCGCCGAACACCGAGTCCAGCAGGTCGACGCCGACGAAGTCCGCGAAACCCTCGACCGCGACGTCCGCCAACTCCTGCGCGGTGCGCCGCACTTCGAGGGTGGTGCCGATCCGCAGGCCGGCCTCGCCGAGCAGCGCGAGCCGACGCCGGGCCCGGTCCTCCGGGACGTCGGGGGCGCCGGCCGAAGCGGCCCTCGCCAGGGTGTCGGCGGGGGCGGCGGCCGGGCTCGGGGTGTCGGCGGTCGGCGGGCCGAGCGGCTGGGCGGTCACCACCCAGCCGAGTTCGCCGCGGGCCGTCCGGACCGGGACCGCGCCCAGCTCCACCGCGACCGGCTCCGCCTCGGCCCGGCGCACCCGGACCATCCCGCTGAACGACTCGCGCCGAACGACCGCGCGCAGCAGGCCGATCGGGGCCCCGCCCGCCAGCAGCCCGAAGGCCGGCCGACCCAGTACCCGGCCCGCGCCCAACCCCGACAGCAGCCCGGCGGCGGCCGACCAGCCCGTCACCGCCCCGCCGCCGTCCACCGTCGCGGTCGCCGCCCGGCCCGGAACCCGTGTCGCCATGTCCGCCCATTCCCCTTCGGCGCAGCCGCCCGCAGGCATCGCCTCCCAGCATCACCCGCCGGCCGCACCGCCTCAACCCGCCACGCCGGTCCGGCGTGTCGGCGGGGGCGGCGGCGCGGCCGGACACGGGGTCAGAGGGTGCCCTGCCAGCAGTGCGGGCCGAGGAAGGTCTTGATGTCGGAGGCGAGGCCGTTGTCGGGGTTCACGGTGAAGCCGAGCTCGTAGAGGGTGCTCTTGTCCCAGCCGGTGGCGAGCAGCCGGACGGGGACGTCGCCGGGGTGGGCGAGCAGGGTGGTGCGGAGTTCGGCGACCACCTCGGGGGTGAGGCGGCCGACGGGGGCGGTGATCTGGACGGGGGGCTTGGTGCCGAGTTCGGCGGAGGAGACGTCGAGGGTGGTGATCTCCTGGCCGAAGATGCTGAGCGAGCCGTCGCGCTCGTTGAGGCGGCCGCGGACCGAGACGACGTTGTCCTCCACCATCAGGGCGGACATCAGCTGGTAGGCGGCGGGGAAGAACAGCACCTCGATCGACGCGTCGCGGTCGGAGAGGGTGATGATCGCCCAGGCGTTGCCGGCCTTGTTGATCCGGCGGTCGATGCCGGTGATCAGGCCGGAGAGCCGGACCTCGCCCTCGGAGCGGCCGGAGCCGAGGAGTTCGACGAGCGAGAGGTCGCGGTTCTTGGCGAGGATGTGCTCGGCGCCGTCCAGCGGGTGGCTGGAGACGTAGAGGCCGAGCATCTCCCGTTCCAGGCCCAGGAGTTGCTTGCGCGGCCACTCACGGTCGGTGAGCTGGAAGTCCAGGCCGATCGCGGGCGTGTCGTCGCCGCCGAGCATCGCGAACAGGTCGTCCTGGCCGATCGCCTGCTGCTTCTTCACGCCGGTGACGGCGTCGATCGCGCTCTCGTGGACGGTGCTGAGCGAGAGCCGGGTGTGCCCGAGCGAGTCGAAGGCCCCGGCCTTGACCAGCGAGTCGACGGTCCGCTTGTTGCAGACCACCAGTTCGACCTTGTCCAGGAAGTCGGCGAACGAGGTGTACTTGCCCTTCGCCTCCCGGGTGGCGACCAGCGACTCGATCACCGGCACGCCGACGTTGCGGACCGCCTTCAGGCCGAACCGGACGTCGCTGCCGACGGCGGTGAAGTCGACGACGGACTCGTTGACGTCGGGGGAGAGGATGCGGATGCCCATCGCCCGGCACTCGGCCAGGTAGACCGCCATCTTGTCCTTGTCGTCGGCGACCGAGGTGAGCAGCGCGGCCATGTACTCGGCGGGGTAGTTCGCCTTCAGGTAGGCGGTCTGGTAGGAGACCAGGCCGTACGCGGCGGAGTGCGACTTGTTGAAGGCGTAGCCGGCGAACGGGACCAGCACGTCCCAGACCGCCTGGATCGCCTCGTCCGAGTAGCCGCGCTCCTTGCAGCCCGCGTGGAACGGCACGAACTCCTTCTCCAGCACCTCCTTCTTCTTCTTGCCCATCGCGCGGCGCAGCAGGTCGGCCTGGCCGAGCGAGTAGCCGGCCAGCACCTGGGCGGCGCGCTGCACCTGCTCCTGGTAGACGATCAGGCCGTAGGTGGGGCCGAGGACCTCCTTGAGCGGCTCCTCCAGCTCCGGGTGGATCGGGATGATCTCCTGCTGGGCGTTCTTGCGCAGCGCGTAGTTGGTGTGCGAGTTCATGCCCATCGGGCCGGGCCGGTACAGCGCCGAGACGGCGGAGATGTCGGCGAACTCGGTGGGCTTCATCAGCTTGAGCAGGGCGCGCATCGGGCCGCCGTCGAGCTGGAACACGCCCAGGGTGTCGCCGCGGGCGAGCAGTTGGTACGTGGTGGGGTCGTCGATCGGGATGTTCTCGATGTCGACGTCGATGCCCCGGTTGGCCTTCACGATCTTGATGCAGTGGTCGATGATGCCCAGGTTCCGCAGACCCAGGAAGTCCATCTTGATCAGGCCCATGGCTTCGCACGACGGGTAGTCGAAGCCGGTGATGATGGTGCCGTCCTTGTCCCGCATGTGCAGCGGGATCAGGTCGAGCAGCGGCGTCGAGGAGAGGATCACCGCGGCCGCGTGCACGCCGGTGCCGCGGATCAGGCCCTCGATGCCGAGGCCGGTGTCGATGATCTTCTTGACGTCCGGCTCGTTCGCGTACAGCGCGCGGATCTCGGCGCCCTCGTTGTACCGGGGGTGCTTCTCGTTGAACAGGTCGGCCAGCGGCACGCCCTTGCCCATCACGTCCGGCGGCATCGCCTTGGTGATCCGGTCGCCCATCGAGAACGGGTAGCCGAGGATGCGGTTGGCGTCCTTGACGGCGGCCTTCGCCTTGATGGTGCCGAAGGTGTTGACCTGCGCGGTGTACGCGGAACCGTACTTGTCGGTGACGTAGCGCACCATCTGGTCGCGCTGGCGGTCGTCGAAGTCGATGTCGACGTCCGGCGGGTTGATCCGCTCCGGGTTGAGGAAGCGCTCGAACAGCAGGTCGTGCTCCAGCGGGTCGAGCTGGGTGATGCCGGTCAGGTAGGCGACCATCGAACCGGCCGCCGAACCGCGGCCCGGGCCGACCGGGATGCCGTTGTCGCGCCCGTACTGGCAGATGTCGGCGACCACGAGGAAGTAGGCGTCGAACCCCATCGGGGTGATCACGCCCATCTCCAGCTCGACCCGGTCCAGCACCTCCTGGCTCGGGTTGTCGCCGTAGCGGTGCTGGAGGCCCGCGGCGATCTTCTTGCGCAGGAAGGACGCCTGGGTCTCGCCCTCGGGCACGTCGAACTGCGGCATCCGGTCGACGTAGGTGAACACCTCCTCGTACGACTCGATCCGCTCGGCGATCGCCAGCGTGTTGTCGCACGCCTCGGGGAGGTCGCGGAACAGCTCGCGCATCTCCTCGGCGGTCTTCACGTAGTAGCCCGAGCCGTTGAACTTGAACCGGTTCGGGTCGTCCTTGTTCTTGCCCACGCCGACGCAGAGCAGGCTGTCGTGCGCGTCCGCCTGGTCGGCCGTCACGTAGTGCGAGTCGTTGGTGGCCAGCAGCGGGATGTTCAACTGCTTGGCCAGGCGCAGCAGATCGGCCCGGACGTCCTGCTCGATGGACAGGCCGTGGTCCATCAGTTCGAGGAAGTAGTTCTCCTTGCCGAAGATGTCCTGGTACGCGCCGGCGGCCTTCACCGCCTCCTCGTACTGGCCCAGCCGCAGCCGGGTCTGCACCTCGCCGGACGGGCACCCGGTGGTGGCGATGATGCCGGTGGCGTTGGCGGCGATCAGCTCCCGGTCCATCCGGGGCTTCATGTAGTAGCCCTCCATCGACGCCAGCGAGGAGAGCTTGAACAGGTTGCGCAACCCCGTCGCGTTCTGCGCCCACATCGTCATGTGGGTGTAGCGGCCGCCGCCGGAGACGTCCTTGCCGCCCTCGGCGTCCGCACCGGTCGGACGCTGCCCGCCCGGCGACCAGAACACCTGCTTCTTCAGGAACCGCGAGCCCGGGGCGACGTACGCCTCGATGCCGATGATCGGCTTCACCGCGGTCTTCGCCGCCGCGTGGAAGAACTCGTACGCGCCGAACATGTTGCCGTGGTCGCTCATCGCGATGGCGGGCATGCCCTGTCTCTCCGCCTCCCCGAACAGCTTCCCGTTCTTCGCGGCGCCGTCCAGCATCGAGTACTCGGTGTGGACGTGCAGGTGGGCGAAGCTGTCGGACACGGGGCGGGCTCCTTGCACGAGGACGCGGACAGGGGACGCGGACGGGGGCGGGGACGGGACGGCGACGGGGGAGATGCCCACCCTAATGCGGCCGGGACGCGACCCGCGCCCACCCGGCCCGGGACGCCCGCGCGCCCCGGCTCCGGGCGCAGGTCGGGGGCCTGCTCAGGCCGGGAAAATCCGGGTGGCGGTGCCGACCAGGCCGGCCAGGGCGAGCGAGCGGCTGTGCGCCGGCCACACCAGGTGGGTCACCACCGGGGGCGCGTCGGTCAGCGGGACGGCCGCGTGCTCGGCCCACAGCCAGGAGCGGGCGGACTCCGGGACCACCGCCACCGTGCGCCCGAGGGCGACCAGCTGGGCCAGCTGCGTCTGGTGGTGGATCTCCGGCCCCGGGCCGGGCGGGAAGACGCCGCGGGCGGGCCAGCGGGCCAGTGGCAGGCCGGGCACGTCCCGGACCTCCGCCAGCGACAGCGCGGCGCGGGCGGCCAGCGGGTGCCCGGCCGGCAGCAGGGCGACCTGGCCCTCCGTCACCAGCGGCTCGCTGTCGAACCCGGCGAGCGAGTTCCACGGCGTGTGCATCAGCGCGACGTCGGCCCGCCCGTCGCGCAGCGCCTCCTCCTGCTCGCACAGCCCGCACAGCAGCACCTCGACCTCGGCGGCGCCGGGCTCGGCCGCGTGGGCGTCCAGGAGCGCGCGCAGCAGCTCGTGCGCGGCGGCGGCCTTCACCGCGAGCACCAGCCGCTCCCGGGAAGCGCCGGAGCCGTCGGGGCCGCCGGGGCCGCCGGGCCGGTCGGCGCCCCCGGCCCGCCGGGTGCGGCGGACGGCGGCGGCCGTCGCGTCGAGGGCCGCCCGCCCTTCGTGCAGCAGCACCTCGCCGGCGCCGGTCAGCCGGACACCGCGCCGGTTGCGCTCCAACAGCCGTACCCCCAGGCGCCGTTCGAGCTGCTGGACGGCCCGGGACAGCGGCGGCTGCGCCATGCCCAGGCGCTCGGCGGCCCGCCCGAAGTGCAGCTCCTCGGCCACCGCCACGAAGTACCTCAGCTCACGGGTCTCCAAGGTGTCCACGCCCGGCAGCATACGCGGTGATACCCGCCGGGTATCACAGTGCACCGTACCGGTGTTGGCCGCACCGCCCGTCCGCGCGCCAGCATGATCGGCATGAGCGAAACGAAGATCGACACGAGCGGGACGAAGGCCGGCACGAGCGGGACGAAGGCCGGCGCGGGCGAGACGAAGGCGGGCTTGAGCGCAACCGGGGCCGGCGCGAGGGAGACCAGGGTCGCGCTGGTGACCGGCGCGAACAAGGGCATCGGCTACGAGATCGCGGCCGGACTGGGCCGCCTCGGCCACCGCGTCGGCGTGGGCGCCCGCGACGCGGCCCGGGGCGAGGCCGCCGTCACCGCGCTGCGCGCCGCCGGCGTGGACGCCTTCGCCGTCCCGCTGGACGTGACCGACGACCGCAGTGTCACCGCCGCCGCCGAACTCGTCGAACGCCTGGCCGGCCGCCTGGACGCCCTGGTCAACAACGCCGGCATCTCCGGCGCGACGGGCCCCGGCTGGCTCCAGGACCCGACCGCGCTCGACCTGGACGAGGTCCGCGCCGTCCTGGACACCAACGTGCTCGGCGTCGTCCGGGTGACCAACGCGATGCTGCCGCTGCTGCGGCGCTCCGCCGCCCCGCGCATCGTCAACGTCTCCAGCAGCGTCGGCTCGCTGGCCCGGCAGGCCGACCCGGACACCGAGGTCGGCCCCGTCATGGCGGCCTACGCGCCCTCGAAGAGCTGCCTCAACGCCCTCACCCTGCAGTACGCCCGGCAGCTCGCCGGCACCGGTGTCCTGATCAACGCCGCCTGCCCGGGCCTGGTGGCCACCGACTTCACCGGCTTCCACGGCCCCCGCACCCCCGCCCAGGGCGCGGCCACCCCGATCCGGCTCGCCACCCTCCCCGACGACGGCCCGACCGGCTGCTTCTTCGAGGACGACGGCGTCGTCCCCTGGTGACCGGCCCGCTCCACCCCGGTGGTCCTGAGGCCGCCCCCCGGCGGTCACTGCTGGCGGGAGAGGTGGACGTCCTCGAACCCGTCCTGCTGGGCGATCAGGTGGCCGTCGTCGGTGAGGGTGAAGACGACCTTCAGCGCCACGTCGCCGGCGCAGCTCGCGCCGACCGAGATGGTGGTCTCCAGGACGGTGACCGTGTTGCCGCTGACCGAGGCGAGCTCGTCCACGGCGCCGCAGGGGACGCCGGTGCTCTCCCACGTGGTGGAGGCGCGGCCGACGTTGGCGCCGGGGTTGCCGGGGGAGAACTGGATCCGGTACTTGCCCCGGGCGTCCTGCTCGACCTGGCGGACGTCGCCCTGCCAGACGCCCAGGAAGGCGGCCGGGACCAGACTGGTCGGGGACGGTGAGGGCGAGGGGCCCGGGGGCGGTGAGGGCGACGGGCTGGGGGAGGTCGGCGGCGCGGCGGCGGTGTGCCCGCCGTCGGCGGTGGGGGTGCCGGTGCCGCGGGTGAGCCAGAGCGCGACCCCGCCGGCGGTCGCGGCCACCGCGACGGCCGCGGCGAGGACGATCGGCAGGACCCGGCGGCCGCCCGGGCCGGTCGGCGCGGGCGATGCGGTCGGCGTGCCGAGCACCAACGGCCTTTCGCCCGACGGTTGTTCGCCCGCCGTCCGTTCGGTGGGCGTCCGTTCGCCCGGCGGCTGTTCGGCGGGCGCGGTGCCGTCGGTGACGGTCGGCGGGTGCGCGGGGACGGCGTCGGCGGGCTCGGCGTCCAGGGCGAGGAGTTCGACGGCGAGCCGGCCGACCGACTCGGAGACGGCCGTGGGCAGCCAGCCGCGCTGGCCGAGCCGGACCGTGCCGGGGCCGGCGGTGGTCAGCCGGCGGCGCAGCTCGGCGGGGTCGGGCCGGTCCGCCGGCTCCTTGGCGAGGCAGTCCTGGATCACCGCGCGCAGCGCGCCGTCCAGCCCGCCGAGGTCGGGCGCCTCGTGCAGCACCCGGTAGAGCAGCACGGCCGCGCTCACGCCCTCGCCGAACGGGGCGGTCCCGGTGGCGGCGAAGGCGAGCACCGCGCCGAGCGAGAAGACGTCGCCCGGCGGTCCGGCCTGGTGGCCGCCGGCCTGCTCCGGGGACATGAAGCCCGGCGAGCCGACCACGTACCCCGAGCGGGTGAGGGCGGTGGAGGCGTCCAGCGCGCGGGCGATGCCGAAGTCGATCAGGCGCGGCCCGTCCAGGGCGAGCAGGATGTTGGACGGTTTGATGTCCCGGTGGACCAGGTCCATGCCGTGGACGTGCGCCAGCGTCTCGGCCAGCCCCGCGCCGAGCGCCCGGACGACCGCCGAGGGCAGCGGGCCGAACTCGCGGACCGCCTCGCTCAGCGGCGGCCCGGCGACGTACCCGGTGGCGACCCAGGGGTGCTCGCCCTCGGTGTCGGCGTCCAGCACCGGCGCCGTCCACTGCCCGCCGACCCGGCGGGCCGCGGCCACCTCCTGGCGGAAGCGGTCGCGGAACTCCCGGTCGGCCGCGTACTCGCCGCGGACCAGTTTGACCGCCACGGTCCGCCCGCCCGGGCTGCGGCCGAGGTAGACCTCGCCCATGCCGCCCGCACCCAGCCGCCGCAGCAGCCGGTACTCGCCGACCCGCCGCGGGTCGCCCGGCCCCAACGCGTCCACTGCCCACCCCACTTCGTCCGTCCCCTGCCCAGAAGGTACCGGTCGGGAGCGACGGCCGGGGCCGTTCTGCGGGCCGGCCCTCCCGGCCCGGGACCGGGCCCCCGCTCCCACGACCGCTCGACCGGGCCCCCGGAGCCGGGCCGTCGACCGCCCGTTCGAGCAGCCGGTTGAGCAGCCGGTCGAGCCGCAGGTGCGACGACCTCAGAGCGCGGCCAGGCCGAGGACGCCGACGGCCGCCCACAGCAGGAGGAGCAGGGCCCACGGGGAGGTGCTGCCGAGCAGTCCCAGGAGCGGGGGGCCCTCCCAGAGCGAGAACCACAGCAGGGCGAACGCCGTCCGCCCCGCTCCCGCCCGCTTCAGCGTCGCCACCGTGAGCACGATCCCCGAGGTCACCACCAGCAGGGCCAGGGCGCCGACCACGGTGAAGGGCGACCTGACCCGGTACGAGTGGCCGGCGTGTTCGAGCCGGGAGACTTCGCCCTTCCAGCTCTTGACGTCCACGGTGTCGCCGGTCCGGACCGACGCGTAGAACGCTTCGTCGACCTGGTGGTCCGTGCGGGCCGCTCCCCGGGAGACCGTCAGCGTCCGGATGTCGCCGTCGTCGGAGGAGACGGCGGGGGCGTGCCTCCGGTCCGCGACCAGGCCGGTCTCCGTCACGACGCAGTCGGCCTCCCGGGCGGCCCCGGCGGTGAGCCCGGGGGCGCACGGCGGGGCGGTCAGATCGCCGATCGCGTCGCTCCGCAGGTGGAGGCCCCAGGCGAGTCCGCCCAGCACGACCGCCAGGCCGCAGAGCACGATCACCACCCGGGCCCGTCCGCTCCAGGGCCACGGCCGGTCCGAACGCCACGGGCGGCGTCGGCGCCGCGGCCGCTCCGGCACGGTCCTGACGTACCGGGGGCGCCCGGGCGGCCGGAATACCTGCCGGGACGGGGGCGGCGGAGCGGTCATACGGCCGTCCCGACGATCCTTCCGGCACCGGACAGCAGAGTCTGATGATCCGTCAACTTGGCTTACCCCCCGGTCTTTTGTCCCACCACTGTGCACGATGGTAGGAGCCGGGGCAATCCGCAGCGGGACAGCGCGCACCGGAGGAAGGCCCAGGAGCGCGTTCGCTTTTCAGCTGTTCGATCAGCCCTTCTTGAGACCCGGGAAATCCTCTTCCCAGAACTCGCGTTCGCCCCGGACCGGTCCTTCGGAGGCGCTGGTGGTGCCGGTGGGATGCTCCGGGGACCGGTGTCGTTCCTGCTCGCGGCCGCGCAGCTCGATCCGGCGGATCTTGCCCGAGATGGTCTTCGGGAGGTCGGCGAACTCCAAGCGGCGGATGCGCTTGTACGGGGCGAGCCGCGTGCGGGTGAAGGCCAGGATCGACTCGGCCGTCCCCGCGTCGGGCGCGTGGCCGGGCGCCAGGACGACGTACGCCTTCGGCACCGACAGCCGCAGCGGGTCGGGGGAGGGGACGACCGCGGCCTCGGCCACCGCCGGGTGTTCGATCAGCACGCTCTCCAGCTCGAACGGCGACAGCCGGTAGTCGCTGCTCTTGAACACGTCGTCGGCGCGGCCGACGAAGGTGTAGTGGCCGTCGGTGTCGCGCTGCGCCACGTCGCCGGTGTGGTAGCGGCCGCCGGCCATGGATTCGGCGTGCCGTTCGGGGTCGTCCTGGTAGCCGGTCATCAGGCCGAGGGGGTTGGTGTCGAGGGGGAGGCAGAGTTCGCCGTCGGTGCCGGTGCCGGTGATCTCCTCGCCGGTGATCGGGTCGACGAGGACGACGTGGTAGCCGGGCAGGGGGCGGCCCATCGAGCCGGGTTTGACGGGCTGTCCGGGGGTGTTGCCGATCTGGGCGGTGGTCTCGGTCTGTCCGTAGCCGTCGCGCAGGGCGACGCACCAGGCGCGTTCGATGCGTTCGACGACCTCGGGGTTCAACGGCTCGCCGGCGCCGACGAGTTCGCGCAGCGGGGGCCGCCACTGCTCCAGGTCTTCGAGGAGGAGCATCCGCCAGACGGTGGGGGGTGCGCAGAAGGAGGTGACCCGGTGGCGGACGAGTGCGTCGAGCAGGGGGCGGGCGGCGAAGCGGGGCTGGTTGACGATGAGGATCTCGGCGCCGGCGTTCCAGGGGGCGAAGAGGTTGCTCCAGGCGTGCTTGGCCCAGCCGGGGGAGGAGACGTTGAGGTGGACGTCGCCGGGCTTGAGACCGATCCAGTACATGGTGGAGAGGTGGCCGACGGGGTAGGAGCGGTGGGTGTGCTGGACGAGCTTGGGGCGGCTGGTGGTGCCGGAGGTGAAGTAGAGCAGCAGCGGGTCCTCGGCCCGGGTCTCGCCGTCCGGCGCGAACCCGCCGGTGTGTTCGGCGGCTTCGGCGTAGTCGGCCCAGCCGGGGACGGGTTCGCCGACCGCGATCCCGTTCCAACTGCCTTCCAGTCCAGTGAAGTTGGGGGTGAGGGCGGATTCGGCGACGACGTGCCGGACCCGGCCCCGGGAGAGGCGGTCGGCCAGGTCGTCGGGGGTCAGCAGGGTGCTGGCGGGGATGACGACCGCGCCGAGCTTGATCGCGGCGAGCATCACCTCCCACAGGGCGACCTGGTTGCCCAGCAGCAGCAGGATCCGGTCGCCGCGCCGCACGCCCTGCTCGCGCAGCCAGCCCGCTGTGCGGTCGGAGCGCTCGCGCAGTTCCTCGAAGCTGAGCGCGCTCTCGCCGAGCAGGGTGCCGTCCGCGTCCAGGTCCACCACGCGCAGGGCGACGGCCCCGTTGCCCTCGGCCTCGACGTCGAACCAGTCCAGTGCCCAGTTGAAGTGCTCGCCCTCGGGACGCGGGAAGTCGCGGGCCGCGTCGAGGTCGCCGCGCGTGCGCAGCAGGTGGTCCCGCGCCGCGCGGAAGCCGCGGTACGCGGCGGAGTCCCGTCGAGCGGCCGTGTCCGGTGCCATCTGTTCCGTCCCTGCCTTCTCCGACCCCGGCCGCCGCCTCGTTGCCCGGCCGCGGGCACAACCCGCACGCTGCCAGCCCGCTGATCACCGGTCAAGAGCGACACAGGACACCGGCCCGGGCCCGGAGGAGCACCGGCGCCGAGGGGCGGGCCGTGTAGCCTTCGGGCGGCCGGGCAGGCGCTCCGGAGCCCTCGACCCGCACCGGGAGACGGGACACGCCATGACCGACCACCCCCTCGGGCCCGACGCCCGCCACCGCCGCCTGGACCTCCGCCCCGGCGGCCCGACCGCCCCGGCCATGGCCTTCGTCCGCGCCGCCCTCGCCGACTGGCAGGTCGACGCCGCCCTCGCCGCCGACGCCCTCCTCGTCGCCGCGGAACTCCTCGCCAACGCCATCCGCCACACCCCGGGGGCCGAACGCCTCGACCTCGCCCTCGAACCCGGCGCGCTGCGCATCGCGGTCACCGACGCCTCGACCGACCCGCCCCGGCCCCGCCCCCACCGCCCGGACGCCCCGGGCGGGCACGGCCTGTTCATCGTCGAGCGCCTCGCCCTGACCTGGGGCAGCGACCGGGCCGGCCACGGCAAGACCGTCTGGGTCCGCGTGCCCATCGAGTCGCGTTGAACGCACCACCACGGGCGCTCACGAAGGTGCGCCGGCTGCGCCGCGGGACAGCCAGATGCTCAAGACGGTCCATGCGTTCGGGCCGTGGCGCCGGGAGGGACGGGGCTCGGGCCCGGAGGATCCGCACCACGGCCCCGAACCCTCACGACCCGGCCGGCTCTCCCCGTTCACGCACCGATCAGCCGGGCAGCCTGCCGCGGGTCGCGCCACCCCGCGTCCTCGGTGACGACGCGGGAGCGCGCCCACTCCGGAACGCTCGACCGGCAGTAGTACTCGTACGCGTGGCACTGCTCGCACCACTCCCAGTACCGTCCCGTCCCGCACAGTGTCACCCCGTGCTCCACCCAACGCCGTTCGGGCCCGTCGATGGTGAACGCCAGCTGCAGGGTCCCCGTCCCGCAGACCGGGCAGCCGCCCTCGCGGGTCACGGAGTATTCGCGCCCGTGCAACCCCACGGCGGCGAGGACCGAACCGCCCCGGGGTCCGGGTCGTTCAGATCGTTCGGGCGGGCCCGCGGCGTGCAGCGACGGCATCACCGGGTGCCTCGGGAAGATCCTCGATCATCAGCGGGCCCGGATAGAACACGCCGCTGCGTGGGCCGAACATGTCCTCACCCACGAGATAGCGGTAGAGCCACTCACTGAAGCCCATCCCGTACTCGACGAGCGGGCCGTCGAGAACCATGCCTGCCATGTGCCAGCGCTCGCCGTTTGCCGACCGGACGAGGAAAGCGCCCTCCCGGCGGTCCGTGCGGGCGACGGGAATGAGACCGTCCGGGCCGCCGAAGGTCGGAGTCGCTCCGCGGAAGGTGACGCCCGCCCCGTCCCAGTCGGACTCCTCCAGTCCCCTGATCTGCGGCCCGAGCCGCTCGGCCAGATCGAAGAACCGAGTGCCCGGGCGGGTCAGAACCAGGTGGTGGTTCAGGGTCACCGGGGCGTAGGTCTCCACGATCTCCTTGAAGTCCGCCGGGAGTTCGATCCCCAACAAGCCTTCCACCTCGCCCCACTCAACGAACTCGGGGCGGTCCGCCCGGCCGGGGCCGATCATGTCGAGAACGGCACCGAGATAGTCGCGCATGTCATCCACCCTCTTGATCCATCCTCTTGTCCGGGGCGCCGCCCGTGGGGTTCATCGGCGTCCACGCCCCTGTTCCGAGGGACAGCCGGCTCGTCCACCCGCCCAAGCATCGATCCGATTATCGCACTGCCCCCCGTGCTGCCCGCCCGCCCCGTCCTGCCCGGCCGAGGGTGTCGGGTCGGTGAAGGGTCGGTACCCGTTGTGGGGACGACCGGCGTGCCGCCGTACGGTGGGTGCAGAGGACACACCGACACGAAAGGGGCGCCTCATCGACAACGCGCCGCAAACCCTGACCGTGACCGCCGGCGACAACTGGGCCGGACCGGTCCTCCTGTGCGTCGGCGAGATCGACATCCACACCGCTCCCCGGCTGGATCGCCAACTGCGCCGGGCCCTGGCGGTCCGCCCCGCCCCGGCCGTCGTCCTGCTCGACCTGCAGGACGTCTCCTTCATGGACTCCACCGGCCTCAACAGCCTGCTGGCCGCCCGAGTCGAGGCCGACCGCAACGGCACCCTGCTCGCCCTGGCCCACCCCCGCCCCCAGGTCACCCGCCTGCTGGAGATCACCGAAACCGCCCCGCTGTTCCCGCTCAGCCCCCTGCCGCCCCGCCCGCCCGTGCCGTACCGGCCCGCGAACTGAACGCCGCGGCGAGCCGCCCCCGGGTCCACGGGTGCCACCCTTCGTCCCAGGACCACCACCGCCCCGCACCGGGAGTGGGAACCGGATGTTCCGGCGCCTCCCAGCGCGTGGCATGCTCGCCCTATGGCGGACCAGCAGCGACGGGTGACACCCCGGTCGGAGGACGGCCCGGACACCGGGGCCGGGCCGGACGCGGCCGTGGTGGCGGAGGTACTGGCGGCGCTGCCCGGTTCGGTGGTCTTCCTCGTGCCGGAGTACGGGCCGCGCGGTGAGGTCGCCGACTTCCGGCTGGCGGCGGCGTCGCCCGCGGCGGTGGACATCGGCGGGCGCGGCGCCGGGGAACTGCTGGGCCGCAGCGTCCGGGCCACCTACCCGGGCATCGAGGACACCGAACTGTGGCGGCACTACCTGGAGGTGCTGGAGACCGGGGCCGCCCACGAGGGGGAGACGGAGTACGAGGAGAGCACCGTCGGCATCCCGCACCACTCCCGCTACCGGGTGCGCGTCACGCGCTGCCGGGGCGGGCTGATCGTCTCCTGGGAGCGCCTGGACTCCGACGAGCGCGAACGCCGCCGCCTGGCGCTGATGCAGCGCCTGGGACGGATGGGCTGGGTGGACCGCGACCTGGTCCGCGGCGAGATCACCTGGTCCGACGAGGTGTACTCGATCTTCGGACGGGACCGGGAGCTGGGCCCGATGCCGCTGGAGGAGCTGGCCGCCCACGCCGAGGACACCGACCGCGAGGCGATGGAGCGCGCGGTGGCGGGCCTGCTGAAGGCCGGCGAGCCGATGGACCTCACCGTCCGCCTGCGCCTGCCCGGCCGGCGGACCCGCCACGTGCGGGTGGTCTCCGAGGCCGAGACGGACGTCGCGGGCCTGCCGGTCCGGGTGCACGGCTTCTTCCAGGACCTCACCAGCGCCAAGGACACCGAACGGCGCCTGCTGGAGCAGCAGGAGGCCGCCCTCGCCCAGCAGGGCCAGCTGGCCGCCGAACGCGCCCTCGCCGCCCGCCTCCAGGAGACCCTGCTCCCCAGGCCCCAGCGGAACCTCGACCTGTCCGGCCTCACCGTCGACGTCGCCTACCGGCCCCTGCAGGAAGGGCTCGAACTCGGCGGCGACTGGTACAGCGCCGTCGAACTCCCCGACGGCAGCGCCCTGCTGGTCGTCGGCGACGTGGCCGGGCACGGCCTGGACGCGATCGCCACCATGGCCCTGCTGCGCTTCACCGCCAAGGGCATGGCCATCACCG
Organism: Kitasatospora sp. NPDC088134; assembly: GCF_044741705.1. Lineage (NCBI taxonomy): Bacteria > Bacillati > Actinomycetota > Actinomycetes > Kitasatosporales > Streptomycetaceae > Kitasatospora > Kitasatospora sp. NPDC088134. The sequence continues at coordinate 211,605 of NZ_JBIUTD010000007.1, read as the reverse complement.
GCACCCCCCTGCCCGCTGTCCTGGCCAACCTGAACACCCTCCTGCTGCACACCCCCGAACGCGACGGCGACACCGCCACCATGATCATGGCCGTCTACCAGCCCGCCGCCTCCCGCCTCACCTGGGTCCGGGCCGGCCACCTGCCGCCGCTGCTCGTCCGCGAGGGCCGGGCCCGTTTCCTGCCCTCCCCCCGCGGCATCCTGCTCGGCGCGACCGCGGACCCCCGCTACGAGGCCGCCACTGTCGACCTCCTCCCCGGCGACCACCTGCTGCTCTACACCGACGGCCTGATCGAGAAACCCGACGAACCGATCGACGAGGGCCTGGCCCGCCTCGCGGACACCGCCCTGGCCCACGCCGACAGCCCCCGTTTCCTGGACGAGGTGGTCGGGACCCTGGTCGCCCCGCACCCCCGCCGCGACGACATCTGCGCCCTGCACGTCAGCCGCTGACCGAGCCGCGCCCGCAGCTCCACCCGCCCGGCGGCGACCGGAACGCACCCCCTTCCCGCGGAATTGCTGCGGGGTACCGAAAATGCCCGCCGGAAGCAATTCCTGACCGGTCGACAAATTCCGGTGCACGATTTCCGGGCCGGCGGTAATCCGGTCGTCAAGGTGTGCGGCGGCAGTGCGGACCGGGCCCCGGCGCCGCATACAGTTCACGAGATCGCTTCAACTGTTCACGGCCGACCGTGCTACGCGCATCGACACCATGGCCACCTGTGGTTTTTGCCTGCTGCTGGGCGTGGCCGGGGAGTTCTTTGCCGTCCGTCCCGTTGACGGTCTTTCAGCGGCTCTGCTTTGCTTCCGAGCGGTCGGCGGCAGAACCGTGCGAGCCATTTCCTGATGTCCCGTCAGTAATCACCACGGCGCTGGAAGCGTCTCTCCGGCATGCCTTTTTCCGGTGGCTCGCCCGCGGCCGCCCGCTCCCGTTCCCTCCCCCCACTCCCTCCCCCCACGATGCCGCCGCCGTTCCCACCGGTCCGCGGTCGGCACGAGAGAGGCACCCTCACCATGGGCATTCCCCCCACCCGCCGTCGGCCGAGGATCAAGGTCCTGACCGGACTCACCTCGCTGGCGATCGCCGCCGCGGGCTTCGCCGCCGCCCCGGCCTCGGCGAACCAGCCGGTCGACGAGTTCGCCGGCCGGCCCCACCCCTACCGGCACGGCGTCGTGCAGGCGAAGGGCCTGAGCGGCCAGGCCACCCACCGCACCAGCAACCTCAAGTACGGCGGCGGGGTGGACGGCATCGGCGTCACCACCGGCCCGGCCAAGGTCTACCTGGTCTTCATGGGCTCCCAGTGGGGCACCCAGGGCACCGACGCCAACGGCTACACCACGCTCTCCGGCGACCCGCTGGGCATCGCCGTCCGGGCCCAGCGGCTGTTCAAGGGCCTGGGCACCAACGGCGAGAGCTGGTCGGGCGTCATGACCCAGTACTGCCAGGGCATCGCCGCCGGGGCGACCTCCTGCCCGTCGACCGCCGCGCACGTCGGCTACCCGACCGGCGGTGCGCTGGCCGGAGTCTGGGTCGACGGCTCGGCCGCCGCGCCGAACCAGGCCAGCGGCAACCAACTCGCCTCCGAGGCCGTGAAGGCCGCCGGACACTTCGGCAACACCACGGCCGCGTCCAACCGCAACGTGCAGTACGTCGTGCTGTCCCCGACCGGCACCCACCCGGACGGCTTCAACACCTCGACCGGCCAGTTCTGCGCCTGGCACGACTGGAACGGCGACACGACGCTGTCCGGCGGCGCGGCCGCCTCCCCGTACGGCGACATCGCGTTCACCAACGACCCCTACGTCACCGACATGGGCGCCTCCTGCGGCCAGAACTACGTCAACGCGGGCAGCGCGGGCCTCCTGGACGGCGTCACCATCGTGTACGGCCACGAGTACTCGGAGACCGTCACCGACCAGAACCCCGCGGGCGGTTGGACCGACTCGACCGGCTACGAGAACGCCGACAAGTGCGCCTGGAAGGGCACCGGCGGGGTCGGCGGCGCGCAGAACGTGGCCTTCGCGACCGGCTCCTTCGCCATGCAGGGAACCTGGGCGAACGACTACAACGGCGGCGCCGGCGGCTGCGAGATCTCGCACCCCGTCGTCCCCTGACACCACTGAGCACCCCGGACGCGGGGGCGGGCGCCCGGTCCGCCCCCGCGTCCGGGGTGCCGCAACCCCGGTCCGGGGTGCCACAACTCCAGTGCGGGGTGCCACAACTCCATTACAGGGACAGGACATCGGGGGCGGCACCCTCCTCCGGCCCTGCCCGGCGGGTACGCTTCGTGCCGGACCTTCCGTCGGGAAGGGCGAGCGGCAGGAAGCAGGGAGAGTCGTCGATGTCCACCACCGGTCCGGCCGAAGCCCGCGCCGAAATCCGCGCCGAAATCCGCGCCGAAGCCCGCCTGGAGGAGGCCGGGGTCCTCCTGGTCGCGTCCCCGGGCGGGTGGAGCGGCGACCTCGCCCGGGACTTCCTCGGCACCGTCGCCACCCCGGCGGACCTCGCCTCCGGCGCCGTCGACCCCACCGGGCGGACGGTCTACCTCTGCGGCGACCCGGCCGAGGTCGACGAGCACCGACTCCGGACGGCCGGACGGGTGTTCAGGGTTCACGAGCACGTGGCGGACGGTGCCCTGGAGGAGGCGGTCGGCCCCGGGCGGGTGCCGCGGCGGGTGCACGGCCTCGGTGCGTACTACCCCCGCTTCTTCGCGCCCGACGGCGGGCACTTCGCCCGGATCAGGGCCGAGCACGCCTTCCAGACCCTCACCGAGTCGACCAAGCCCGGCACCGCCCACCGCAGCGGGATCTACCTGACCCCCGTCGAACGGGACGGCGCGGACCTGCGCTTCCGGCTGCTGCGCTGCTCCACCAACCTCTCCGGGCCGACCGAGAACTTCGGCCCCACCGACACCCGGATCGTCGCCGCGCTCAACCGGGAGGCCGACGCGCTCTTCCGGGGCCACGCCCCGCTCAACCACGTCCTCGCCCAGACCTACCACAACACCCCCGCCACCGAAGGCCGCAAGCAGACCAAGGCCAGGATCTCGGCCCACGCCGACAAGACCAAGGACATGCCCGCCAACGGCATCATGGCCTTCTGCACCTTCTACGACGGACTCGACCGGCTCCGCCCGCTCGCCGGGGACGACCCCCACGACCTCGGCGTGCAGGGCGTCAGCGGGCTCACCCGGCTGCACTTCCGCCGCAAGGAGGCGGCCCGCACCGCTCAAGAGGCCGAGCTGCCCGAGCAGTTCACCGTCACCCTGCACCCCGGCTCGGTGTTCTTCATGCCGCTCTCCACCAACCGCCGGTACGCGCACGAGATCCGCCCCGCCGCCCTGGACGCCGCCCTGCTCCCCACCCGGCTCGGCTACGTGGTGCGCTGCTCCGCCACCCCCGCCGTGCACCGGGACGGCCGCACCCTGATCGAACTGGCCGGGGAACTCGTGGAGTTGGAGCCGCCCACCGAAGCCGGCCTGGCCGAGCTGCGCCAGCGCTACGCCGAGGAGAACCGGAGCTCGGCCTTCATCGACTACGGCGACGAGTTCCGCTTCAGCATGAACAGCGGAGACTACCGTGCCCCGAGCCTCTGACCCCTCCGCCGCCGAACCCTTCGACCCGACGGGCCGGGCGGAGTTCGTCCGGTACGCGCTGCCCGCCGAGGCGGCCGGACCGGGCCTGTTCGCGGAACTGCTCGGCTCCGCCGAGCTGGAGGAACTGGGCAAGGGCCGGCGCGGCACCGTCCTGACCCGGCCGGACGCCACCGGCGCCGTGCCCCTGGTGCGCACCACCACCCGGTACGGCGCGCCCGCCCGGACCTTCCGCCCGGTGCACGAACGCCTCGCCCGGCAGATCCGCGAACTGGCCGCGCTCCCCGACGAGTTCAATAACGCGCTGCTGGAGTGCTACACCAGCGCGTACACCACCATGGGCGCCCACTCCGACCAGGCGCTCGACCTCGCCGAGGAGTCGCACATCGCGGTCTTCTCCTGCTACCGCGACCCCGAGGCCGGGCCGCCGCGCACCCTGCGCGTCGAGCCGAAGGAACCGGACGGCGGCGGGAGGTTCGAGATCCCGCTCGACCACCACAGCGCCGTGATCTTCTCCGTCGCCGCCAACCGGCGCCTCAAGCACCGGATCGTCCTGGACGCGCCCGCCCCCGCCCCCGACAACCAGTGGCTGGGCGTCACCTTCCGCACCTCGAAGACGCTGCTCCGGTACCGCGACGGGCAGGCCCACCTCCCGTCGGGCGCCCGCCTCACCCTCGCGGACGAGGAGCAGCAGCGCGAGTTCTACCGGCTGCGCCGCCGCGAGAACACCGAACCGGACTTCCGCCAGCCGGCGCCGACGTACACCGTCAGCGCGAGCGACCTGCTGCCGCCGGTCTGACCACGGGGCCGGGAGCCGGGCGGAAAGCGCTTGCCGACCGCCCCCGGCGGCGGGATAGCATCCGTGACACCTCCCGGGCGTAGCGCAGAGGCAGGCGCGCCATCTTCGCAAGATGGACCACGCCGGTTCGAATCCGGCCTCCGGGAGGCCCGACGACGGGCCTCGTAGCGCAGAGGCAGACGCGCCGCACTGCTCGTGCGGAGCACGCCGGTTCGAATCCGGCCGGGCCCGTCGCATCGCCCCCGCACCCACCACGCCCCGCGCGGTCGCACGCGCCCCGGAGGACCGCCCGATGAGCACGCCCCTGTCGAGCGCCCCCGAGGAGACTCCCGGTGCCCTTGATGCCCCTGGTGGCTTTGATGCCCCCGGTGCCCTCGGCGAGGCCGAACTCGCGGCCTTCGAGCGGACCGTCGGCCGGCTCCGCGCCCTGCCCGTCGACCACCCCGTCCGGCTGCGGGCCGAGCGCACCGCCGAGTCCTTCGTCCGCGACGGCCGGCACCGCCGCCGCCGCGACCGGCGCACCGACGCGTCCCGGGCCGACGCCGCGCTGATCGCGGCCACCGCCACCGGCGGCGCCGACCGCCGGGAGGACGCCCCGCTGGCCGAGGCACCCGCCCCCGTCGGCGCCCTGCACCGGCCCCAGCGCTGCTACGTCTGCAAGCGGCTCTACCACCGGGTCGACGGCTTCTACCACCGGCTGTGCCCCGACTGCGCCGCCGACAACACCGCCCGCCGCGCCCTCAGCACCGACCTGACCGGGCGCCGCGCGCTGCTCACCGGCGGCCGGGTCAAGATCGGCTTCCAGCTCGCCCTGATGATGCTCCGCGACGGCGCCGAACTGCTCGTCACCAGCCGCTTCCCGCACGACACCCTGCGCCGGTTCACCGCCGCCGAGGGCAGCGGGCAGTGGCTGCACCGGCTGCGGATCGTCGGCATCGACCTGCGCGACCCCCGCCAGGTGCTCGGCCTGTGCGAGCAACTGCGCGCCGAGGGGCGCCCGTTGGACATCCTGGTGAACAACGCCGCGCAGACCCTGCGCCGCCCGCCGGAGTCCTACGCGCTGCTCGCCGCCGGCGAACACGGCCCCGTCCCCGCGCAGGTCGGGCACGCCCCCAGGTTCCGCCCGATGCCCGCCCTGACCGCCGCCTGGCCGGTCACCGAACTCGCCGACGGTGCAAGGGAATCGGGGTCGCTTCCGATACCCGGACCGGCGGCGGTCGCGGCGGTGGACGAGGCCGGGCTGCTGCCCGACGCCGCGCCGCGCAACTCCTGGTCGGCGACGCTCGGCGCCCTCGACCCGGCCGAGCTGCTGGAGACCCAGCTGGTCAACGCGCTCGCGCCCGCGCTGCTCTGCGACCGCCTGCTGCCACTGCTGGAGGCCTCCCCGCACCCGGCCCGCTACATCGTCAACGTCACCGCCGTGGAAGGCCGGTTCGAGGTCCGCAACAAGACCGCCGGCCACCCGCACACCAACATGGCCAAGGCCGCGCTCAACATGCTCACCCGCACCAGCGCCGCCGAACTCGCCGGGCGGGGCATCCACATGTGCGCCGTCGACACCGGCTGGATCACCGACGAGAACCCGGCCCCGAAGAAGTCCCGCCTCGCCGACCGCGGCTTCCGCACCCCGCTGGACATCGTCGACGGCGCCGCCCGGGTCTACGACCCGATCGTCCGCGGCGAGGCGGGGGAGCCGCTCTCCGGCGTCTTCCTGAAGGACTATCAGGTGGCGCAGTGGTGACCTCCGCCCCTACGATCGGCGGTGACGGGGCCGTAGCACAGCGGCCGATGCGCCGGTCTCCAGAACCGGAGGACGCCGGTTCGACTCCGGTCGGCCCCGTCGCACCCGAGGGGGAGCGCGGGCCCGGTGCGGCCGCCGCGCGTCGTGGGGTCGTAGCACAGCGGCAGATGCGTCGGCCTGCAGAGCCGGAGGACGCCGGTTCGAATCCGGCCGGCCCCACACCCCGTCCCCGGGGCGGAGAGCACAAGGAGCGCCAGTGGTGAGCGAGTTCGCGGGCGTCCCGTCCGTCGTCCCCCGCCCGGTCGACCAACTCGCCCCGCTGCTGGCCTGGTTGCGCACCGGCGCCGCCGCCGGGCAGCGGCTCGACTTCCCGGCCGGCACCGCGCTCCCGGACGGCCGGCTCGACCTGTGCAAGCAGCAACTCGGCCCCGAGGGCGCCAAGTTGGTCGCCGACGCGCTCGCCGACGCGGCCCAGCGCCACGGTGGCGCGGAGGAAGACCTGCTTCCGGTCCGGCACCTGCTGCTCGGCACCGACGGCCTCGGCGACGACGGCGCCGCCGCGTTCGCCGCCCGGACCGCCGACACCCCCGTCCGCACCCTCTACCTGGGCTGCAACGGCATCACCGCCGCCGGAGCCTGCCGGATCGCCGACCGGCTGCGGGCCTCCCCGCAAACCGTCCGGGCGCTCTGGCTCAAACGCAACCCGCTCGGCCTGCACGCCGGCCAGGCCGCCGCCGAACTCGTCGCCGCCGTCGAGCGGTTGCGCACCCTCGACCTGGTGCAGACCGGCCTGGACGCGGCCGGGCTGGCCGTCCTGGTCGACGCCCTGCTGGCCGGCGACCGCCACTTCGAACGCCTCTACCTGAGCGGCAACCCGCTCGGCCCCGCGGGCGCCGAACCGCTCGCCCGCCTGCTCGCCGCCGACCGCACCGACGAGCTGTACGCCTCCGCCGCCGGACTCGGCGACAGCGGCGCGCGCACCCTCGCCGCCGCGCTGCGCACCGCCCCGCCCGGGCGGCTGCGCCGCCTGTCGCTGGCCAGTTCCGGCCTCGGGCCGGACGTGGCGGGCGAGTTGGTGGCCGCCGCCGCGCACGCGGGCGTGGAACTGCTCGACCTCGGCCGGGTCCGGGCCGCCGGGGCGCTGTCCGCCGCCGACAACCGGATCGACCTGGCCGCCGCCGAACGGATCGGCGCCGCGCTCGCCGCCGCCCCGCACCGCCTCGACCACCTGGTCCTCACCAACACCGGCCTGCGCAGCCGCGAAGCACACCGCCTGCTCGACCACGCCGCCACCGCCGCCACCCCGACCCGCTACCTGCTGGGCAAGGGCGTCGCCGGCAGCATCGTCCGCCGCCTCGACGCCCTGAGCGCCGACGTCCCGCCCCCGGCCACGGCCCCCGACGTCGCCGCGATCCGCAGCGTCCACCGCACCGCGCCGCCACCGAACTGACGGCTCGTCAATTCGTTTGCCGGTGCGGTGCGGTGGACGGATGCAGGGGAAGGCTGGGGTTCAGCGGGCGGACATCCGCAGGGCGCCGTCCATCCGGATCGTCTCGCCGTTGAGGTAGTCGTGCTCGGCGACCATCGCCACCAGGCGGGCGTACTCCTCGGGGCGGGCCAGGCGCTGCGGGAAGGTGACGGTGGCGGCCAGGCCGTCCCGGACCTCGTCGGAGAAGCCCGCCATCATCGGGGTGTCGACGATGCCCGGGGCGATGGTCACCACCCGGATGCCGAACTGGGCCAGGTCACGGGCCGCCGTGATGGTCATCCCCGCCACGCCCGCCTTCGAGGCCGCGTAGGCGATCTGGCCGACCTGGCCCTCGAAGGCCGCGATCGAGGCGGTGTTGACGACCAGGCCGCGCTGCCCGTTCCCGTCCGGCTCCTGGCCGGTCATCGCCTCGGCGGCCAGTCGCATCACGTTGAAGCTGCCGACCAGGTTCACGTTCAGCACGGTGCGGAACAGGTCCAGGTCGTGTGGGCCGCGCCGGCCGACGATCCGCGCGGACGGGGCGATGCCCGCACAGTTCACCGCCAGCCGCAGCGGACGGCCGTCCGCCGCCACCCGGGCCAGCGCCTCGCGCACCGGCTGCTCCTCGGTGACGTCCGCACCGAGCAGGGTGACGCCGTCGGGCTGCGCGGGAGCGGACTCCACGGCCTTCGGCAGGTCCAGGCCGTAGACCTGGGCGCCGAGCGAGGCGAGGTGGGCGGCGGTGGCCGCGCCGAGGCCGGAGGCCGCGCCGGTGACCAGGGCGGCGGTGCCGGAGAGCTGCATGCGGAAAGCCCTTTCCGATCGGATGGTGACGAACTGGTGGGAAGTGCGGGAGAGCGCGGGAAGTGCGGGAGAGCGCGGGAAGTGCGGGGGAGCGGGTCAGCGGGCGGCGAACTGGCGGCTGATCACCAGGCGCTGGATCTGGTTGGTGCCCTCGAAGATCTGCATGATCTTCGCCTCGCGCATGTACCGCTCCACCGGGAAGTCCCGGGTGTAGCCGTACCCGCCGAGCACCTGCACCGCGTCGGTGGTGACCTTCATCGCCGCGTCGGTGGCGATCAGCTTCGCCACGCTGGCCTGCCGGCTGAACGGGCGGCCCAGGTCGCGGCGGCGCGCCGCGTCGAGGTAGGTGGCGCGGGCGGAGTCCACGGCCGCCGCCATGTCGGCCAGCACGAAGCCCAGGCCCTGGTGGTCGACGATCCGACGGCCGAAGGTGGTGCGCTCGTTGGCGTACGCGACGGCGGTGTCCAGCGCCGCCTGGGCCAGGCCGGTCGCGCAGGCCGCGATGCCGAGCCGCCCGGAGTCCAGCGCGGAGAACGCGATCGGCAGGCCCTGGCCCTCCGCGCCGATCAGCCGCTCGCGCTCCAGCAGCGCGCCGTCCCAGTACGCGGCGGTGGTCGGCACCGCGCTCAGGCCCATCTTCTCCTCGGGCGCGCCGAAGGTCAGCCCCTCGACCTGCCCCGGCGCCAGGAAGCACGACACGCCGTGCGGGCCCGGCGCGGTGCGGGCGAACAGCGCGTAGAAGTCGGCCTTGCCGCCGTGCGTGATCCACGCCTTGGTGCCGGTGATCCGGTAGCCCTCCTCGACCGGCTCGGCCTTGCAGGTCAGCGCCGCCGCGTCGGAGCCCGCGTTCGGCTCGGACAGGCTGTAGCCGCCGACCAGTTCGCCCGCGAGCATCCGGGGCAGCCAGCGCTCCTTCTGCTCGGGCGTGCCGAAGGCGTTCAGCGGGTGGCAGGCCAGGGTGTGCACGCTGGTGGCCACCGCGACCGCCGCCCAGCGCGCCGCCAGCTCCTCCAGCACCTGCAGGTACACCTCGTACGGCTGGGCGCCGCCGCCGAACTCCTCCGGGTACGGCAGCCCGAGCAGCCCCGCCTGGCCGAGCAGCGTGAACAGGCCCTCCGGGTAGCGCTCCTGCTTCTCGTGGGAATCCACCTTCGGGGCGAGTTCCTTGTCGGCGAGCTCGCGGGTCAACGCGATCAGGTCGGCGGCTTCTTCGGTGGGAAGCAAGCGATCCACGGCCATGTTCCGGCTCCAAGCGGTACGCAAAGCGGTACGTCAGTACCGGTCAGCGTAGCGCAGCGATCCCGGCCTTGGGCATCCCCGGAACGGCGGCACCGCGAATCCGCGCGGACGGGCGGGCGAAGGGGCGGGCGAACAGGCGCGCGGGCGGGTAGGGCGGGCACACGGGCGGGTTGGGCGGACGGGTGGGCGGGCACGCGGGTGGAGCAGTGGAGGAGACGGGAGTGCGGGAGGGGCCGACTGTCATACTGGCCGGGTGATCGACAGTGCCGCCGCGCCCCAACCGACCGGACGGGGTGCCGCGCGCCGCAGCGCCCTCTTCGAGGAACTGGTCGACCTCTTCGTGGCCGAGGGCTTCGCCCAGTTCACCCTGGACGACCTGGCTGCCCGGCTGCACTGCTCGAAGCGCACCCTCTACGGCCTGGCCGGCTCCAAGGAACAGCTGGTGCGGGCCGCCGTGGTGCACTTCTTCCGCACCGCCACCGCCCGGGTGGAGGCGGCGCTCGCCGCCGAGAGCGCTCCCGCCGCGAGGCTCGCCGCCTACCTGCGCGCCGTCTCCGCCGAACTCGCCCCCGGCTCGGCCCGCTTCTTCGACGACCTCGCGGCCTTCGAGCCCGCCGCCGAGGTCTACGGCCGCAACACCAGGGCCGCCGCCCGCCGGATCCAGCGCCTGATCGACGACGGCGTGGCGGAAGGCGCTTTCCGGGAGACCCACGTCGCCTTCGCCGCGGACGTGATCAGCTCGGTGATGGTCCGCATCCAGCAGCGCAAGGTCGCCGCCGCGACGGGCCTCGCCGACGCCGAAGCCTACGGGCATCTGGCGGAGCTGTTGTTGCACGGCTTGTTGCGCTGAGGGCCCTGCGGGCGGCGGGGTGGGGGTGTTGGGGAGGGGGTTCGCCGCTGCGGCGGGCCTCGCCGACGTCGAAGCGTACGGGCATCTGGCGGAGCTGTTGCTGCACGGCTTGCTGCGTTGAGGGCCCTGCGGGCGGGGGCGTGCCGAGGGCGGAGGTTGTGCCGGTGGCCTGGGGGCGGGGCCGGGGAGCTGCGTGCGGAAGGCGCTTTCCGTCCGGGGTGGTGGAACGCGTGTTACGGGGTGGCTTCCACCGCTTCGGCCACGCGGGCGGCGCCGTTCTCCCGTCCGAGTCGGTCTGCTGCTGTTCTCGCCCGGGTGCGGAGGGCGGGGTCTTCCAGCGCCCGGCGGATCTGTTCGGCCAGGCGCTGCGCGGTCAGTTGCCTGAACGGGACTGGGGCGGTCGCTGTGCCGAGGCGGGCCAGGCGGGCGGCCCAGAAGGGTTGGTCGGCCATCACCGGGACGGGGATGCCGGGGATGCCGGCGCGCAGGGCGGCGGCGGAGGTGCCGGCTCCGGCGTGGTGGACGGCGGCGGCCATGCGTGGGAACAGGTGGGCGTGCGGGAGTTCGCCGACGGTCAGGATGTCGTCCCCGTCCGCGGCGAGCCCGGCCCAGCCCGCCTGCAGCACACCCCGGACACCCGCCCGGCGCAGCGCCTCCGTGACCAGTACGCCGAGGCGTTCGCCGTCGCCGCCCGCCATGCTGCCGAAGCCGATGAACACCGGCGCCGGGCCGGCCTGCAGGAAGTCCTCGACCTCGCGGGGAAGTCGGTAGTCCGGCGCCACGTACGGCCACCAGGTGCCGACCACCTCCAGTCCGCTGCGCCAGTCCGCCGGCCTCGGGACGAGGGTCGGGCTGAAGCCGTGCAGGACGCGCCAGTTCTCGCGTTCCCGGGCCCGCCGCTGGGCGCTCTGGGCGAGCGGGGGCAGGCCGAGGCGGGTGCGCAGTCGGCGGGCCGCGTCGGTGTGGAGGCGGTCGACCACGCGCTGGCCGACGGCGCCGGCGGCCCGGTTGCCCCAGCGGCCGAGCGAGCGGGTGCCGCCGACCACCGGCGGGAACTCGCCGGTCGGCAGGGTGGGTTGCAGGTACACACCGAGGCTCGGCACGTTCATCGCCTCGGCGAGGTGCCAGCCGAGCGGGGCCGTGGTGGCCGTGAGCAGGAGCAGGTCCGCGCCAGGGGCGGCGGCGTCGGCGAGCCCGTCGCCGAGCCGGTCGACGAACGCGGCGGCCCGCCCCAGCAGCGACCCGCCGCCCGCCCCGCCCCCGGGGTCGACGGACAGCGGCCGGAATGCGAGGCCGCTCTCCGCCACGAGGCCGCCGAAGGTCTCGGGCGCGGCGAGCGCGACCTCGTGCCCCGCCGCGCGCAGGTGGGCGCCGAGGCCGGCGAAGGGAGCGACGTCACCGTGCGAACCGGCCGCCATGACAAGGATCTTCACCGGGCTTCCTCCGTACCGTTCGTGTCGTTCGTACCGTGCGCGCCGCTCGGGTTCGCCGGGCTGCTCGGGTTCGCCGGGCTGCCCGGGTTCGCCCCGGACCGGCGCTCCGCGTTCGCGCCGATGGCCGTTCGCAGGTACGCGGCCAGGCCGGGGCGCTGCTCGGCCGGCGGGACGACCAGGGCGAACGCGCGGGCGTCCGCCTCGTAGTCGTCGGCGATCCGGCAGTGCATCTCGGGCGGACACGGCGTGAACCAGCGGGTGATGTGCTGCCGGTGCTCCTCGGCGAGGCCGAGCACCCGCTCGTCGTGCGGGGGCCGCCCCTCGTCGAAGGCGGCGAGCAGCCTGACCCGCCACGCGCCGGCCTCGGCCATCAGCTGCCGCCAGTCCTCCTTCGAGTGGGCGGCGGCCCGGGCCAGGGACTCCCGGTGCCCCGCGCGGTCGCCCCACTTGAGGTGCGCGTCGGTGGCGTAACTGAGGTCGAAGACCACGTCGCCGAAGACCTCGAAACGCTCCTCCGGGGTCAGGTCGACCCCGAGGTTGCGGACCTCGATCGCCCGCTCGGCGACGTCCACGAGCTTGTGCAGCCGCGCGATCTGCTCGGTCAGCGCCTGCCGACGGGCCAGCAGGTGGTCGAGTGCGTTGGCCTGCGGGTCCGCGAGGATGGTGGCGATCTCGTCGAGCGGGAAGCCGAGCTCCCGGTAGAAGAGGATCTGCTGCAGCCGGGCGAGATCGGCCGACCCGTAGAGCCGGTAGCCGGCCGCGCTGCGCTCACTGGGCGACAGCAACCCGGACCGGTCGTAGTGGTGCAGCGTCCGCACCGTCACCCCGGCGAAGCCCGAAACCTGCCCGACCGACCAACTCACCGTTCCCCCCTCGACGTCCGCGCCGTTCCGCTGCGCCCCACGCTGAAGCCTGACGTGGGGTCAGGGTCAAGACTCGCAGCTCAGCGCCCTGCACCGGACGCCGGAGGGCGGGGCGCGGCAGTCCGGGCGGGGTTAGGCCCGGTCGTTCGGCGGCGGGGCGTCGCAGTGGGGGCAGCGGCCGTGCTCGCGGACCTTGCCGCATTCCTCGCAGGCCAGGTGCAGGAAGCAGGCGGGCTCGCCGCCCTCGGGTTCGACGGGCCTGACGGGTTCGGCGGGTTCGGTGGACTCCATGTCGTCCAGTGTGCGGCCCCGGGCGCCGGGCGCGGGTGTCGGATTGACGGATCGTCATTTTGGGATGATCTGATGATTGTCCGCCAGTTGGGTGCTCGCGTCCGGGTGGCGGTGCGCCTGACCGTCGCCCGGACGGGTCCGGCCGATCCTGCCGGGAGTCGACGAAGGTGGCAGGAGGTGGCGGGACGATGCGGAGAGTCCGACGCGGATGGTGGCGGATCGGCCTCGCGGTGGCGCTGTGCGTGGGTGCCACCGGGACGGCTGCGGTCGCGTCCGGAGTGGCACCGTTCGGTGGACGGCCGACGGCGGTGCGGGCGGAGGGGCAGCCGGCGCCCGACGACCAGGACGGGCTCCAGGTGGTGAGCGCGACCGTGGACCGGGCGGAGGCGCAAGGTCTCACCGTGGTGCGGGCCCTGGTCGCCAACCTCGGGCCGGACCCGGTCACCAAGCAGTTCACCACCACGGTGCGCCTGCCGAAGGGCGTCACCGTGGAGGGCCAGGTGTTCCCCGACGGCTGCCGGGTCGAGGCGAACGGGCGGCAGCTGGCCTGCCGGTTCCGCAAGGGCCTCGGGGTGCGCCGGACGGCGACGGTGCTGGTTCCGCTGCGGGTCGAGGAGGGCATCCGGCCCGGCGAGCGCCTGGCGGGAACGGTCTCGCTGCAGGACCCGGACCGGCCCGGCCGGTCGGTGCCCGACCGGGCGTTCAGCATCGATGTCCAGTAGCGCCCGGACCAGTGCCCGGAGTTGAAGAAACGTTTCCCCTTGGGGGCGTTGCGAACACCTGGTGCCGCCCGGCCCCGCTCCGCCCCCACCCCGCCCGTCCGATCGGAGCACCGTGTCCCTGCCCAGCCATAGCCCCCGGCCCCGCCGTACCTTCCAGCCCCGTCAGGTCTCCCGGCCTCGCCGGGCCTCCCGGTTCCGCCGGGTGGTGCTGCCCGCCCTCGCGCTGCTCGTCCCGCTGCTGCCCGCCGCCGCGCAGGTCCCCGCCGTCGGGCTGCCGGGCCGGGCTCCGACCGCCACCTCGACGGCCGCACCGACCGCCGCCCCGAGCAGTGCACCGGGCACTGCACCGGCCGCCGGGCCCGAGGCGGCCGCGTCCGGGCAGTTCACGCCGAGCGGGAAGCTGGTGTTCGACGAGAGCTTCACGAACCCGCCCCTGATCGGCACCAGGTGGCACAACAGCAGCACCAGCGCGTACCGGTACGGCACCCACAACCCGGACGACGACAAGCTGGACTGGCTGCAGCCGAACGCGCTCAGCACCGTCGCCGGGAAGAACGTCTTCACCGCCGCCCCCGGCCTCGCCCGGCTGGAGAACGGCAAGCAGTCCTGGGACACCGGGCTGCTCACCACCGAGTACACCCAGCAGGGCTTCCAGGTCCGGCCCGGCGACTACGCGGAGGTGCGGCTCCAACTGCCCAGTGGCTACGGGGCCTGGCCCGCGCTGTGGACCTGGAAGGACGGCGGCAACGAGATCGACTCCTTCGAGTACCACCCCGACAACCCGAACCTGCTGGAGCTGTCCAACCGGATCCACAGCGCGGGCCTGTACTACAGCGACCCGAACGCCGTGCGCCCCGGCGCGTGGATCAGCATCGGCGTCCGCTACGGCGCGACCAACAACGAGTGGTACGTCAACCGCAAGCTGGTCTTCTCCGACCACACCGGCACCGGCCCGAACTGGAGCGCCTACCTGATCCTCAACCTGTCGATCTGCGCCGGGTACTGGCACCCGGCCCCGGTCGGCAGCGCCTCCGTCACCACCGCCGCCGACTACCTGCGGGTCTGGCGCCCGTCGACCAGCACCTCGCCCGGTCCGACGACGAGTGCCTCGGCCGGACCGTCGACCGGTGCCCCGGTCGGTCCGACGGCTGGCAGCCGGGGCTGATCCCCCGACCGGCGGGCCGTCAGCGGCAGAGGGCCGCGTCGACCGCGTCGGTCAGGTGGGTGGCGGCGGCCCCGTCCGGGACGGTGGTGAGAGTGATGTTCACGGCCCGGCCGTCCTCGGTGACACCGCCCCGGGAGCGGTAGCCGACGGCGGTGCCGCCGTGGCCCCAGACCAGGCCGCCGCAGCTCAGCGGCCTGCTCTGGAGGCCCAGGCCGTAGCGGACCCCGGGGCCGATCAGGTCGGCCGGGACGGTGGTGCGCATCTGGGCGAGCTGTTCGGCGGGCAGCAGACGGCCCGTCAGGAGGGCTCCGTAGAAGGTGTTCAGGTCGGTGTTGGTGGACACCACCGCGCCCGCGGCCCAGGCCATCGAGGAGTCCATGTCGGTGTAGTCGACCCGCGGGCCGCCCGGGCCGGTGTTCAGGTAGCCGTGCGGATGGGGCTCGCGCAGGGCGGTCTCCCCGGTGGCCGGGACGTAGGTGTGGCGCAGGCCGATCCGGTCGATCACCCGCCGGGTGACCTCCTCGCCGAAGGGGCGTCCGGTGACCTGCTGCACGATCAGGCCGGCCACCAGGTAGTTCGTGTTGCTGTACATCCAGCTCGTTCCGGCGGGGAACAGCGCCTTCTGGGCCAGCGCCCCGTCGAGCAGTTCGCGCGGCTCGAAGTACCGGTACTGGATGGTCCGGTAGTCGGCCAGTGCGGGCGCGTCCATGTAGTCGGGCAGGCCGCTGGTGTGCTGGAGCAGCTGACGGACCGTGATGGTCCGGCCGTCGAAGCCGTCGCCGCGCAGCAGGCCGGGCAGGTAGGTGTCGACGGGCGCGTCCAGGCCGACCTTGCCCTCGGCGACCAGTTGCAGGACGACGACGGCGGTGAACGCCTTGGTGTTGCTGCCGGCCCGGATCTGGCCGTCGACCGGGACCCGGGCCCCGGTGGCCAGGTCGCCGACTCCGGCGGTGTAGGTGCGGGTGCGGCCGTCGCGGCCCTTGACGCTGGCCAGGGCGGCGGGCATCCCGTCGTCCTTGACCAGCGCGTCGAGGCGCTGCTGCACGGCGTCCGGGCGCGGCGCGGCGTGGGCGGGAGCCGGGGTGAAGGCGGTCAGGGCGAGGCCGGCGGCGGCCGCGGCCACCGTGGCGTGCCGGACGTACCGGAGGAGGCGGACGTGCCGGACGAGGCGGAGGCGGTGCGCTCCGCTCGGCGGGGCGGGTTCGTTCATCGGGACTCCACTGCTGGGAAGCGAAGAAGGGGGCTGGGCGGGGCGGCCGGGGATCAGCGGCAGAGCGCCTCGTCCACCGCCCGGTCCAGGTGGCTCTCGATGTCGCCCGCCGGGAGGGTGGTGACGGCGATGCTCACGGAACGGCCGTCCTCGGTGGTGCCGTTGCCGGTCCCGTAGCCGGGGATCGCCCCGCCGTGGCCCCAGGCGACGCCGCCGCAGCTCAGCGGCCGGCTGATCAGGCCGAGTCCGTAGCGGACCCCGGGGCCGAGGGGTTCGGCCGGGACGGTGGCGCGCATCTGGGCGAGCTGTTCGGCGGGCAGCAGGCGGCCGCCGAGCAGCGCGGCGTAGAACCGGGTGAGGTCGGTGTTGGTCGAGATCATCGCGCCGGCCGCCCAGCCCCAGGACGGGTCCAGCTCGGTGTAGTCGCGCAGCGAGCCGTCGGCGGCGTGCTGGTAGCCCTTCGGGTGGGCCTGCGGGATCGTCAGGTCGCCGGGGGTGGGGAAGGAGGTGTGGCGCAGGCCGATCCGGTCGATGACCCGCCGGGTGATCTCCTCGCCGAGCGGCCGTCCGGTGACCTTCTGCACGATCAGGCCGGCCACCAGGTAGTTCGTGTTGTTGTACTCCCACTGGGTACCGGGCGCGAAGTGGGCCTTCTGCGACAGCGCGGCGTCCAGGAGTTCGCGCGGCTCGTAGTAGCGCTCGGGGGCGTCGAGCACCATCCCCGTGTTCACGTACTCGGGCAGGCCGCTGGTGTGCTGGAGCAGCTGGCGGACCGTGATGGTCCGGCCGTCGAAGCCGTCGCCGCGGACCAGGCCGGGCAGGTAGGTGTCGACGGACGCGTCCAGGCCGACCTTGCCCTCGGCGACCAGTTGCAGGACGACGACGGCGGTGAAGGACTTGGTGTTGCTGGCGATCCGCACCTGCCCGTCGACCGGGACCCGGGCCCCGGTGACCGCGTCGCCGACGCCGGCGGTGTAGGTGCGGGTGCGGCCGTCGCGGCCCTTGACGGTGGCCAGGGCGCCGGGTGCCCCGTCGTCCTCGACCAGCGCGTCGAGGCGCTGCTGCACGGCGTCCGGGCGGGGCGCGGCGGAGGCCGGGGCCGGGGCCGCGACACCGGTCAGCACGGCGACGGCCGTCAGCGCGGTCACGGCCGCCGCCACCCCGCGCCGGCCGCCGGGGAGGCGCTGCGGGAAGCGGTGCTGCGGTGCGTACTCGTCCATGGGGAACCCCTCGGGTCAGGGCGCCGGAACCCTTCTCGGCGCCCTTCAAGGGGATCATCCGACGCACCGTCGATCCGTCCCCGCGAGGGACGAGACCGCACCCGGGAACGTGCTCCGGGACGGGGCCGGGCGCAGGAGCGTGCTCCCAAGGACGCCCGGCCCGCGAGCACGGGAGCCGGTGGCCGACATATCGACAAACCTCCTGCCCGGGGCGGCCGTTGGACTGTCGGGGAGTCGGCGGCCGCCCCGTTCCGCAGGGCGTCGGGGGCGGGCAGGAGCAGGTGCGAAGGGCAGGGGGCAGGAGGCAGGGGGCAGGGGGCAGGGGGCAGGAGGCAGTGGGCGCGGGTCAGGGCAGGGCGACCACCTGGGCGGCGAAGCTCAGGCCCGCGCCGAAGCCGACCAGCAGGGCCAGGTCGCCCGGGCCGGTGCGGCCCTCGCCGAGCAGGCGGTCCAGGGCGAGCGGGACGGAGGCGGCCGAGGTGTTGCCGGTGTCGACCACGTCCCGGGCCACCGCGACCGACGGCGGCAGGCCGAGCGCGGTGGCGGCGGCGTCCACGATCCGCAGGTTCGCCTGGTGCGGGACGAACGCCGACAGCTCGTCCACCGAGACCCCGGCCGCGGCCAGCGCCTCCCGGCCCACCCGGGGCACCGTCTCCACCGCCCAGCGGAACACCGCCTGACCCTCCATCCGCAGCGTCGGCCACGGCGGCGGGTCGGCCGAGCGCAGCTCCCGCCATCCGTGCGCGTGCGCGATCGCCCCCGGCCGGGACCCGTCCGCGCCCCACACCACCGGCCCGATGCCCGGTACCGCGGCCGGGCCCACCACCACCGCGCCCGCGCCGTCGCCGAACAGGAAGGCGGTGCCCCGGTCCGCCGGGTCGATCAGGTCGCTCATCCGCTCCGCCCCGACCACCACCACGTGGCGGCTGTGCCCGGAGCGCACCAGCCCGTCCGCCATCGCCAGCGCGTGGCAGAAGCCCGCGCAGGCCGCGCCCAGGTCCACCGCGCCGGCCCCGTTCGCGCCGATCAGGTGCGCCACCCGGGGCGCGGCGGGCGGCGACTGCTCCAGGTGCGACATGGTCGCCAGCAGGACGGTGTCGACGCTCTCCGGCGCCACCCCCGCGTGCGCCAGCGCCTTCAGCGAGGCCGCCGCCGCCATCGACACCAGGGTCTCGTCCGGGTCCGCGAAGCGGCGGGTGGCGATACCCGAACGGCGCCTGATCCAGTCGTCGCTGGAGTCGATCGCGGTCGCCACCTCCGCGTTGCCGACCACCCGGGCCGGCCGGTACGCGCCCACCCCGAGGATGCGCGCCCCGGCCAGCGGGGTGCTCGCCCGCAGCACCCCGGACGCGGCCCCGGCGGACGGTGCCCCGGCGGACGGTGCTCCGGCGGACGGTGCTCCGGCGGACGGTGCTCCGGCAGGCGTTGGCGCCCCGGTGGCCGTCGGCCCCCCGGCCGTCGGCTCTTCGGTCAACGGTTTCCCGGTCGTCGGCCCCCCGGCCGCCGGTTTCCCGGCCGTCGGCTCCTCGGTCACCGTCACCGTCCCGCCTCCACCCGCTCGCGCGGCGCGGCGGCCCCGGCGGTGCCGAACTCGCCGTCCAGGTACCGCCGGAGGGTCTCGCGGCGCTGCACCTTGCCGCTGGACGTCTTCGGCAGCGACCCGCGCCGGACCAGCAGGATCTCGTCGGCCTCCAAGCGCTGGTTCTCGTGCACGGCCCGTCTGATCCGCTCGCGCAGCCGGTCGCCGCCGCCGCGCAGGGTCCGGCCGTCGGCCTCGACCACCAGCACCAGGCGCTCGTGGGCGCCGTCGTCGGCGGAGAACGCCGCCGCGCAGTTCGGGTGCAGGCCGGGGTCGGCGCTCTCGGCGGACAGTTCGATGTCCTGCGGGTAGAAGTTCCGGCCCTGCCGGATCACCACGTCCTTGATCCGGCCGGTGACGAACAGTTCGCCGCCGTGCCGGAAGCCCAGGTCGCCGGTGCGCAGCCAGGTGCGCTGCTCGGCGCGGTCGGCGCGCCGGGCCCGGAAGGTCGCCTCGGACTCCTCGGGACGGCCGTGGTAGCCGCCCGCCACGCACGGCCCGCTCACCCAGATCTCGCCGACCCGCCCGTCCGGGAGCGTGGTGCGCACCTCGGGGTCGACGATCCGCACCGTGCTGTCGCCGACCGTCCCGCCGCAGCCGACGGCCGGGACCGCCCCGGAGCCGTCGGACGCATCACCAGGCGCGCCGGGTGCCCCGGAGGCGCCGGGCGCGCCGGGTATTTCGACGGCGCGGCCCGCCCGCAGCTCCTCGGCGGACAGCCACAGCACCGTCGGCGGGCGGTCCTCGGGGCTGCCGGTGGCCTTCAGGGTGTTCTCGGCCAGGCCGTAGCCGGGGCACATCGCCTCGGGGCGGAAGCCGGCCGGGGCGAGGGTGTCGGTGAAGAACCTGACGGTCTGCCAGCGCACCGGCTCCGCGCCGTTCGCCGCCACCCGCCAGGAGGACAGGTCCAGACCCGGCGGGAAACCGCTTTCCGTCGTCGCTTCCGCGACCGCCCGCGCGCACAGCTCGTAGGCGAAGCTCGGTGCCGCCGCGTGGGTGCCGCGGAATCGGGAGATCGCCTCCAGCCAGCGCGCCGGGCGGCGGATGAACGCCTCCGGCGCCATTAGGTACGAGGGGATGCCGGCCCACAGCGGCAGCACCACGCCGAACAGCATCCCCATGTCGTGGAAGAGCGGCAGCCAGTTCACCACCGCGGCGTCGCCCCGGCACGGCCACAGCCGGTCCGTCTCGTCCACGTTGGCACCGAAGTTGGCGTGGCTGACCCGGACGCCCTTCGGCGTCCCCGTCGACCCCGAGGTGTACTGCAGCAGGGCCGGCTCCTCGGCCCCGATCGGCCGCGGCCGCCACCCGGCGAGCGCCGCCGGGTCGTGCCGTTCGGCGGCCGCCGCCAGCGAGGCGGGGTCGTGCAGGGTCAGTCCGGCCAGCTCGGGCAGCGTGCCGAAACGATCCTCCAAGTCCCGCTTCACCTCCGCCGTGGTCAGCACCAGGGCCGTCCCGGCATCGTCCGCGATGGCCCGCAGCCGGGCCAGCCCCCGGGCCCGCGACGGCACCTGGACCGGTGCCGCCGCCACCCCCGCGTACATGCAGCCCAGCAGGTCCGCCACGAACCCGAGCCCGGACGGGTGCAGCAGCAGCACGCTGCGCCCGGCCAGGCCCAGCGCGGACAGCCGCGCCGCGACCTCCCGCGCCCGGACGTCCAGCTGACGGTAGGTCAGCGTGTCGGCGACCTCCTCACCGTTGTGCAGGAAGGCGTACGCCACCTGGTCGGGCTGCTCGGCCGCCCGCCGGGCCAGCACGTCCGGCAGGCTCGGGAGCGGGCCGGACGGGGCCGGTGGGGCCGGGAACGGGGCGGACGGGGCCGGCGGGGTCGGAAGCGGGGTGGCGGCTGCCGGTGGGCCCGGGCGCGGGCCCGGCGGGCTCGGGAGCGGGCGCGGCGCGGTCGGCACGGCACTGGGAACGCGATCGGTCATCTCAGGCATCCTCATTCGCTGCGGGCCGGGCCGGGCCGGCGGCCTGGGGTCAGGCCGCCACCAGGTGCACCGGAAGACGGGTCAGGCCGTGGAACTGGTAGGAGCGCAGCCGTCCGGAAGGGCCGGCCGGGACGAACTCGGCCACCTGCTCCACCAGGGTGCGGAGCATCAACTCCACCTCCAGCAGGGCGAGGTGGCGGCCGAGGCAGAAGTGCGGTCCGCCACCGCCGAACCCCAGGTGCGGGTTCGGGTCGCGGCCCACGTCGAAGCGGAACGGGTCGTCGAACACGGCCTCGTCGCGGTTGGCCGAGGTCAGGTGGGCGACCACCTTGTCGCCCGCCCGGATCAGCTGCCCGCCCAGCTCGACGTCGGTGACGGCGGTGCGCCGGAACACCTTCGTCGGGGTCTCCCAGCGGACCACCTCCTCGGCGGCGGTGGCCACCAGCGACGGGTCGGCCTTCAGCCGCGCCCACTCCTGCGGGTGCGCCATCAGGGCCTGCACGCCGCCCGCGATGGCGTACCGGGTGGTCTCGTTCCCGGCCACCGCGAGCAGCACGAAGAAGGCCTGGAACTCCTGGTCGGACAGCTGGTTCCCGTGCGAGTCGGGGGCGACCAGCCGGGAGACGATGTCGCCCGCCGGACAGCCGCGCCGCTGCTCGCCCAGCACGGACGCGAAGCGGCCCATCTCCCGGGCGGCGGTCCGGGCGGCGACCGCGCCGCCGCCCTGCGGGTCGGCCTCCGCCGCGACGCCCTTGGACCAGGTGAACAGCTTCTGCCGCTGGTCCCGGGGCACGCCCATCAGCTCGGCGATCACGGCGATCGGCAGCTCGGCCGCGACCGCCTCGACGAAGTCGACCTCGTCGCGGCGCAGCGCCTCGCCGACGATCCGTTCGCACTCGGCGGAGATCCGGTCGCGCAGCCGCTCGACCATCCGGGGCGTGAAGCCCCGGTTGACCAGGCCGCGCACCCGGCTGTGCTGCGGCGCGTCCTGATTGATCATCATCAGCCGCTGCATCGAGACGGCCACCTCGTCGTACTCCATCGGCTGGGCGCCGGCCAGTCCGGAGGAGAACAGCTCGGGCTTGCGGGCGACCCAGGACACGTCGGCGTGCCGGGTCACCGCCCAGTGCCCGGTGGGCAGTTGCGGGTCGGGCTGCCAGTGCACCGGCTGCTGGCTGCGGAGCACGGCGAAGTCGTGGTGCGGCGGGGTCGGCACGTACCGGTCGGGGTCGAACACGTCGATGCCGAACGGGTCGGGGTCGAACGGTGCCTCGGGGTGCGGGGCCATGGGGAAGTCTCCTCGGACGTACGTCTGCTGACGGTGCGACGGCCCCGCGGCCGCGGGGGCGGCGGCGGAACGCGTCACGAGGTGCGGCTCGGTCGGTCAACGAGGGTGCGCGTGGTACGGGTGCGGTGGCGGGTGTGACAGTGCTGTGAACTCGTCCTCTCCCGACGGGAGTCGTTCTTTCGGGTGGAGCAGGGTGGGCGGGCGTTCGGCTCGGTCGGGCTCGGGTCAGCCGGCCAGGGCGGGTTCGCGGTCCTCGGCGAGCGGGCGTAGCCACTCCTCGCCCAGGCGGGTCCGGGTGGCGGGGTCGGTGACGCCGAGGCCGGGCCGGTCGGCCAGGCAGAGGACGCCGATCTTGCCGGTGTGGCTGTTGGTCTGGACGAGCCGGGCCGCCTCGCCGACCTCGGCCAGCGGGTAGCTGCGGGACAGCACGGGGGCGAGCAGGCCCAGCCGGTACAGGCGCATCATCTCGGCGGCCTCGCCGAGGTTCATGCCGTGACTGCCGATGATCCGCTTCAGGTTCATCCAGAAGTAGCGGTTGTCGAAGGTGTGCTGGTAGCCGGTGCTGGAGCCGCAGGTGACGACGGTGCCGCCGCGGCGGGCCGCGATCACCGAGATGCCGAAGGTCGCCTTGCCGACGTGGTCGAACACCACGTGCGGGTCCTCGCCGACCCGGGAGCGCACCGCCCGGCCCAGCCGCTTCGCCAACTCCACGGTCTCCTGGGCAGATTCGGGCGCTCTGCCGATGCCGATCTCCTCCCGGTTGATCACGAAGTCGCAGCCCAGCCGGCGCACCAGCTCGGCCTTCCGCTCGGAGTTGACCACCCCGATCGGGATGCCGCCGCCGTTCTTCACCAACTGCACGGCGAACGCGCCGAGTCCGCCGGCGGCGCCCCAGATCAGCACGAGGTCGCCCTGCTTGATCCGGGCGCCGTTCTCGCCCACCAGCATCCGGTACGCGGTGCCGCCGCAGAGCGGGATGCTCGCGGTCTCCTCCCAGGTCAAGTGCGGCGGCTTGGCGACGAGTTGGCTGGCCCGCACCACCGTGTAGTGGGCCAGGCCGCCGAAGTTGGTCTCGTACCCCCAGGCCTTCTGGTCGGCGCCCAGCATGCCGTCGGTGTGGGTCACCGCGTCCTGGTCGTCGACCACGGCGGTGCTCACCGCGACGTGGTCGCCGACCTGCCAGCGCCGCACGCCGGCGCCGGTGCGCACCACCACGCCCGCCGCGTCCGAGCCGATCACCTGGTAGGGCTGGTCGTGCCGGGCCTGCCAGCCGCCCGAGCGGGCGAAGCGGCGCAGCGCGTCGAAGGTCGACACCGGCTCGAAGGTCGCCGACCAGACGGTGTTGTAGTTCACCGAACTGGCCATCACCGCGACCAGCACCTCGTCCGGCGCCAGCTCCGGCAGCGGCACCCGGCCGACGTGCAGCGAGCGCCGGACGTCCTTGTCCGCAACACCGCGAAACATTTCGACATCTTGCCGAAGCAAATGTGCTGCGGTGTAATCCTTCGGCAATGGAAGGCGTGCCAACTCCTCGGGCGGGGCGTCGCTCAGCACTGCTTCGGTCAACTCGTCCATCTGCATTCCCCTCGCCGCGCTCGGCGGCAATCAGACAGGTCGGAAAGTCCGTTTTCGACGCTACGTGAGACCCCTCGGGGCTGAGAACCCCTAACGCTGCCCGCCCCAGAGGGTGCGACAACAGGCCAGCTCAGAGCGTTCGTTCAGGGGTTCGATGCGGGTGTCGGGGCCCGTTCCGGGGTGGGTCCAGGGGTTCGAAATAGGGGTGGACCGGAATTGCCGGGGCTGCCGATACTTCACAGGACACGCAGCGCCCCGGAAGAACCGCCGGGGTAATTGCCCCGCGCACCGGGCGAACGATCAGGGTGAACGGACGGGGCACGTACGGAAATCGCCCCGCACCGCCCGCGGGCCTCCCGCAGAAAGGGTGTCGACGCCACCATGACCAGCCAGCGACCGCCCGCCGCCGACGCGCACGACCGGGCTCCGGAGGCCGACCCGCGCTGCCCGGCCCAGCAGTCCGCGGCACCGGGAGCGACGGGAGCGTCGGGCGTGCCGGGTCTGCCGGGAACACCGGGCCTGCCGGGAGCGCCGGGCGTGCCGCTGGACGCGGTGGCGCCCGGGGTGCCCGCCGACGCGGTCGCGGTGGTCGGGCTGGCCTGCCGGCTGCCCGGCGCCCCCGACCCCGAGGCGTTCTGGGCCCTGCTCGCCGAGGGCCGCAGCGTCGTCGGCCGGTCCGCCGGGCACGGCGACCTCGCCGGGCGGCGCGGCCTGGACCCCGCACTCCCGCCCGCCGCCCTGCTCGACCGGGTCGACGGCTTCGACGCCGAGTTCTTCGGTCTCTCCCCGCGCGAGGCCGCCGAGACCGACCCCCAGCAGCGGCTGCTGCTCGAACTCGGCTGGGAGGCGCTGGAACACGCCGGGATCGTCCCCGCCGACCTGCACGGCACCCGCACCGGCGTGTACATCGGCGCGATGGCCCACGACTACCGGATCCTGCGGCACTGCCAGGACGCCCCGCCGCCCGGCCGGCACACCCTCACCGGCCTCGGCCACGGCCTGCTCGCCAACCGGATCTCCTACACCCTCGGCCTGCACGGCCCCAGCCTCACCCTCGACACCGCGCAGTCCTCCGCCCTCACCGCCCTGCACCTCGCCCACCGCGCCGTCCGCGACGGCGACTGCGCACTCGCCCTGGCCGGCGGCGTCAACCTGATCCTCACCGACCGCAGCACCGAGGAGGCCCGGCAGTTCGGCGGCCTCTCGCCCGACGGCCTGATCCGCCCGCTGGACGCCGACGCCGACGGCTACGCCCGCGGCGAGGGCGCCGGCCTGGTGGTGCTCAAGCCGCTGGCCCGGGCCCGGGCCGACGGCGACCGGGTGCTCGCCGTGATCCTCGCCAGCGACACCAACCACGGCGGCGCCGCCACCGGCCTCACCGTCCCCGACGCCGACGCCCAACGCGCCCTGCTGGAAAGCACCCTGCGCCAGTCCGGCCGCCGGGCCGCGGACGTCCAGTACGTCGAACTGCACGGCACCGGCACGCCCGTCGGCGACCCGGTCGAGGCCGCCGCCGTCGGCGCCGTCTACGGCGCGGGCCGCCCCGCCGACGCCCCGCTGCTGGTCGGCTCCGCCAAGGCCAACGTCGGCCACCTGGAGGGCGCCGCCGGGATCGTCGGCTTCCTGAAGACCGTCCTCGCCCTCGCCCACCGCCAGCTCCCCGCGACCCCGCACCACACCCGCCCCAACCCCGCGATCCCGCTGGACCGCCTCGGCCTGCGCGTCCCCGACACCCTGCGGCCCTGGCCCGACCCGCAGCGGCCGCTGCTCGCCGCCGTCAGCTCCTTCGGCATGGGCGGCGCCAACGCCCACGTCCTGCTGGCCGAAGCGCCCGCGGCGCCCGCGACGTCCGCCGTGCCCGCTGCTGTCCCGGGCCTGCCGGTGCTGCTCTCCGGCCGCACCCCCGACGCGCTGCGCGCCCAGGCCGCCCGGCTCGCCGAACACCTGGAGCAGCGGCCGGAGTTGAAGCCCGATGTGCTCGCCCCGGCGCTCGCCGCGCACCGCACCCGGTTCCGCCACCGGGCCGCCCTGCCGGTCTGCGAACGGGCCGAACTCCTCACCGAACTGCGCGCCTTGGCGGACGACCGGCCCAGCCCCCGGGCGGTGCTCGGCGCCGCCCCGGCGGACGGCCCCGCCCGGACGGCCCTGCTGTTCTCCGGCCAGGGCAGCCAGCAGGCCGGCGCCGGCCGCGAACTGTACGCCGCGCAGCCCGTGTTCGCCGCCGCCCTGGACGAGACCCTGGCCGCGCTCGACCCGCACCTCGACCGGCCGCTGCGCGAACTGCTGTTCGCCGACCCCGACAGTGCCGAGGCCGCGCTGCTCGACCGCACCGAGTACACCCAGCCCGCCCTGTTCGCCTGGTCCACCGCCCTGCACCGACTCGCCCAGTACCACGGCCTGGCAGGCGAGTTCGTCCTCGGACACTCCGTCGGCGCGATCGCCGCCGTGCACGCCGCCGACGCCCTCCCGCTCGCCGACGCCGCCACCCTGGTCACCGCCCGGGCCCGCCTGATGCAGGCCGCCCGCGCCGACGGCGCCATGGTCGCCGTCCAGGCCGCCGCCGAGGAGGTGCTGCCGCTGCTCGCCGGGTACGGCGACCGGGTCGCGCTCGCCGCCGACAACGAACCCGACGCGGTGGTGCTCTCCGGCGACGCCGGGCCGGTCACCGAACTCGCCACCCGGTTCGCCGAACTCGGCCGCCGCACCCGGCCGTTGCGGGTCAGCCACGCCTTCCACTCCGCACACATGGACAGCGCCCTCGACGAGTACCGGCGGATCGCCGCCGGACTGCGGTTCCGCGCGCCCCGGCTCACCGTGGTCTCCGACCTGACCGGGGCCCCCGCCACCGCCGAGGAACTCGCCTCCGCCGACTACTGGGCCCACCACCTGCGCCGCCCCGTCCGGTTCCGGCAGGCCCTGCGCACCCTGGCCGAACTCGGCGCCACCGCCTACGCCGAACTCGGCCCCGGCCGGGTGCTCGCCGCGCTCGCCCGCCAGAACCGCCCGGCCGCCGGAAGCGGAGGGCACTTCGTCGCCGTCCCGCTGCTGCGCGGTGACGGCACCGGCCCCGAGAGCACCGCCTTCCGCCGGGCGATCGGCGAACTCCAGGTCCACGGCGTCGAACTGGCCCGGCCGCAGGCACCGCACGTCGACCTGCCCGGCTACGCCTTCCAGCGCGAGCGGCACTGGTTCGCCGAGACCGCCGCCGACGGCGCCCGGCCCGCCCCGCCGCCGCAGCCGCCGCAACCGGTGCCGACGGTGCCGTCGGCACCGACGGCTTCGGAGGCCGAACAAGAAGCTGGTGCCCAGGAATTCGGGCTGCCGGAGGTGCTGGACGCCCTGGCGGCCGTGCTCGGCCACCGCGACGGCGCCCGGATCGACCCCGACCGCTCGTTCCGCGAACTGGGCCTGGACTCGCTGGGCGCGGTCGAGTTCGCCGAACGGCTCGGCGAGCGGGTCGGCCGCACCCTCACCGGCACTCTCGTCTACGAGCACCCCTCGCCGCGCGCGGTCGCCGAACACCTCGGCGGCGCACGGGAGTCGGAGCGGACGGCGGAGGAGCCGGCCGACCGGTCCGAGGAGCCGGTGGCGATCGTGGCGGCGGCGGGGCGGTTCCCGGGCGGGGCGGATTCGCCGGAGGCGCTGTGGGAGCTGGTGGTGAACGGGGGTGAGGCGATCGGCCCGTTCCCGGCCGACCGGGGGTGGCCCGCCGACCTGCACCACCCGGAACCGGGGAAGCCCGGGCACACCTACGCCACCGGTGGTGGGTTCCTGTACGAGGCGGCGGAGTTCGATGCGGAGTTCTTCGGGATCTCGCCGCGGGAGGCGGCGGCGATGGATCCGCAGCAGCGGCTGCTGCTGGAGGTGGCGTGGGAGTCGCTGGAGCGGGCCGGGATCCGTCCCGCCGAACTGCGCGGCACCCGCACCGGCGTGTACGCCGGACTCACCCAACTCGACTACGGGCCGCGCCTGCACGAGCCCGCCGCCGGTCACGAGGGCCACCTGCTGACCGGGAGCACCGTCAGCATCGCCTCCGGCCGGATCGCCTACACGCTGGGCCTGGAGGGTCCGGCGGTGACGGTGGACACGGCGTGCTCGTCCTCGCTGGTGGCGATCCACCTGGCGGCGCAAGCGCTGCGCTCCGGCGAGGCCACCCTCGCGCTGGCCGGCGGCGCCACCGTGATGTCCACCCCCGGCATGCTGACCGAGTTCGGCCGCCAGCGCGGCCTGGCCGCCGACGGGCGCTGCCGCTCCTTCGCGGCCGGGGCGGACGGCACCGGCTGGGCGGAGGGCGTGGGCGTGCTGGTGCTGGAGCGGCTGTCCGACGCCCGCCGCAACGGCCACCCCGTACTGGCCGTCATCCGCGGCAGCGCGATCAACAACGACGGCGCCTCCAACGGCCTCACCGCGCCCAACGGCGCCGCCCAGCAGCGCGTCATCGCGGACGCCCTGCGCCGCTCCGGCCTGACCGCCCGCGAGGTGGACACGGTGGAGGCGCACGGCACCGGCACCGTCCTCGGCGACCCGATCGAGGCCGGGGCCCTGGCCGAGGTCTACGGCCGGGCCCGGACGGCGGACGACGAGCCGCTCTGGGTCGGCTCGTTGAAGTCGAACGTCGGGCACATGCAGGCGGCGGCGGGTGTCGGCGCGGTGATCAAGACGGTGGCCGCGCTGCGGGCCGGTGTGCTGCCGCCCTCGCTGCACGCGGACCAGCCCTCGCCGCTGATCGATTGGGACGCCGGTGTCTCGCTGCTGACGGAGCGCCGGGCGTGGCCGGAGACCGGGCGTCCGCGCCGGGCCGGAGTCTCCTCGTTCGGGATCAGCGGCACCAACGCCCACCTGATCCTGGAACAGGCACCGGCGGAGGAGCCGTTCGAGCAGCAGCCGGTGCTCCCGGTCGTGCCGCTGCTGGTCTCCGGCCGCACCGAAGCGGCCCTGCGTGCCCAGGCGGAACGGTTGCTCGACGGGCGTGCACTCGTCCCCGCCGCAAGGGCGCTGGCCGCGACCCGGACGGCGTTCGACCACCGCGCGGTGGTGCTCGGCGCCGACCAGGAGCAGCTGCGGGCCGGACTGGCGGCCGTCGCCGCCGGGCAGCCGGCCGAGGGCGTGCTGACGGGGGAGCGGACCGACGGCGGGACGGCGGTGCTGTTCACCGGCCAGGGCAGCCAGCGTCCCGGCGCGGGACGGGAGTTGTACGACACCTTCCCGGTGTTCGCGGGCGCCCTCGACCAGACCGCCGCCGCCTTCGACGGGCAGCTCGAACGTCCGCTGCTGGACGTGCTGTTCGCCGCGCCCGGCACCGTGGACGGCGACCTGCTGCAGCGCACCCGGTACGCCCAGCCGGCCCTGTTCGCACTG
Organism: Kitasatospora sp. NPDC088134; assembly: GCF_044741705.1. Taxonomy (NCBI): domain Bacteria; kingdom Bacillati; phylum Actinomycetota; class Actinomycetes; order Kitasatosporales; family Streptomycetaceae; genus Kitasatospora; species Kitasatospora sp. NPDC088134. The sequence continues at coordinate 182,477 of NZ_JBIUTD010000007.1, read as the reverse complement.
GAGACCGCGCTCTACCGGCTGATCGAAACCGTGCTGCCCGCACCGGAGTTCCTGGCCGGGCACTCGATCGGCGAGATCACCGCCGCCCACCTCGCGGGCGTGCTCACCCTCTCCGACGCCGCCACCCTGGTCGCCGCCCGGGGCCGCCTGATGGACGCCCTGCCCGAGGGCGGCGCGATGGCCTCGATCGAGGCGCCGCACGCGGAGGTCGAGGCCGAACTCGCCACCGCGCCAGGGGTGGTGGCGATCGCCGCCGTCAACGGGCCCCGGGCCACGGTGGTCTCGGGCGACCGGGCGGCCGTGGACGCCGCCGTCGAACGCTGGCGGGCGCGCGGCCACCGCACCACCCGGCTCAAGGTCGGCCACGCCTTCCACTCGCCCCGGATGGCACCGATGCTGGCCGAGTTCCACGAGATCGCCGCCCGGCTCGACTACCGCGAACCGGCGCTGCCCGTGGTCTCGAACGTCACCGGACGGCTCGCCGGACCCGGTGAACTCACCGACCCCGCCTACTGGGTCCGGCACGCCCGCGAGGCGGTCCGCTTCCACCAGGGGCTGCAGACGCTCCGGGCCGCAGGCGTGCGGCGCTTCCTGGAACTCGGCCCCGACACCGTCCTCGCCACCCTCGCCGCCACCGCTCTCGCGGAGACCGGCCCCACCGACCCGGGGAACCCGGACGGCGGCACCGCCGTGGCCGTCCTGCGCCGCGGCCGTCCCGAACTGCCCACCCTGCTCGGCGCGTTGGCGGCCCTGCAGGTGGACGGCGCGGCCGTCGACTGGACACGGCTGCTCGGCGCCCCGCCCGCCGGACCGGTCGACCTGCCCACCTACGCCTTCCAGCGCCGCCGCCACTGGCTGGACGCCCCGCCCGCCGGCGCGGCCGGACCCGGCACCGGACACCCGTTCCTGCCCGCCGAGGTGGTCCTCGCGGACGGCGCGGGCACCGTCCTCACCGGCCGGATCTCCACCCGCAGCCACCCCTGGCTGGCCGACCACGCCATCGCCGGGACGGTCCTGCTGCCCGGCACCGCCCTGGTCGAACTCGCCCTGCGCACCGGGCAGTCGGTGGACACCCCCGTCCTCGTCGAACTGACCCTCGAAGCCCCGCTGCCGCTGCCGTCCGACCAGGACGTCGACCTCCAGGCCACGGCCGGCCCCGCCGACGCGCGGGGCGCCCGCCCCGTCGCCGTCCACTCCCGCCCCGCCGGGGCCGGGCCCGACACCCCGTGGACCCGCCACGCGACCGGGACCCTCGCCCCGGCCACCGGGGAGCAGCCCGGGGAGCAGACCGGGGAACAGCCCGGGGACCGGTTCGGGGCGCACCTCGACAGTGCGCCGTTCCGGGCCGTCGCGCCCACCGACGCCGGGCAGTTCTACGCCGAACTCGCCGACGAGGGCTACACGTACGGCCCCGCGTTCCGCGCCGTGACCGGCACGGCGGCCGACGGCGACCGCCGGGCCGCCGAGCTGCGGCTGCCGCCGGACGCCGCCCGGGACGGGTTCGTGCTGCACCCCGCCCTGCTGGACGCCGCCCTGCACCCGCTGGTGCGCGGCCGGGGCGACGACGGCACCGGCCGGATCGCCCTCCCGTTCGCCTGGAGCGGCGTCACCCCGGGCCCGGCCGCGGGCGCGGAGACGGCCCGGGTCCTGATCACCCCGACCGGCCCGGACCGGGCCCGCCTCGACCTGCGCGCCGAGGACGGCCGCCGGGTCGCCACCGTCGAGGAACTGGCGCTCCGCCGGGTCGGCACGGACCGGCTCGGGGCGCGGGACGCCACGGCCGCCCGCGACCTGCTGCGCACCGAGTGGCGGCCCGTCCCCGCGACCGGCACACCCCCGCGCTCGGTGCTGCTGCTGCCCGGCGACCCCGGCGCCCCCGACGGACCCGGTGGACCCGGCGACGCGCGGACGGCGGAACTGGCGACGGCATTGCGCGGCGCCGGTGTGACGGTGCGTCACGAGCTCGGGGGAGCGGCGCCGGACGTGGTGCTGGTCCGGCTGCCCGCCGAGGCCGGCGCGCCGCTGGCCGCCGCCCACGCGGCCGCTGCGGCGGCCCTGCGGGTGGTGCAGGGGCCGGTGGCCGACCCCGCCCTGGCCGGGGCCCGGATCGTGGTCCTCACCGAGGGCACGGCCGACGCCACCGGGCCCGCTGCACCCGCGGCCGCCGCCGCCCGGGGCCTGCTCCGCTCCGCCCGGGCCGAACACCCCGACCGATTGGCCCTGCTGGACCTGGACGGCAGCCCGGCCTCGCTGCGGGCCCTGCCCGCCGCCCTGGGTGCGACCGGGACCGAACCCGAACTCGCCCTGCGTGACGGCCGGTTGCTCGCCCTCCGGCTGGTCCGGGCGGGGACGGCCACTCCCGGTACGCCCGCCCCCGGTACGCCCGCCCCCGGTACAGCGGTCGACCTCGACCCGGACGGCACGGTGCTGATCACCGGCGGCACCGGCGCGCTGGGCGCTCTGCTGGCTCGGCACCTGGTGCGCACCGGCCGGGCCCGACGGCTGCTGCTGGTCGGCCGGCGCGGCGTCAACGCCCCCGGCGCCACCGAACTGCTGGAGGAACTGGCGGAGTTGGGTGCGGAGGCGACCGTGGCGGGCTGCGACGTCGCCGACCGGGACGCGCTGGCCCGGCTGCTCGCCGAGCTGCCCGCCGACCGGCCGCTCACCGCCGTCGTGCACGCGGCGGGCGTGCTCGACGACGGCCTGGCCGCCACCCTCACCCCCGAGCGGCTGGCCGCCGTCCTGCGCGCCAAGGCCGACGCGGCCTGGCACCTGCACGAGCTGACCCGGGACGCCGACCTCGCCGCGTTCGTGCTGTTCTCCTCGGTCGCGGGCGTCCTCGGCACCGCCGGACAGGCCAACTACGCGGCGGCGAACGGCTTCCTGGACGGTCTGGCCCGCCACCGGCACGCCCTCGGCCTGCCCGCCCGCTCACTGGCCTGGGGCCTGTGGACCGGCCCCGGCGGCATGGGCGACCGCCTCGACGACACCGGCCGGGCCCGGTTCGAACGGCTCGGCCTGGCCCCGATCACCCCCGACCACGGCCTGGCCCTGTACGACGCGGCGACCGGCCACGGCGAGGCCGTCCTCGTCCCCGCGCCCACCAGTGCCGCCGCCCTGACCCGGCTCGCCGCGAACGGCGAACTCCCGCAACTGCTGGTCGAACTGACGGAGCGTCGGAAGACGGCCGGTCCGGCGGCGACGGCCGCTCCCGCGCTCGCCGCCCGGCTCGCCGGGCAGCCCGCCGAGGCCCGGCCCGCGCTGATCGCCGAGCACCTGCGCGGCATGGTCGCCGCCGTCCTGGGCCACGCGCCCGGCGAACTCGGCGAGCACCGCGGCTTCCTGGATCTCGGCGTGGACTCGCTGACCGCCGTCGAACTGCGCAACCGGCTGGCCGCCGACAGCGGACTGCGGCTGCCCGCCACCCTGCTGCTCGACCACCCGACGATCGGCCGGCTCACCGCCCGCCTGGCGGAGCTGTTCACCCCCGAACGCCCCGCCCCCGACCCCGGGCGGCTGCGCGCCGGGATCGACGCCCTGGCCGCCGCGCTGCCCGCCCTCGACGACACCGAGCGGGCGCCGCTGCTCGCCGAACTGCGCGACCTGCTGGCCGGATTCGGCCCGTCCTCCGACCTGGAGACGGCCACCGACCAGGAGATCTTCGACCTGATCGACCTGGAACTCGGCATCACCGGCAACGAGGAGAACTGAGGCGATGAGCGACACCACCGAGGAGAAGCTGCGCGGCTACCTCAAGCGGGTCACCGCCGAACTCCGCGACAGCCGGGCCCGGACCGCCGAACTGGAGGCCCGCGACACCGAACCCGTGGCGATCGTGGCGGCGGCGGGGCGGTTCCCGGGCGGGGTGGACTCGCCGGAGGCGCTGTGGGAGCTGGTGGTGAACGGGGGCGACGCGATCGGTCCGTTCCCGGCCGACCGGGGGTGGCCCGCCGACCTGTACCACCCCGACCGCGACCGCCCCGGCCGGACCTACACCTCCGGTGGTGGATTCCTGTACGAGGCGGCGGAGTTCGATGCGGAGTTCTTCGGGATCTCGCCGCGGGAGGCGGCGGCGATGGATCCGCAGCAGCGGCTGCTGCTGGAGGTGGCGTGGGAGTCGCTGGAGCGGGCCGGGATCCGTCCCGCCGAGCTGCGCGGCACCCGCACCGGCGTCTGGGCCGGCGTCATGTACCACGACTACGGCAGCCGGTTCCGGCGCGCGCCCGAGGAGTTGGAGGGCTACCTGGTCGTCGGCAGCGCGGGCAGCGTGGTCTCCGGCCGGATCGCCTACACGCTGGGCCTGGAGGGTCCGGCGGTGACGGTGGACACGGCGTGCTCGTCCTCGCTGGTGGCGATCCACCTGGCGGCGCAGGCGCTGCGCTCCGGCGAGGCCACCCTCGCGCTGGCCGGCGGCGTCACCGTGATGTCCACCCCCGCGACCTTCGTCGACTTCAGCCGCCAGGGCGCCAACTCGCCCGACGGGCGCTGCCGTTCCTTCGCGGCCGGGGCGGACGGCACCGGCTGGGCGGAGGGCGTGGGCGTGCTGGTGCTGGAGCGGCTGTCCGACGCCCGCCGCAACGGCCACCCCGTGCTGGCCGTCATCCGCGGCAGCGCCGTCAACCAGGACGGCCGCAGCAGCCAGCTCACCGCCCCCAACGGCCAGGCCCAACGCCGGGTGCTGACCGAGGCGTTGCGCCGCTCCGGCCTGACCGCCCGCGAGGTGGACGCGGTGGAGGCGCACGGCACCGGCACCGTGCTCGGCGATCCGATCGAGGCCGGGGCACTGGTCGACGTGTACGGAAAGGGGCGCGGGGCGGACGACGAACCGCTCTGGCTGGGGTCGTTGAAGTCGAACGTCGGGCACATGCAGGCGGCGGCGGGTGTCGGCGCGGTGATCAAGACGGTGGCCGCGCTGCGGGCCGGTGTGCTGCCGCCGTCGCTGCACGCGGACCAGCCCTCGCCGCTGGTGGACTGGGACGCGGGTGTCTCGCTGCTGACGGAGCGGCGGGCCTGGCCGGAGACCGGGCGTCCGCGCCGGGCCGGGGTGTCCTCGTTCGGGATCAGCGGCACCAACGCCCACCTGATCCTGGAACAGGCACCGGCGGAGGAAGCGGCGCCGGCCGAGGAATCGGCACTCCCCGTGCTGCCGCTGCTGGTCTCCGGCCGCACCGACCGAGCGCTGCGCGCCCAGGCCCGGAAGCTGCTCGACACCGTGCCGGATCAGGAACTCGCCCAAGCGGCCGTGGGGTTGGCGGCGACCCGGACGGCGTTCGAGCACCGCGCGGTGGTGCTCGGCGCCGACACCGCGGAGCTGCGGGCCGGACTGGCGGCCGTCGCGGCGGGCGAACCGGCCGCGAACGCGGTGGTCGGCGCGGCCGCCGAAACCGACCGCACCGCCGTCCTGTTCACCGGCCAGGGCAGCCAGCGTCCCGGCGCGGGACGCGAGTTGTACGCCACCTTCCCGGTGTTCGCGGCGGCCCTCGACGAGGTCGCGGCCGCCTTCGACGGGCAGCTCGAACGGCCGCTGCTGGAGGTGCTGTTCGCGGCCGAGGGCAGCGCCGGGGCCGCGCTGCTCGACCGCACCCGCTACACCCAGCCCGCGCTGTTCGCGCTCGGCGTCGCCCTCTACCGCCTGATCGAGTCCTGGGGCGTCACCCCGCACCGGTTGGCCGGGCACTCGATCGGCGAGATCACCGCCGCCCACCTCGCGGGCGTGCTCACCCTCCCCGACGCCGCCACCCTGGTCGCCGCCCGGGGCCGCCTGATGGACGCCCTGCCCGAGGGCGGCGCGATGCTCGCCGTCGAAGCCCCCGAAAAGCTGGTCCTGGCGGAACTCGCCGCTGTGCCAGGGGTGGTGGCGATCGCCGCCGTCAACGGGCCGACTGCCGTCGTGGTCTCCGGCGAGCGCGCCGCCGTCGCCGCCGCCGAGGACCGGTTCCGGGCCCTCGGCCACCGGGTCGCCCGGCTGCGGACCAGCCACGCCTTCCACTCCCCGCTGATGGACCCGATCACCGCCGAGTTCGGCCGGATCGCCGCGAGCCTGCCCCACCACCCGCCGAAGATCCCGATCCGCTCCGCCGTCGACGGCGAACTCCGCGACGCCGTAAACCCGTTGACCCCCGACCACTGGGTCGGCCACCTCCGCAACGAGGTCCGCCACCTGGACGCCGTGCGCGGCCTGGCCGCCGACGGCACCACCGGCTACCTGGAACTCGGCCCCGACGCCGTACTGACCGCCCTCACCCGGGCGGCCCTGGACGAGGACCCCGCACCGGACGGCCCCGGCCCCGCGCTCGCCGCCGCCCTGCGCCGCGACCGCCCCGAGCCGCAGACCCTGCTGACCGCGCTCGCCACCGTCCACACCCGGGGCACCGCCGTCGACTGGAGCACCGTCCTCGGCGGCCGCCCCGGCCGCGCCGACCGCCTCCCCACCTACGCCTTCCAGCACGCCCGCCACTGGTCCGAGGTCCCGCCCGAGGACACCGGCCCCGTCCGCAGCGGCGAACCCGGCTTCTGGACCGCCGTCGAACAGCAGGACCCCGCCCGGCTCGCCGACCTGCTCGGCCTGCCCGATGACGCCGCCCGCAGCGCACTCGACGGACTGCTGCCCGCGCTCGCCGCCTGGCGCTCCGACCGCGAACGCCGCCGCGCCGTGGACGCGCTCCGCCACCGGGTGCTCTGGCGCCCGCTGCCCGAGACCGAGGCCCCCGCCGGGGACGGCCACTGGCTGCTGCTGGCCCCCGCCGTCCAGGGCGCGCCCGCCGGTGACGGGGCGGCGGACGAGGCCGGGACGCGGATCGGACTCTGGCGCGACGTCCTCGAACAGGCGCTGCGGCAGGCCGGACGCACCGTCCACCGGCTGGACGTCCCGGCCGGCACCGACCGGGACGCCCTGACCGCGCTGCTCCGGGCGGCCGTCGACGGCCCGCCGGACCCCGACGTGGAGACCTCGAACGCGGCCGTGCTCGGCACCCACGCGGTGCTGAACGGCCTTGCCGCGCCCGGCCGGGAGGAGCGGCCCGTACCGGCGGGCGTGCTCTCGCTGCTGTCGCTGGCCGACGGCCCCGCCCCCGGCCGACCCGCCGTGCCCGCCGCGCTCGCCGACACCCTGCACCTGCTCCAGGCCGCCGAGGCGATCGGCCTGACCGCCCCCGTCTGGACCGCCACCAGCGGCGCCGTCGGCACCGGCCCCGCCGACCCGCCCACCGCCCCCCGGGCCGCCGCCGTCTGGGGCCTCGCCGCAGCCGCCGCCACCGAGAGCCCCGCCTGGGGTGGCGTCCTCGACCTCCCCGCCGACCCCGGCGGCCGCCCCGCCGCCCTCGCCGTCGCCGCCCTGCTCGCCGGGGGCCCGGAAGCCGAACTCGCCGTCCGCCGCGAAGGGGTGTACACCCGCCGCCTGGTCGCCGCCCCGGCCCCGGAGGAGACCCCGGCGGGAGCGGGCACCGAAGCCGGCCGCGCCGCGCCGCCCGGGTCGCGGGGGACGGTGCTGATCACCGGGGGCAGCGGAGCGCTGGCCGGGCACACCGCGCGGGCGTTCGCCCGGCGCGGGGCCGCGCACCTGCTGCTGGTCGGCCGGCGGGGCCCGGACGCGCCCGGGGCCGCCGAACTGGCCGCCGAGCTGAAGGAGTTGGGCGCCCGGCAGGTCAGCCTCGCCGCGGTGGACGTGACCGACCGGGACGCCGTGGCCCGGCTGATCGACGGGCTGCCCGCCGAGCTGCCGCTGCGCGTGGTGGTGCACACCGCCGCCGTGCTGGACGACGCGACGCTGGTCGGGCTGACGGACGACCAGCTGGAGCGGGCGCTCGGCGCGAAGGCGCTGGCCGCCGTCCACCTGGACGAGCTGACCCGGGAACTGCCGCTGGACGCGTTCGTGCTGTACTCGTCCGCCGCCTCGGTGGCCGCCCTGCCCGGCCAGGGCAACTACGCGCCCGGCAACGCCGTGCTGGACGCGCTGGCGCAGCGCCGCCGCGCCGCCGGACAGCCCGCCGTCGCGCTCTCCTGGGGCCTGTGGGCGGGCGACGGCATCGCGGACCCGACGGCGGCGGGGCTGGCCGCCCGGCACGGGCACCGGCCGATCGACCCCGACACCGCGCTGGCCGCCCTGGACACCGCGCTCGCCGAGGGCGCCGCCCACCTGCTGGTCGCGGACGCGGACTGGCCGGCCCTCGCCGCCGTCCGCCCGCACCCGCTGCTGGCCGAGCTGCTGCCGCAGGGCCCGGCCGGGCCGGGCGCCGCCGAGCAGCCCGAACGGGCCGGCGGGCTGCGGGCGGAACTGGCCGGACAGCAGGCGGCCGAGCGGCAGCGCACCCTGCTGCGGGCCGTCCGGGCGGAGGCCGCGGCCGTGCTCGGACGGCCCGGCGGTGACGCCGTCGACCCGCAACGCGGCCTGCGCGACCAGGGGTTCGACTCGATCGCCACCGTCGAACTGCGCAACCGGCTCGGCCGGCTCACCGGCCTGCGGCTGCCCACCACGCTGGTGTTCGACCACCCGACCGCGCAGGCCCTGACCGGGCAGCTGCTCGCCCTGCTCGACCTCCCGGCGGCCGGCCGGGAAGGCCCCGGAGCGTCGGACGGCGCCGAGCTGCTGTCCCGACTCGACGACTGGGAGCGGCAGTTCGCCGAGCTCCCGGCCCACGACCCGTCCCGGCCCCGGCTGCTGGCCCGCCTGGCCGCGCTCACCGGCGCACCGGCCCCGGTCGGCGACGTCCCGGACCTGGGGCTGTCCGCCGCCGCCGACGACGAGCTGATCGCCTTCATCGACCGGGAGTTGGGCATCTCCTGACCCCGCGGCGCCCACGGCACCGCGCCGCACCCCTGAAACCTTGAGCACTCCCCGCACGAAGGGCGGAACCTTGAACGACGGCCGGATGCGGTACCTGCTGGAACGGGTCACCGCCGAACTGCAGCAGACCCGCCGGGAGTTGACCGACACCAGGGCGCGGGCCGCCGAACCGGTGGCGATCGTCGGCATGGCCTGCCACTTCCCCGGCGGCGTCGACTCGCCCGAGGACCTGTGGCGGCTGGTCGCCGAAGGCCGGGACGCGGTCGGGGAGTTCCCCACCGACCGGGGCTGGGACCTGGGCGCACTGTTCGACGCCGACCCGGACCGGCCGCGCACCTCGTCCACCCGGTACGGCGCCTTCCTCGCCGACCCGGGCGGGTTCGACGCCGACTTCTTCGGCATCTCCCCGCGCGAGGCACTGGCCTCCGACCCGCAGCACCGCCTGCTGCTGGAGACCGCCTGGGAGGCGCTGGAGCGGGCCGGCCTGCGGCCCGGCGACCTGCGCGGCAGCCGCACCGGCGTGTACGTCGGCACCAACGGCAACGACTACGTGCCGCCGGCCGGCACCGCCCCCGAGGAACTGGAGGGCTACCTCGCGGTCGGCAACGCCGCCTCCGTCGCCTCCGGCCGGATCTCCTACGCGCTCGGCCTGGAGGGCCCCGCCGTCACCGTCGACACCGCCTGCTCGGCCTCCTCCGTCGCCCTGCACCTGGCCGTCCGGGCGCTGCGCTCCGGCGAGGCCGACCTCGCGCTCGCGGGCGGCGTCACCGTCATGACGACCCCGCAGCTGTTCGTCGAGTTCTCCCGGCAGCACGGCCTCTCCCCGGACGGCCGGTGCAAGGCGTTCGCGGCCGCCGCCGACGGCACCGGCTGGTCCGAGGGCGCCGCCCTGCTGGTGGTCGAACGGCTCTCCGACGCCCGCCGCCACGGGCACCGGGTGCTCGCCGTGATCCGCGGCACCGCCGTCAACCAGGACGGCGCCTCCAACGGCCTGACCGCCCCGTCCGGCCCCGCCCAGCAGCGCGTCGTCCGGCAGGCCCTCGCCGACGCCGGACTCGACCCGCAGGACGTCGACGCCGTCGAGGCGCACGGCACCGGCACCCGGCTCGGCGACCCGATCGAGGCACAGGCCCTGCTCGCCTCCTACGGGGCGGACCGGCCCGCCGACCGGCCGCTGTGGCTCGGCTCGGTCAAGTCCAACCTCGGCCACACCCAGGCCGCCGCCGGGGCCGCCGGCGTGATCAAGACCGTCCAGGCGCTGCGCCACGGCGTGCTGCCGCGCACCCTGCACGTGGACGCGCCCACCCCGCACGTCGACTGGGGGAGCGGGGCCGTCCGGCTGCTGACCGAGGACCGCCCCTGGCCGGAGACCGGCCGCCCGCGCCGGGCCGGGGTCTCCGCGTTCGGCGTCAGCGGCACCAACACCCACCTCATCCTGGAGCAGGCCCCGCCGGAGGAGCCCGCCCCGCAGCCGGAACCGCAGCCGGAACCGCAGCCGGAACCGGAGCCGGAACCGGCCGACGAGGCCCCGGCCACCCCCGTGCTGTGGCCGCTCTCCGCCCGCACCGAGGCCGCGCTGCGCGCCCAGGCCGCCCGCCTCGCCGACCGGCTGCGCACCGCCGCCGACACCTCGCCGCGCGCCCTCGCCGCGATCGGCCACGCCCTGCACGCCGAGCGCACCGCCTTCGAGGAGCGCGCCGCCGTGCTCGGCGCCGACGCGCCCGCGCTGCTCGCCGCGCTGGACGCGCTGGCCGCCGGGGAGCCCTCGCCCGCCGTGGTGCGCGGCCGGGCCGCCGCCGACCCCAAGGTGGTGCTGGTGTTCCCCGGCCAGGGCGCCCAGTGGCTCGGCATGGCCACCGGGCTGCTGGACGCCGCACCGGTGTTCGCGGAGCGGATCGAAGCCTGCGGGAAAGCGCTTTCCCGTTGGGTCGACTGGTCGCTGGAGGACGTGCTGCGCGGCCGCGACGGCGCCCCCGGCCTGGACCGGGTCGACGTCGTCCAGCCCGCCCTGTGGGCCGTGATGGTCGCGCTCGCCGCCCTCTGGGAGTCCCACGGGGTGCGCCCCGACGCGGTGGTCGGCCACAGCCAGGGCGAGATCGCCGCCGCCGCCGTGGCCGGCGCCCTCGACCTGGACGACGCCGCCCGGGTGGTGGCCCTGCGCAGCCGCGCCATCACCGCGCTGGCCGGCACCGGCGGCATGGCCTCCGTCCCGCTGCCCCGCGCACAGGCCGAGGAACTGATCGCCCCCTGGGCGGACCGGCTCTCGATCGCCGTCGTCAACAGCCCCGAGGCCGTCGTGGTGGCCGGCGAGACCGCCGCCCTGGACGAACTCCTCGCCCACGGCGAAGCCACCGGCCTGCGGGTCCGCCGCATCCCCGTCGACTACGCCTCGCACTCCCCGCAGGTCGAGACGCTGCGCGCCGAACTCGCCGCCGCGCTCGCCCCGATCACCCCGCGCACCGGACGCCTCCCGCTGCTGTCCGCCGTCACCGGCGACTGGATCGACACCCGCCTGCTCGACGGCGCCTACTGGTACACCAACCTCCGGCAGACCGTCCGCTTCGAGGACGCCACCCGCCGCCTGCTCGACACCGGCCACCGGATCTTCGTCGAAGCCTCCCCGCACCCCGTGCTCACCGCCGCCGTCCAGGCCACCGCCGAGGACGCCGGACAGCCCGTCACCGCCACCGGCTCGCTGCGCCGCGACGAGGGCGGCCCCGCCCGCTTCCTCGCCTCGCTCGCCGCCGCCACCACCGCGGGCGCGCCGCACGACCCGGCCGCCGTCCTCGGACCGCGCCCCGCCGGCCACACCGACCTGCCCACCTACGCCTTCCAGCGCACCCGGCACTGGATCGAACGCCCCGCCGGGGCGGCTGGCGACCCGCTCGGCCTCGGCCTGCGCCCCGCCGGACACCCCGTGCTCGGCGCCGTCCTTGGCACCACCACCGGCGGCGCCACCCTCACCGGACGGCTCGCCGCCCACACCCACCCCTGGCTCGCCGACCACACCGTGCACGGCCGCACCGTCGTCCCCGGCACCGCGCTGGTCGAACTCGCCGTTCGCGCGGGCGACGAGACCGGACTGCCCGTCCTGGAGGAACTCGTCCTGGAGGCGCCGCTGCTGCTGCCCCGCCGGCAGGCCGTCGAGGTGCAGGTCACCGTCGGCGCGGCCGACCCCGCCGGACGCCGCCCCGTCGAGGTGCACGCCCGCCCGCAGGACGCCGACCCCGGCCCCTGGCAGCGCCACGCCCACGGCCTGCTCGCCGCCGCGCACCCCGACGCGGCCCCGCCCACGGGCGCCGAGTGGCCGCCGCCCGGCGCCCGGCCCGTCCCCGTCGACGGCCTCTACCCGCGCCTCGCCGCCACCGGCCGCGCCTACGGCCCGCACTTCCAGGGCCTCAAGGCCGCCTGGCGGCACGGCGACACCCACTACGCGGAGCTCGAACTCCCCGCCGAGGACCACGCCGACGCCGCCCGCTGGGGCCTGCACCCCGCGCTGCTCGACGCCGCCTTCCACCTCGCCGACCTCGCCGATCCCGCCGCCTCACCCGCTGCCGACGGCACCGTCCCGCTCCCGTTCGCCTGGAACGCCGTCCGCCTGCACGCCACCGGCGCGCACACCCTCAAGGTCCGGCTGCGCACCACCCCCGACGGGGCCCTCGCACTGGACGCCGTCGACCCCGACGGCGCCCCCGTGCTCTCCGTCGCGGGCCTGGTCTCCCGCCCCGTCACCGCCGCCCAACTCGCCACCGCCACCCCGCTGTACGTGGCCGGCTGGCGCGAACTCCCGCTCGGGGACGGCGGACCGGAGCAGTGGGCGGTGCTCGGCCCGGACGACCCGTTCGGCCTCGGCGGCACCCCGTACTCCGGCCCGGCCGCGCTCGCCGCCGCCCTGCGCACGGGCGCCACCCCGCCCGCGCTCGCCTGGCTGCCCGTCACGGCCGGGCCGGGCACCCCGCCCGACCGGGCCCGGGACGTGCTGCACCAGCTCCTGACGACCATTCAGGAGTGGCTGCAGCAACCCGAGTTGGCCGCTACCCGGCTCGCCGTCGCCACCCGGAACGCCGCCGCCCTCGACGGCGAGGACCCCGACCTGGCCACCGCCCCCGCCTGGGGCCTGCTGCGCAGCGCCCAGGCCGAACACCCCGGGCGGCTGCTGCTGGTCGACCTCGACGGCACCGCCGCCACCCGCACCGCCCTGCCCCGCGCCCTGGCCGCCGCCGACACCGCCGGAGAACCCCAACTCGCGCTGCGTGACGGCAGGCTGCACGTGCCCAGGCTCACCGCCGCCCCCGCCGGGGAGGCCGTCGCCTTCGACCCCGAGAGCACCGTCCTGATCACCGGCGGGCTCGGCCTGCTCGGCGCGCTCACCGCCCGCCACCTGGTCGCCGCGCACGGCGTCCGCCACCTGCTGCTGCTCGGCCGCCGCGGCGCCGACACCCCCGGCGCCGCCGAACTCCTCGCCGAACTCGCCGCATCCGGCGCCGAGGCCCGGGCCGTCGCCGTCGACGCCACCGACCGGGACGCCCTCGCCGCCGCCCTCGCCGAGATCCCCGCCGCGCACCCGCTCACCGCCGTCGTGCACACCGCCGGGGCGCTCGACGACGGCGTGCTCACCGCCCTCGACCCGGACCGGCTGGACACCGTGCTGCGCCCCAAGGCCGACGCCGCCTGGCACCTGCACGAACTCACCGCCGAACTCCCGCTCACCGCCTTCCTGCTGTACTCCTCCGCGGCGGGCGTCCTCGGCACCCAGGGCCAGTCCGGCTACGCCGCCGCCAACGCCTTCCTGGACGCCCTCGCCGCCCACCGCCGCGCCCACGGCCGCCCCGCCACCTCGCTCGCCTGGGGCCTGTGGGCCGACAGCAGCGCCCTCACCGGCCACCTCGCCGCCACCGACCTGACCCGCCTGGCCCGCCGGGGCGTCCGCCCGCTCACCGCCGACGAAGGCCGCGCCCTGCTCGACGCCGCCCTCGCCGCCGACCACCCCGCACCCGTCCCGCTCGCCCTCCGCCCCGCCGCCGAACCCGCCGACGTCCCGGCCGTGTTGGGCGACGTCCTGCCCCGAAGCACCGGCACCGGTACCGCCCGCCGCCGCGCGGGCACCGGCGGCACCGGCGACGGCCTCGCCGACCGGCTGCGCACCCTCGACCCGGCCCGCCGGCAGCAGACCCTGCTGCGCCTGGTCCGCACCGAGGCCGCCGCCGTCCTCGGCCGCACCGGCGGCGACGGCGTCGACGCCGAACGCGCCTTCAAGGAACTCGGGTTCGACTCGCTCACCGCCGTCGAACTCCGCAACCGCCTGGCCGCCGCGACCGGCCTGCGGCTGGCCGCCACCCTGGTCTTCGACCACCCCACCGCGCAGGCCCTCGCCGCCCGGATCGACCAACTCCTGCCCGGCGGAACGGCCGTGGAGGCCAGTGAGCCGTCCGGCACGGTCGCCGCCGTCGACCAGGACGACCCCGTGGTGATCGTCGCGGCCGGCTGCCGCTTCCCCGGCGGCGTCGAAACCCCCGAACAGCTCTGGGAGCTGGTCGCCGAGGGCCGCGACGCCATCACCCCCTGGCCGACCGACCGGGGCTGGGACAACGCCTCCCTCTACGACCCCGACCCCGACCGGCCCGGCCGCACCTACACCCAGTACGGCGGATTCCTGCACGACGCCGCCGAGTTCGACGCCGCGTTCTTCGGCATCTCCCCGCGCGAGGCCCTCGCCACCGACCCGCAGCAGCGCCTGCTGCTGGAGACCGCCTGGGAGACCTTCGAACGCGCCGGCATCGACCCGCACACCCTGCGCGGCAGCAGCACCGCCGTCCACCTCGGCGTCATGTACAACGACTACGCGGGCCGACTCCACACCCTCCCCGAGGAGTTGGAGGGCTACCTGCACAACGGCAGCGCCGCCTCCGTCGCCTCCGGCCGGATCTCCTACGCCTTCGGCTTCGAGGGCCCCGCCGTCACCGTCGACACCGCCTGCTCCTCCTCGCTGGTCGCGCTGCACCTCGCCGCGCAGGCGCTGCGCACCGGCGAGAGCGACCTCGCGCTCGCCGGCGGCGTCGCCGTGATGGCCTCCCCGGCCGGGATGGTCGCCACCTCCCGGCACCGGGCGTTCGCCCCCGACGGCCGGGTCAAGGCGTTCGCCGCCGCCGCCGACGGCACCAGCTGGGCCGAGGGTGTCGGCCTCCTCCTGCTGGAACGGCTCTCCGACGCCCGCCGCCACGGCCACCCCGTGCTCGCCGTCCTGCGCGGCAGCGCCGTCAACCAGGACGGCGCCTCCAACGGCCTCACCGCCCCGTCCGGCCCCGCCCAGCAGCGGGTGATCCGGCAGGCCCTGGCCGCCGCCCGGCTCGACCCGTCCGAGGTCGACGCCGTCGAGGCGCACGGCACCGGCACCCGGCTCGGTGACCCGATCGAGGCACAGGCCCTGCTCGCCACCTACGGACAGCATCGGAGTGCCGAACAGCCGCTCTGGCTCGGCTCGTTGAAGTCCAACCTCGGCCACACCCAGGCCGCCGCCGGAGCCGCCGGCCTGATCAAGATGATCGGCGCCCTGCGGCACGGCGTCCTCCCCGCCACCCTGCACGTCGACGAGCCCGCCCCCGAGGTCGACTGGTCCTCCGGCGGCGTCCGCCTCCTCACCGAGGCCCGCCCCTTGCCCGCCACCGGCCGCCCGCGCCGCGCCGCGGTCTCCGCCTTCGGCGTCAGCGGCACCAACGCCCACGTGATCATCGAAGAACCGCCGGCCGAGACACCGGTCGAGCCACTGACGGAGGCACCGGCCGAGGCATCGACCGACACCGACACGGACACCGCTGCCGCCGGCGGCGTGCCGCTGCCCTGGGTGGTGAGCGCCCGGAGCGCGGCCGCGCTGGTCGCGCAGGCCGGGCGGGTGGCCGATCGGCTGGACGGGTCGCGGTACGCGCCCGCGGACCTGGTGCGGACGCTGGCCGACGGCCGGGCCGCGTTCGAGCACCGGGCCGTCGTGGTGGCCGCCGACGCGGCCGGGGCGGCGGCGGGACTGCGGGCCCTGGTAGCCGGGGAACCGGCCGAGAACGTGGTGCGGGGCCGGGCCGACGGGGCGCCGCAGGTGGTGTTCGTGTTCCCCGGGCACGGCTCCCAGTGGGCCGGGATGGCCCGCGAACTGCTCGCCACCGCACCGGTGTTCGCCGCCCGGATCGAGGAGTGCGCGCGGGCCCTCGCCCCGTACCTGGACTTCGACCTGCTCGCCGTGCTGCGGCAGGACGAGGACGCTGCCGACCTGGCCCGGGTCGAGGTCGCCCAACCCGCCCTGTGGGCGGTGCTGGTGGCGCTCGCCGCGCTCTGGGAGTCCTACGGGGTGCGCCCGGACGCCGTGGTCGGGCACAGCCAGGGCGAGGTGGCGGCCGCCACCGTCGCCGGGGCGCTCGGCCTGGACGACGCCGCGCTGATCGTCGCCGCCCGCAGCCGCATCCTGGCCCGGCTGGTCGGCCAGGGCTCGATGGCCTCGCTGGCGCTCTCCGCCGAGCAGGCCGAACAGCGCCTCGCCGCCTGGCCCGGCCGCCTCTCGGTGGCCACCGTCAACGGCCCCGGCCAGGTCGTGGTGGCCGGGCAGCAGGACGCCCTGGACGAGCTGCTCGCCGCCTGCGAGGCCGACGGCGTCCGGGCCAAGCGGCTGCGCAACGCCACCCTGGCCGGGCACTCCCCGGTGATCGACCAGGTCCGGGACGAACTGCTCGCCGCTGTGGCCGCGGTCCGCCCGCGCGCCGGACGGCTGCCGCTCTGGTCCACCGTCACCGCCGCCCCGATCGAGGGCACCGCACTGGACGCCGCGCACTGGTACCGCAACCTGCGCGAGACCGTCCGCTTCGCCCCCGTCGTGCAGCAACTCGCCGACACCGCACGGACCCTGTTCATCGAGGTCAGCCCGCACCCGGTGCTCACCGGCGCGATCCAGGACACCCTGGACGCCGGGAGCGGCGGCGGGGCCGCCGCCGAGACGCTGCGCCGCGACCAGGGTGGACCCGACCGCTTCCTGCGCGCGCTCGGCGAGGCCCACACCCATGGCGTCCCGGTCGACTTCGGCCCGCTCACCGCCGGGGCCCGCCGGGTGCCGGCCGCGCTGCCCACCTACCCGTTCCAGCGCCGCCGCTACTGGCTGGACGCCGAACTCGGGCCGCTCACCGCCGCGTTCGCGGTGGAGCCGCCCGCCGAGGAGGACACCCCGGAGGTCGGCGCGTTCGCCGCCGGGCTGGCCGCGCTGCCCGCCGCCGAACGGGACGCCGCCCTGCTCGACCTGGTGCGCCGGCAGGCCGCCGTGGCGCTCGGCCACCCCGACGAGGACGAGGTGTCCGCCGAACGGCCGTTCCGCGAGCTGGGGTTCGAGTCGCTGACCGCCGTCGACCTGCGCAACCGGCTGAACACCGCGACCGGCCTGAAGCTGCCCGCCACGCTGCTCTTCGACCACCCCACCCCGACCGCCGTCGCCGCCCACCTGGCCGAACAGCTGGACCGCGCCGCCGCCCCGGCCGGGGACACCGAACTGACCTCCCTGCTGGAGAAGTTGGAGCAGTCACTGCCCGGCACCGACGCCGACCGCCGGGAGCTGGCCGCCCGACTGGCCGCCCTCGCCACCCGCCTCGGCCCCGGCGCCGAACCCCTTCGGGAACCCGACCTCGACCTCGAACTGGCTGACGACGAGGACCTGTTCGCCGCACTCGACCGCGCCCGCCCCGCCGGCGCCCGCACCGGAAGGAGCCGCGACGGTGGCCGATGAGGAGAAGCTCCGCCAGTACCTGCGGCGCGCCCTGACCGACCTGCGCGAAGCCCAGCAGCAGCTCGAACAGGCCGAGTTCGACCGCACCGAGCCGATCGCCGTGATCGGCACCGCCTGCCGCCTCCCCGGCGGCGCCGACTCGCCCGAACAGCTCTGGCAGCTGGTGCTGGACGAGCGCGACGCCACCGGCGACTGGCCCACCGACCGCGGCTGGGACCTCGACGCGCTGTACCACCCCGACCCGGCCGTCCCCGGCACCAGCTACGCCGTCCGCGGCGGATTCCGGTACGACGCCGCCGAGTTCGACGCCGCGTTCTTCGGCCTCTCGCCGCGCGAGGCGCTGGCCACCGACCCGCAGCAGCGCCTGCTGCTGGAGACCACCTGGCACGCCCTGGAGCACGCCGGACTCGACCCGGAGGGCCTGCGCGGCAGCCGCACCGCCGTCTACACCGGCCTCACCGCGCAGGACTACCACACCCGCCCCGGCGCGGCCCGCCCCGAACTGGAGGGACACCTCGGCCTTGGCAACCTCCCCAGCGTCGCCTCCGGCCGGATCTCCTACCTGCTCGGCCTGTCCGGCCCCGCCCTCACCGTCGACACCGCCTGCTCCTCCTCGCTGGTCGCCCTGCACCTGGCCGTCCGCGCCCTGCGCGCGGGGGAGAGCGACCTCGCCCTGGCCGGCGGCGTCACCGTGATGTCCTCGCCCACCGGCTTCGTCGAGTTCTCCCGGCAGCGCGGCCTCTCCCCGGACGGCCGCTGCCGCTCCTACGCGGCCGCCGCCGACGGCACCGGCTGGGCCGAGGGCGCGGGCGTCCTGGTGCTGGAACGCCTCTCCGACGCCCGCCGCCACGGGCACCGGGTGCTCGCCGTGGTCCGGGGCAGCGCCGTCAACCAGGACGGCGCCTCCAACGGCCTGACCGCCCCGTCCGGCCCCGCCCAGCAGCGGGTGATCCGGCAGGCGCTCGCCGACGCCGGACTCGACCCGTCCGAGGTCGACGCCGTCGAGGGCCACGGCACCGGCACCACCCTCGGCGACCCGATCGAGGCGCAGGCCCTGCAGGCCGTCTACGGCACCGGACGGAGCGCCGAACGGCCGCTGCTGCTCGGCTCGTTGAAGTCCAACCTGGGCCACACCGCCGCTGCGGCCGGCGTCGCCGGCGTGATCAAGACCGTCGAGGCGCTGCGCCACGGCGTGCTGCCGCGCACCCTGCACGTGGACGCGCCCACCCCGCACGTGGCCTGGGACGGCGGCGGCGTCGCCCTGCTGACAGAGCGTCAGGACTGGCCGGAGAACGGCCGCCCGCGCCGGGCCGGGGTCTCCGCGTTCGGTGTCAGCGGCACCAACGCGCACGTGATCCTGGAGCAGTGGACCGAGCCGGAGGACACGCCCGCGCCGGAGGACACGCCCGCGCCGGAGGCGGAACCCGCCGACGCGCCGCTGCCGTGGGTGCTCAGCGCCCGCAGCGTGGGCGCGCTGCGGGCCCGCGCCGGACAGTTCGCCGACCTGCTCGCCGCGGACGGCCCCGGCGCCGCCGCCGAACTGGCCCGGGCCGCCGCCGCGCTGCCCCGCCACCCGCTGCGCGCCGTGCTGGCCGCCCGCCCCGAGCAGGCCGCCGAACGGTTGGCGGCCTTCGCCCGGGCCGTCCCGCCGGTGGCCCGTCCCGCCGGGACGGGCGGGCGGACCGCCTTCCTGTTCACCGGCCAGGGCGCCCAGCGCCCCGGCATGGGCGCCGAGTTGTACGGGACGTACCCGGCCTTCGCGGCCGCCTTCGACCAGGCCGCCGCCGCCTTCGACCCGCACCTGCCGTACTCCGTCGCGGAGGCGGTGCTGCGCACCGGCGACGCCGAACTGCTCGGCCGCACCGCGTACACCCAGCCCGCGCTGTTCGTCCTGCAGACCGCGCTGCTGCGGCTGCTGGAGTCCTGGGGCGTCCGCCCCGACCTGGTCGCCGGGCACTCGATCGGCGCGCTGGCCGCCGCGCACGCCGCCGGGGTCCTCGAACTCGCCGACGCCGCGGCCCTGGTGGCCACCCGCGCCACCCTGATGCAGGAGCTGCCCGCGGGCGGCGCGATGGCCGCGCTGGAGGCCGACGAGACCGAGGCACTGGCCGAACTCGCCCACCACGCGGGCGCGGTGGACCTGGCCGCCGTCAACGGCCCGCGCGCCGTGGTGGTCTCCGGCCGCGCGGACGCCGTCGAACAGGTCGCCGAGGCGTTCCGCGCCCGCGGCCGCCGGGCCACCCGGCTCCGGGTCAGCCACGCCTTCCACTCGCACCTGATGGAGCCCGTCCTCGACGAACTCCGCACCACCGTCAAGGGACTGACCCCGCACGAGCCGACCGTCACGGTGGTCTCCGACCTGACCGGCCGCCCCGCCACCCCCGCCGAACTCGCCGACCCCGAGTACTGGGCCGCGCACGCCCGCCGCCCCGTCCGCTTCCTGGACGCCGTCCGCGCCCTGCGCGCCGAGGGCGCCACCCGCTTCCTCGAACTCGGCCCCGACGGCATCCTCACCGCCCTCGCCAAGGACGCCCTCGCCGACGAGGACCCCGACCGGGCCCGCCGCCGCCCCGCCGTCCTCGCCACCGCGCTGCGCCGCGGCCGCCCCGAACCGGACACCCTGCTCGACGCCGTCGGCCGCCTGCACGCCGCCGGCGCCCCCGTCGACTGGACCGCCCCGCTCGGCGGCCCGCCCACCCGGCGGACCGCCCTCCCCGGCTACCCCTTCGACCGCCGCCGCTACTGGCTGGACGCCGGACCCGCCCCCGCACCCGCCGCCGCCCGGGCAGTGGAACCCGCCGCCGCACCCGCCCCCGCAGTCGTCACCGGACGGCTGGACGGGCTGACGGGACGGGAACGGCTGGACGCCCTGCACGACCTGGTGACGGCCGAGGCCGCCGCCGTGCTCGGCCACCCCGACCCGGCCGGGCTGCCCGCCGACGCCCCGTTCGTGGAACTCGGCTTCGACTCGCTCACCGCCACCGAACTCGCCGAACGGCTCTCCGCCGCCACCGGCCTGCGGCTGTCCGGCGCGCTGACCATCCACCACCCCGACACCGCCGCCCTCGCCGAGCACCTGCACCGCGAGCTGGCCGACCACCGGGGTGCCGGCCCGGCCGCCGCCGAACCGCTGGCCGAGGTCTACCTGCGGCTCTGCCGGGCCGGCCGCATCCCCGCCGCCACCCAGGTCCTGCTGGCCGCGTCCGAGGTGCGCACCGGCTTCGGCACCGGCGAGCGCACCGGGCACGCCGTCCCGCCGGTCGCGCTCGCCGCCGGACCCGGCCCCGCCCTGGTCTGCTTCCCCGCCCTGACCGCGCTCTCCGGCCCGCACGAGTACGCCCGGTTCGGCCGCGCCCTCGACGGCCGGCGCACCGCGCACGCCGTCCCCGCCCCCGGCTACCGCCCCGACAGCGCCCTGCCCGACAGCGCCGAGGCCTTCGTCGCCCTGCAGGCCGACGCCGTCCAACAGCTCTACGGGGACCGGCCGTTCGCTGTCCTCGGCCGCTCGCTCGGCGGGTGCGTGGCGCACGCCGTCACCGCCGAACTGGAACGGCGCGGCGCCCGGCCGCTCGGGCTCGCGCTGGTCGACAGCTTCCCGATGGACACCGCGACCCTGCCCGGCCTGGAGTGGTGGATGCCCGCCATGGTCAACGGCATGCTCGACCGGATCGGTGAGCAGGACCTCACCTTCACCGACACCGGCCTCACCGCGATGGGCGCCTACCTGCGCACCTTCGGCCCCTGGCAGCCCACCCCGATCCGCACCCCCACCCTGCTGCTGCGCGCCGGGTCCCCGCTCCCGGGCACACCCCCGCGCACCCCCGACTGGCGGGCGTTCTGGCGCCCGCCGCACCAGGTGCGGGACATCCCCGGCGACCACTTCACGGTCCTGGAGGAGCACTCCGCCACCACCGCCGACGCCGTCCACGACTGGCTCACGGCCCTGACCACCACCGCCGCACCCGCCCCGCTAGGAGAGACCCGATGACCCGACCCTTCCGCTTCGGCCTCGGCAAGCTGGCCGTTCCCGACGACGCCGAGCAGTGGCAGAAGCTCTCCAAGGACGTCGAGTCCCAGGGCTACGACGTCCTGCTGGTCCCCGACCACCTCGGCCGCACCGCGCCCTTCCCGCCGCTGGTCGCCACCGCCGCCGCGACCCGCCTGCGGGTCGGCACCCTCGTCCTGAACACCGGCTTCTACCACCCGCCGCTGCTCGCCCGCGACATCGCCACCGTCGACCGCCTCACCGGCGGCCGCCTGGAGGTCGGCCTCGGAACGGGCTACGTGCACGCCGAGTTCCAGGCCCTCGGCCTCGACCCCGGCACCCCCAAGGACCGGGTCGACACCCTGGAACGCACCGTCCACGAGCTGCGCCGCCTGCTCGGCGACCCCGAGCACGTCCCCGCCGCCGCCCAGGACCCCGTGCCGCTGCTGATCGCGGGCAACGGCAACCGCGTGCTGCGGCTCGCCGCCCAGCACGGCGACATCGCCGGCTTCATCGGCATGCGCTACGACCCCACCGCGTTCGGCGGCCTGCGCCTCATCCCGCGCACCGAACTCGCCGAACGCGTCGCCTACTTCGACCGGGTGGTGGGGGACCGGGCCGCCAAGGTCGAGAAGAACCTGCTGCTCCAGGCCGTCATCGTCACCGACGACCGGGAAGCCGCGATCCGCCACGTCGCCGCCACCCAACTCCCCGTCCCCCACCAGGAACTGGAACAGACCCCGCTCCTCCTGATCGGCAGCGTCCAGCAGATCACCGACCAGGTGAAGGAACTCCGCGACACCTTCGGCTTCTCCTACTTCACCGTGATGGACATCCACCAGGAAGCCTTCGCCCCGGTCGTCGAAGCCCTCGCCGGCGCCTGACCGCCCCGCCGGCGGGACCGCAGCGGACCCCGGCGGGGAACCGCCGCCGCGCGGGGCCGACAGGTGGACGGGGCTGTTGAAGCCACGGGCGCAGCAGCCGCGCAGCGGGACGGGCTCCGCGCCCTCGTCGGCACCTGACCGCCCCCGCCGGCGGGACCGCAGCGGACCCCGGCGGGGAACCGCCGCCGCGCGGAACTCCGGCCCGGTCGGGACAACACCCGTCTCCGGCGGGGGATCGCCGCTGCGCGGGGCCGACAGGTGGACGGGGCTGTTGAAGCCACGGGCGCAGCAGCCGTGCAGTGGGACGGGCTCCGCGCCCTCGTCGGCACCTGACCGCCTCCGCCGGCGGGACCGCAGCGGACTCCGGCGGGGAACCGCTGCAGCGCGGAGCCTCGACCCGGCCGGAACAACACCCGCCTCCGGTGGGGCCGGCGGGCGGAAGCAGGAGTGGAAGCCCCGGGCCGCAGCGGGACGGGGCTTCGATCCGGACGGACTCCGGCGGGGGATCGCCGCTGCGCGGGGCTGTTGAAGCCACGGGCGCAGCAGCCGCGCAGCGGGACGGGCTCCGCCGTGGAGCCCGGCGGGGCCGGAGCAGCGGCCGCCCCCGGCGGGGCCGCTGCGCGGGGCTGCCCGGCGGGTGCGACAGCACGCCGCTGCGCGGCAGCCGCCCCCTGGGCTTCAGCTGCCGCCACCTTCGGTGGAGCCGCTGCGCGGGGGACCCGGCGTCGGAGTGCAGCGAGTCGATGACAACCTGGGTTGTCGGGAAGGAGGTCAGGAGTGGATGACAACCTGGGTTGTCGCAAGGGTGGTTTCGGGGCGAGGCCAGCGCTTGCGGGCGGCCTGGCGGGTGATGCCGAGCAGCTGGCCGACCTCGGCGTACGAGGCGCCGGCGGCGAGGGCTTCGCGGGCCAGGCGGTCGACCCGGGCGGCGGCGGTGCGGCGCTCGGTCTCGGCGGCGGCGAGGGCGGCCAGCGGGCCGGGCGCGGTCTCGGCGGCGAGCAGGGGGCGCAGGCAGGGGGCGAGCAGGGCGGTCAGGCGTTCGGCAGGGGCGTCCTCGATCTCGGGGACGCGCAGCAGGTAGCGGGAGACCAGCAGGCCGAGCAGCACGGTGCCGACCAGGGTGGCGCGCAGTTCGACGTCCTCGCCGGTGAGGGCGTCGGCGACCGGGCTGTTGCCGGGGTCGGCGACCGCGCAGCGGACCGCCTCGGCGGCCTGGGGGTGCGTCAGCATCGAGCGCAGGACGGGCATGCTGCGGTCGGGCCGGCCGTCGATGTCGGCGAGGACGTGCGCCAGCAGGCGTTCGCCGAGCTGTTCGGGCGGGCCGGAGAGCGCGCCGCCGAAGGAGAGGGCGATCTCCGAGACCGCGTCGAACAGGCCCTCCTTGGAGCCGAAGTACTTCATCACCAGCGCGGGGTCGACCCCGGCGCGGTGGGCCACCGCCCGGACGGTGGTCTGCTCGTAGCCGTGCGCGGAGAACAGCTCGCGGGCGGCCGCCAGGATCGCCTGCCGGCTGCGGGTCCGCCGGGCGCCGGGGCCGTCCTGCTCGGGTGCCGTCATGCCGCCTCCTCGGGGCCGGAAGTTCAACGCTCGTTGACCATTGATCGGGTCGTCCCTACCATGAAGCAGTCTACAAGCGTCGACCGCGGTCGAACCCTCGACGCTTCCTCCGCCCTGCGCTCCAGGAGCCCGTCATGACGACTCATGACCAGTCACCCCCCGTCGCCGGCCCCCCGCTCGACCCCCCGGCACAGCAGTTCCCGTCGGCGTCGTCCCCGGCCACACCGCCGCCCGCCGCGAAGGCCGGCGCGCTCGCCCTCGCGGTCATCGTCACCTGCCAGTTGATGGTGGCGGTGGACGGCAACATCGTGAACATCGCGCTGCCCCGCATCCAGTCCGGCCTGGGCTTCTCGCCGGGCGGCCTGGCCTGGGTGTTCAGCGCCTACTCGCTGGCCTTCGGCGGCCTGCTGCTGCTCGGCGGCCGGACCAGCGACGTGCTCGGCCGCCGCCGGATGTTCGTCTGGGGGCTGCTCACCGTGGTGGCGGCCTCGCTGCTCGGCGGGCTGGCCCCGAACGCGGGCGTGCTGATCGCGGCCCGCGCCCTGCAAGGCATCGGCTTCGCGTTCGCCGCGCCCGCCGCGCTCTCGCTGATCGCCGTGACCTTCGCCGAGGGCCCCGAACGCAACCGGGCGCTCGGCGTGTTCTCCACCGTCGCGGGCCTCGGCATCACGCTCGGCCTGATCCTCGGCGGCCTGCTGACCACGCTGTCCTGGCGGCTGGTGTTCTTCGTCAACGTGCCGATCGGCCTGGCCGCCGTCCTGCTGGCGTACCGTCAGCTGCCGGAGACCGCCAAGCACCCGGGCCGCCCGGACGTGCTCGGCGCGCTCACCTCCACCGCCGGGTCCACGGCCGTCGTGTACGGCCTGATCCACGCCTCCTCGGCGGGCTGGGGCTCGGCCGCGACGGTGACCGCGCTGGTCGGCGGCGCGCTGCTGCTGGTCGCGTTCGTGCTGAGCCAGGCGAAGGTGGCCCGGCCGCTGATCCCGCTGTCGCTGTTCGCCGTCCGCAACCGCTCCGCCGCCTACGCGGTGTTCCTGCTGCTGTTCGCGGCGATGGGCGGCACCTACTTCCTGCTCTCGCTGTACGTCCAGGACGGCCTGGGCCTGCACCCGCTGACCGCCGGACTGGCGTTCCTGCCGCTGGCGCTCGCCCAGTTCGCCGCCGCCCGCAACGCCGCGAAGCTGATCCCCCGGTTCGGCGCGAAGGCGCTGATCGTCACCGGCGCCGCCCTGCTGCTCGCCGACAGCCTGTGGCTGGCCGCCACCGGGCCCGAAAGCGGCTACTGGGACGGCCTGTTCGGGCCGCTGGTGCTGCTCGGCGCGGGCCTCGGCCTGGGCTTCGTCCCGCTCAACATGACCATCCTCTCCGGCCTCGCCCCGAAGGAGACCGGCGCGGCCTCCGGCCTGCTCCAGGCCGTCCAGCAGATCGGCCTCTCACTCGGCGTCGCCGTCCTGGTCACCGTCTACGGCCGCGCCCTGCACGGCGCTGCCCACCCCGGCCGCCCCGAACTCGCGCACGGCCTGGCCACCGCCGTCACCGCCGCCGCCGCGTTCAGCGGACTCGCCGTCCTGATCGCCCTGTTCGTCATCACCCGCGCGCAGAAGAAGAACTGACGCCACGTCAGGCAGCGCAGACCGGCCGGCGCGCCCGCCCCCGACGACGGGCGCGCCACCCCCTCCCGTCCCGAAGAAGCCGTCCGCCCGAAAGGCACCGCACGTGAGCACACCGCAGCAGCTGCACCTGTCCGCCGCCCTCGACGGAGCGGGCTGGCACCCGGCCGCCCGCCACCAGGCCGACGGCGCACCGCAGTTCGACCTCGACCACTGGGCCGGGCAGGCCGCCCTCGCGGAGGCCGCGCTGCTGGACTTCGTCACCGTCGAGGACCCGCTGTCCCGGCTCCCCGGCCCGGCCGAGGACCTGGACCGCCGCCTCGGCCACACCCTGCGCCGCCTCGACGCGCTCACCCTGGCGGGGGCGCTCGCCGCCCGCACCCGGCACCTCGGCATCGTCCCCACCGCCGTCCTCAACACCGCCCGGCCCGCACCGCTCGCCAAGGCGATATCCACCCTGGACCACCTCAGCGGCGGCCGGGCCGGCGTCCGCACCCAGCTCAGCCCGGCCCGGCCGATCCCGCTGGAGACGCTGTTCCTGCCCGAGGTGCAGGAGCAGCTCGGCCGCAGCTTCGACCGCGCCGCCGAACTCGTCGCCGTGCTGCGCGCCCTGTGGGACGGCACCGAGGACGAGGCGGCGCTGGCCGCACTCGCCCCCGGCCGGTTCGCCACCGGCCCCGACGCCCCGGGCGAGTGGAGCCCCGACCCGTCGCCGTCCACCGCACCCCGCCCCCCGCAGGGGCACCCCGTGGTCTTCACCCTCGCCCACATCCGCGTCCCGTGGCGCTACGGCGCCCGCGCCGCCGACGTGGTCGCGGTCACCCCGCACAGCGTCGAGGACGTCCGCAACGCCGTCCGGGTGATCCGCGCCGAACAGGACGCCGCCGGACGGGCCGACCGCACCGTGCACGTCTTCGCCGACCTGCTCGTCCACCTCGACGAGAAGCCCGGCGCCGCCGCCGACCGGCGCGCCCGCCTCGACGAGACCCTCGGCGAGGAGCACGCCTCCGACGCCCTGGTCTTCGCCGGGACCCCCGCCGAACTCGCCGATCTGCTCCAGGACTGGCAGGCCGCCGGGCTCACCGGCTACCGGCTGCGCCCCGCCACCACCGCCCACGACCTGCCCGCGCTGGCCACCGGCCTCGCCCCCGAACTCCAGCGCCGCGGCGTCCACCGCACCGCCTACGCCGAGGAGACCCTGCGCGAACGGCTCGGTCTCGGCGCCCCCTGACCGCCCGCCCCGCCCGGAGCCCGGGGCGACTCGGAGCGGGCCGACTCGGAGCAGGCCGCCGCCGGGCGGCCCAGCTCCGAACGGACCGCCGCCGAACGACCCAGCTCCGAACGGCCCTTGACGCGCAGCTTCCGGTAGGTGTGGGTGAGGTGCTGCTCGACCGTGCTGACCGTGATGAACAGCCGCTCGGCGATCTCCCGGTTCGAGTGCCCGGCCGCGGCCAGCGCGGCGACCCGCCGCTCCGAGGCGCTCAGCCCCCACTCGTCCCCGTCGGCGGACGCCCGCAGCCGCTCCAGCAGCGGCCGCAGCCCGGCCGCCTCCGCCAGCTCCCGGGCCCGGCGCAGCGCCTCCCGGCCCGGCCGCTCCCGGCCCCCGGCCAGCTGCGCCTCGCCCAACTCGGCCAGCGTCCAGGCCAGTTCGGCCACATCCACGCCCTCCAGCCGGTCCGCGGCGGCGGTCAGCAGCTCGACCCGGTCGGCCGGCTCGCAGGCCGCCAGCGCCCGCAGCGACAGGCCCGCCGTGCGCGGCGCGCCCGCCGCCGGGTGCGCGAGCTGCTCCCGGGCCAGCTCCCGGGCCCGGGCCGGGCGGTCGAGCGCCAGCAGGGCCCGGGCCGCGTCGCCCCGCCAGGGCAGGAAGGACGGCACGTCGAAACCCCACTCCTGGAGCAGCCGCCCGCACCGGGCGAAGTCCTCCAGCGCCGCGTCCGGCGCGCCCGCCGCCAGCCGGTGCCGCCCCCGCGCGTGCAGGAACTGCGCGCCGTAGCGGGAGCGCTCCAGCCGCTCCGGGAGCGCCGGGAGCCGGCGCTCCGCGTCCGGGCGCGGGCCCAGCCCGGCGGCGGACAGCAGCAGCGCGGACAGCGGCGCGCCCACCCACACCCCCCAGCCGTCCGGGGGCAGCAGCTCCAGCGCCCGGGCCGCGTGCCGCTCGGCGGTCCGCAACTCCCCGGTGCGCACCGCGATCTCGGCCAGCGTCGCGGTCAACAGGGCCTGCCAGACCGGTATCCGGCGCGCCCCGGCCTCGCGCAGCAGCCCGGCGCACCACGGTTCGGCGTCGGCCGCCCGGTCCGCGTACAGCAGCACGTACAGCGCGGACATCAGCGCGCCGAACGTGCCGTCCTCCAACGGCGTCGTGCGCAGCACCAGTTCGGCGGTCCGCAGGTCCTCCTCGGCGGCGCCCTCGCGGAGCACCCGGGGCAGCGCGAGCGCCGAGCGCTGCTGCGGCTCGCCGAGCGGCAGGCCGGGCGGCGGGGAGGGTCGGTCGGCCGGCACCAGGTGCGGGGACAGCGCCCGCAGCTGTTCGAGCGCGCGGGTCCGGTCGGCCCGGTCCGCGGCGGCCGCGGGCTCCGGCCAGGCCGCCAGCCGGGACAGCTCGCCCTCGGTGCCGTGCCAGGCCAGCATCCGCAGCACGCCGGTGCGCTGACGGTCCGTCAGCTCCTGCGGCCGCTCGGCGAGCACCCGCACGTGCCGGTACGCGGAGCGCGGGTCGGCGCGGAAGCGGACGGTGGCCCGGGCCAGCAGCAGCTCCGGGTCCGCCGGGTCCGCCGCGGCCGCCAGCACCAGGCAGGACTCGGCGAACGCCGGGTCGTCGCGGCGCAGCGCCGCCGCCGCGGCCTCCCGCAGCACCTGCCCCGCCCAGCCGGCCGAGCCGTCCCGGGCCGCCAGCAGGTGCCCGGCGACGGCCTCCGGGTCCGCCCCCGACTCGTACACCAGCCGGGCCGCGCGCAGCTCACGGGCCGTCAGCTCGGCGTCGCCGAGGCCGTCCAGCACGGCCCGGGCCACCGCCGGGTCGCGCAGCCGGCCTTCCTCGACCAGCCCGGCGGCGGTCAGCGCCGCCAGCGCACCCGGCGCGGGGCGGCCCAGCAGCCGGGGCAGCAGCGCCGTCGAACCGGAGCAGGTCAGCACGGCCAGCGCCCGGGCCGGTTCGGCGGCGGCCGGGCCGACCCGGTGCAGGCAGGCCCGCACCGCGAGCGCGAACGCCGGCCCGGGGGAGGGCGCCACGACGGGGCCGGTCGCAGGTCCTTCCGCCGGAGCGGCGGAGGCGCTGCCCGCCAAAGGCGCGGAGGCGCTGTCCTCGGCGAGGGCGCGCAGCAGCAGCGGGTTGCCGCCGGTGGTCCGGTACCAGGCCGCGGCGTCGGTGCGGCGGCCCGGCAGCAGCCGCTCCAGCAGGGCGGCGGTGCCGGCGGGGGAGAGCCGGTCGACCCGGAGCCGGGCCAGCTCCGGCAGCCGCAGCAGCGCCGTCCACCAGTCGCGGTCCGCGCCCGGGTCGCCCGGCGGGTCCGGCTCGGTGACCAGCAGCAGTACCCGGGCCTCGGGGGCCCGGGCGGCGAGCTGCACCAGGGCCTGCTGGGACGCCGGGTCGGCGTGCCGCAGGTCGTCCACGGCCAGCACCAGCGGCACCCGGGCCGACCAGTCGGCGAGTAGCGCCCACAGCTCCTGGTGTACCCGGGACGGCACCCGGCCCGCGGCCAGCGGGTCGGCGGGGCAGGACTCGGTCGGCTCCGGCGCTGCCAGCAGCGCCGTCGCGGCGGCCCGCACCCCGGCGGGCAGCCCGGGCCGGCCCAGCAGCTGCTGGAGCACCCCGAAGCGCACCGACCGCTCCGAGCAGCGCCCGGTGGCGGACAGCACCACCGCGCCGCGCCGGGCGGCGTGCCCGGTCAGCGCGCGCAGCAGCTCGGTCTTCCCGCAGGCGGCCGGGCCGGTGACGGCGAGCACGCCCCCGACACCCTCGGTGCAGGCGTCCAACAGGCGGGTGAATCGGTCGAGTTGGCCGTGTCGTTCGACGGGGACCACATCTGCTCCCGGTGGGTCGGACCGGGGCGGCCGCCGGCGCCCGCCCCGGTGCTGTCGCTGGGTGTCGCGTGTCCGTCGGACGGCGCTGTCCGGCCGGAGGGGTCGGGACCGGTCCGGGCCGGACGACCCCGGGTCGGGCCGTACCACCCGGAACCGGCCCGGATCGGGCTGTACCACCCGGAACCGGCCCGGAACCGGCCCGCGGGTCAGGCCGGGCGGCCCGCCGGGTCGGCGGCCAGCAGGCCCGCCAGCAGGTCGGCCAGCGCCTGCTGGTGGTCCGTCAGGAAGAAGTGCCCGCCCGGGTAGCTGCGGACCTCGGTCGGGCCGCTCGTGTGCGCGGACCAGGCCGCCGCCTCGGCCGGGGTCACCTTGTCGTCGCGGTCGCCGGTCAGCACCGTCACCGGGCACTCCAGCAGCGGTCCGGGCCGGTGCGCGTAGGTCTCCACCGCCCGGTAGTCGGCGCGCAGCGGCGGCAGGAACAGCTCGCGCAGCTCCGGGTCGGCGAGCACGGTCGGCATCGTCCCGCCCAGCTCGGCGAGTTCGGCCAGCAGCAGGTCGTCGGGCGCGTCGTGCAGCTCGCGGACGGCCCGGACGGTCGACGGGGCGCGCCGCCCCGAGACCACCAGCAGCCGGGGGCCGCGCCCGGTCGCGGCGACCAGCCGGCGGGCGGTCTCGTAGGCGAGCAGCGCGCCCATCGAGTGGCCGAGCAGCGCGGTCGGCGCGCCGGACGTCCACTCGGGCAGCAGCACCTCGGCGAGCAGGTCGGCGAGCCGGTGCAGGTCGTCCACCGGCGGCTCGGCGTACCGGTCCTGGCGCCCCGGGTACTGTACGGCCGTCACCGCGACCCGGCCCTCCAGCGCGGCCGACAGCGGGTGCCAGAAGCTCGCCGACCCGCCCGCGTGCGGGAGGCAGAGCAACTGCGGCGCCGCCGGGGGCGCGGAGTGGTAGCGGCGCAGCCACAGGTCGGAGTTCATACGGTCGGGCTCCCCTCGGTAGCGGCGGTCGGACGCCACCGGCCGCGCTGATGATCCGGATCGTACGCGGGTCGCCGGTCGCGGAGGTGCCTCATCCGACCCGGCTCCCGGCGTCGACGGCGGCCAGCAGGCTCGCGGTGTAGGGGTGGCGGGGGCGGTCGAAGACCTCGTGGACGTCGCCGGTCTCGACGGCCTCGCCGTCCTTCAGCACGATCAGCCGGTCGCTCAGGTGGTGCACCACGCCGAGGTCGTGCGAGATGAACAGCATGGCCAGGCCGAGTTCCCGCTGCAGCTCGGTGAGCAGGTCGAGGACCTGGGCCTGCACGGAGACGTCCAGCGCGGACACCGGTTCGTCGCAGACCAGCAGGCGCGGTTCGGCGGCCAGCGCCCGGGCGATCGCGACGCGCTGGCGCTGGCCGCCGGAGAGCCGGGCCGGGCGGGCGTGCAGCACGGTGCCGGGCAGGCCGACCCGGTCGAGGAGTTCGCGGGCGCGGGCGTCCCGGGCGCGCCGGGGCAGGCCGGTGGCGGCGAGCGCGTCGCCGAGCACGCGGCGCACGTCGTGGCGCGGGTCGAAGGAGCTCAGCGGGTCCTGCTGCACCACCTGGAGCAGGCGGCGGTGCGGGCGCCGCCGACGCTCCGGCAGGCCGGACCAGGGCCGGTCGGCGAAGCGCACGGTGCCCGCGTCCGGCTCCAGCAGGCCGAGCGCGATCCGGGCCACCGTGGTCTTGCCGGAGCCGGACTCGCCGACCAGGCCCAGGGTCTCGCCCGCCGCCACCCGGAAGGACACGTCGCGCACCACCGGCCGGCCCCGGTACGCCTTGGACAGGCCCTCGGCGGCCAGCAGCACCGGCCGGTCGGCGAGCGGAAGGGCCGCGGCCGTCGCCCGCAACGCCGGTTCGGCGCGCGGGAGTTCGACGGCCGGCGGCAGCTCCTCGCCCGGGCGCCAGCAGCGCGCCCCGCGGCCCTCCGGCGCGGCGGCGGGCGGCAGCGAGGTCAGGCAGCGCTCCTCGGCGAGCGCGCAGCGCGGCGCGTAGGCGCAGCCCCCGGGGCTGGGCGCGGGGAGGTCGGCCGGGGCGGGGCGGACGGACAGCCGCCCGCCCTTGCGGTCGCGGCGCGGGACGGCGGCCAGCAGCGCCCGGGTGTACGGGTGCCGCGGGTCGCCGAGCACCTGCTCGACCGGGCCGTGCTCGACCACGTCGCCCGCGTACATCACCGCGACCCGGTGGGCGAGCCGGCCGACCACCGCCAGGTCGTGGCTGATCAGCAGCAGCGAGGTGCCGTCGTCCACCAACTCGCCCAGCAGGTCCAGGACCTGGGCCTGCACGGTGGCGTCGAGCGCGGTGGTCGGCTCGTCCGCGATCAGCAGGTCGGGGCCGCCGGCCAGCGCGGAGGCGATCAGGGCGCGCTGGCGCAGGCCGCCGGAGAGCTGGTGCGGGTACTGGCCGGCCCGGTGCTCGGGCTCGGGCACGCCGACGGCGGCCAGCAGGTCGAGGATCCGCTTGCGGGTCTGCGGGCGCGGCCCGGGCCGGTGCAGGTCCAGCACCTCGCCGATCTCCGCGCCGACGGTGCGCAGCGGGTCGAGCGAGACCAGGGCGTCCTGCAGCACCAGGCCGATCCGGCGCCCGCGCAGCCGCCGCCAGGCCCGCTCGCCCGGGTCGCGCAGGTCGGTGCCGTCGAACTCCAGCCGCTCGGCGGCGACTTCGGCACCGCGCCCGGTCAGGCCGACCAGGGTGCGGGCGGTGACGCTCTTGCCGGAGCCGGACTCGCCGACCAGCGCCAGGCACTCGCCGCGCTCCAGCCGGAACCCGACGTCGCGCACCACGGGCGCACCGCCGAAGGAGACCCGCAGGCCGTCGACGGCGAGCAGGGGCGCAGGGGTGTTCATGCGGACCTCCGGGTGAAGCGCTGCTGCAGGTGGCGGCCGACCACGGTGACGGCGACCACGGTGACGGTGACCGCCGCGCCCGGGAACACCCCGAGCCACCAGGCGGTCTCCAGGAAGCCCCGGCCCTCGGCCAGCATCGCCCCCCACTCGGGGGACGGCGGGCGCGGCCCGAGGCCGAGGAAGCTCAGCGCGGACGCGGCGATCAGCGCGGTGCCGAAACCGACGGTGGCCAGCGTCAGCAGCGGGGCCAGCGAGTTCGGCAGCACGTGCCGCAGCACCAGCCGCCACCGGGGGACGCCCAGCGCGACCGCCGCCTCCACGTAGCCGGAGCGGCGCACCAGCAGCGCCTCGGCCCGCACCATCCGCCCGTAGCCGGGCACCAGGGCGAAGCCGATGGCGAGCATCAGGTTGCCGGTGCCGGTGCCCAGCACGGTGATCACCAGCAGCGCCAGCAGCGTCGCGGGCAGCGCCAGCAGCACGTCGGCGGCGCGCATCAGCACCTGGTCGGCGAACCGGCCGCCGAGCGCCGCGGCCAGGCCGAGGACGGCGCCGCCGGCCACCGCCAGCACGGTCGAGCCGAAGCCGATGGCCAACGCCGGGCCCGCGCCGTGCACCAGCCGCGACCACAGGTCGCGGCCCAACTGGTCGGTGCCCAGCAGGTGGGCGGAGCCCGGGCCCTGGAGGGCGTGCACCGGGTCGGTGGCGGTCGGCGGCGCGGCCGCGAACAGGCCGGGCGCGGCCGCGGCCAGCACGATCAGCGCCAGCACCGCGCCGGCCGCCAGCACCGCCCACGGCGGCGGCACCAGGGACCGGGCGGCGGCGGACCGCCGGGTCGGAAGGGCGAGGGACACCGGATCACCTGTTCCCGGATCGGAGGACGGACACGGAGACGAAGAAAAGGGAAGCGGACACCGGCCCGGTCACCCGTTCCGCAGCCGGGGGTCGAGCACGGCGCCGAGCAGGTCCACCAGCGCGGAGATCAGCACGAAGGCCAGCGCGGACAGCAGCACCACGCCGATCACCACCGGCACGTCCCGGCTGTTCACGGCGCCCAGCACCAGCGCGCCCACCCCGGGGCGGCCGAACACCGACTCCACCAGCACCGTCCCGCCCAGCAGCGCGCCGGTCAGCCAGCCGGTCAGCGTCACCAGCGGCACTGCGGCGTGCCGCAGCGCGTGCCGCAGCACCAGCGCGCTCCGGCCCCGCCCGCGGGCCCGCACGGTGACCGCGAACGGCTGGGCCAGCGCCGCCTCCAGGCCCTCGCGCAGCACCTGGGCGAGCGTCCCGGCCAGCGGCAGGGCCAGCGTCACGGCGGGCAGCACCAGCGAGCCGAAGCCGTCCGCGCCGGCCACCGGGAACAGCCGCAGCCGGAACGAGAACACCGTCAGCAGCACCAGGCCCAGCCAGTACGACGGGGTGGAGACCGCGACCAGCTCCCAGGCGCCGGTCAGCGCCCGCAGCCCGGGCCGCCGCCCGGCCGTCGCCACCGCCGAGGCGATCGCCAGCAGCAGCGCCAGCAGCACGGCCGCGCCGACCAGTTGCAGGGTCGGGCCGAGCTGCTCGGCGACCAGCTCGGCCACCGGGCGCTGCAACTGGTAGGACTGCCCGAGGTCGCCGTGCAGCAGTCGGCCCAGGAAGTCCAGGTACTGCGTCCACACCGGCCGGTCGAAGCCCAGTTGGCGACGGATCTCGTCCCGGACCTCCGGCGAGGTGGTGGTCGACGGGCCGAGCAGCACCGCCACCGGGTCGCCCGGGATCAGCTGCAACGCGACGAACGCCAGCGTCGCCGCGCCGAACAGGACCGCCACCGCCCCGGCCAGCCGGTGCAGCGCACCCCGCAGCAGGGCCGGTCCCCGCAGCAGGGCCGGGCCCCGCGACGGCGCTGCCGCCGCCGCGAGGCCGGGAGGGACGGGGGGCGCGGCCGTCACGGGGTGCGCCACGCGTCGTAGAAGTTCAGCCAGGTGTCCGGGTCGAAGCCCAGCCCGCCGACCTTCGCGGACACGCCGGTCAGCGCGTACGGGGTGTACACCGGCACCACGGTGGCCAGGTCGATCGCCCGGGCCTGCACCTGCCGGTACGCCTTGGCGCGCTGCTCCGGGTCGAGGGTGGCGCGGCCCCGGTCGGTCCACTCGTCGAGCTGCCGGTCGGCCAGGAAGGTCGCGTTGATGCCGCCCTTCGCGGGCTGCGAGGCGGAGTTGAAGAACAGCCAGAGCACGTCCGGCTCGAACCGGGCCCAGGCCAGGTCCACCACGTTCGCCTTGCCGCCGTACACCAGGGTCGAGTACGCGCCGACGTCGAGCGCGGGGCGCTGCACCTCCACGCCGATCTTCTTCAGGTCGGCCTGGATGGCCTGGCCGAGGATGTCGCGGCTCTGCTGGGTGGCGTTCGCGGTCAGCTGCGGCCAGGTCAGGGTCAGCCGCTTGCCGTCCTTGGTGCGGTAGCCCTCGCCGTCCCGGCCGGTCCAACCGGCCTCGTCCAGCAGCCGGTCGGACAGCGCCCGGTCGTACGGCCAGGAGTTCTCCAGCGCCTTGTCGTAGCCGGGCGTGCTGGCGGAGATCGGGCTCCAGGCGCGCGGGAACTGGCCGAACTGGACGGTCTTCACGTCCAGTTCGAGGTCGATGCCGCGCTGCACCGCCTGCCGGACCTTCTGGTCGTCCAGCGGCGCCAGCGAACCGTTCAGCCACAGGTTGTAGTTGCCGCCGGGCGCGGCCTGGCTGAGCAGCTTCAGCTGCGAGTTGGCCTTCACCCCGGCGACGCTCTGCGGCGGCACCGCCTTGGCCACCTGCACCTGGCCGCTGCTCAGCGCGCCGACCCGGACCGAGGCGTCGGGCAGGAACCGCACCACGAACCTGTCCAGGTGCGCGGGACCGGTGTGCGCGGCCGTCGCCGGGCCCCACGCGTAGTCGGGGTTCTTCTCGAACACCGCCTCCTGGCCCTTGCTGTACGACACGAACCGGAACGGCCCGGTGCCGACGTCCGCCGTGCCGCCCTGGCCGAGCTTCACCGCGTTCTCGGTCAGCGCCTTCGGCGAGTAGAAACCCAGGTAGGCGGTGGACGCGGCCTGCAGGAACGGCGCGGACGGCTGGGCGAACTCCACCTTCACGGTGGCCGGGTCGACCACCGTGGTGCCGGTGTAGGAGCCCAGCAGGTTCGCCGCGTACTGCGACTTGGTCTCCTTCGCCACGATGTGGTCGAAGTTGGCCTTCACCGCGGCCGCGTCGAACGGCGTGCCGTCGTGGAACTTCACGTCGGTGCGCAGGTGGAAGGTGAAGCTCTTCAGGTCCGGCGCGACCTCCCACGACGTGGCCAGCCACGGATGGAACGTGCCCTCCGCGTCCTCCGACACCAGCGAGTCGAAGACCTGCCGCTGCAGCTCCGCCGTCAGGTCCTGGGTCGACACGTGCGGGTCCCAGGACACCGGCTCGGTGTCGACCGCGTAGGTCAGGGTGCCGCCGGCCACCGGCCGGCCCGCGTCCGCGGCGCCGCCGCCGGTACCGGAGCAGCCGGCCAGCAGCAGGACACCGGCGGCCGCGACGGCGAGGACCCGGGCCGGGCCGGGTCTGTGGATGCGCATGGAAATCTTTCCTCCGAGCTTTCGAAGCCTTCGAACTGTTCACGAACGCGACCGCTGTTTCCCGGTGTTGCGTTCTGATGACGGGACGGAGACCAGGGCCTCCGCCAACAGCCGTTTCGCAAAAGAGAGTTGACGTGCCATCCGGAGCGAAGGGGAGCGTCGTCCGGCCACCCCGCTGTTAACCTCGACGAATGACCGGAACACTGGACATCGGCGTGCTGCGCAGCCTCGCCGCGATCGGCGACCACGGCGGTTTCCACCGCGCCGCGGCGGCCCTGGGCATCTCCCAGTCCGCCGTCAGCCAGCACGTCCGCCGCCTGGAGCGCACCCTCGGCCGCCCCCTGGTCGAGCGCAGCGGCCGCGGCATCCGGTTCACCCCGGCCGGCGAACTCGCCCTCACCGAGGCCCGCCGGGTGCTCGCCGTCCACGACGAGGCACTCGTCCGGCTCGGCGTCACCGAACCCGCCGCGACGGGCTACCTGATCGGCTCCACCGAGCACGTCGCCGAACGCGTCCTGCCTGCCATCACCCGCACCGCCAGCACCCAACTCCCGGGCCGCACCGTCCGGTTCCGGCTCGACCGGGGCGGCCGGCTGCACCAGGCGCTGGACGAGGGCGCGCTCGACGCCGCCGTCTTCATCGGCGACAACGGCGGCCGGCCCGGCGAACTCGCCGGCGGCGTCCCGCTGTCCTGGTTCGCCGCCCCCGAATGGGACCACCCCGCCCCCGGCACGCCCGTCCCGCTGGTCGCCATCGACGGACCCTGCGTGCTGCGCGACCGCGCCCTGAGCGCGCTGCGCACCGGCGGCCGCACCGTCACCGTGATCGCCGAGGCCGCCCAACTCGTCGGCGTGATCAGCGCGGTGCGCAGCGGACTGGGCGTCGCCCTGCTCGCCGACCACGGCCCGCCGCCGCCCGGCCTGGTCCGCCTGCGCGGACTCCCCGCCGTCCCGCCCGAACCCCTCTACCTGCGCTACCGCGCGGGCGCCCCGCGGCAGTTGGCCGGAGTACTGCGCACCGCCCTGGACACCCTGAGCGGCAGCGGCCTTGTCGGCAGCGGCAGTTGACGGGAACGGCCGGACGCCGGGGCGGGCGCTCACCCGAGCCGCCGCCCGTAGTCGGTCAGCGCCGCCGTCCCGACCGCCAGCAGCGCCGAGTCCTCCTGCGGGGCGTGCACGCCCGCCGCCTGGACGTCCCGGAAGATCCGCTCCAGCGGGCCGGTCCGGGACAGCGCCGCACTGCCCAGCAGGCGCACCGACAGCTCCACCGCCCGGGTCAGGTCGCGGATCACCGCGACCTTCGCCGACAGCGCCTCCGCCGCCGCCACCTCCTCGCCCCGGTCCAGCTTCCCGGCGATCGCCAGGATCAGCTGCTCCGAGGTCGACAGCAGCACCTCGATCTCGCCCGCCGCCCGCCGGAACCGCTCGGTGCTGCCCACCGGACGGCCCAACTGGCTCGGCACCTTGGTGTACCCGGTGTGGTGCACCACGTCCTGCGCCGCCCGGGCCGCGCCCAGGTACAGCGCCGCCGAGATCAGCAGCACCGCGTTGGCGTGCTCCCGGTCCGGCTCCGGGCCGGAGCCCGAACGCTCCGGCGTCCCGAAGTCGTTGAACTCGATCAGGTCCGCCGGGCCGACCTCCACGTCGGTGAACACCACCTCGTGGCTGACCGTCGCCCGCATCCCCAACTGCTGCCAGGTCGGCAGGATCTCGATGCCCGGCGAACCGCCCGGCACCACGAACACCGCCAGCCGGGGCGCCGGTTCGTCCGTCACCGCCCACAGCAGGAAGTACGCCAGGCCCTCCGCGCCGGTCACGAACCGCTTCCGGCCGGTGATCGCCCAGCCGTTCGCGGTCCGCCGCGCCACCGTGCCGCCGCCCGGGCCGGCGTCCGGCTCCGCCCGGGCGTGGTTGATCAGCGTCGGACGCTCCGCCGACTCCGCCAGGATGCGCCGGTACAGGGCCGGCGGCCACGGCCGGCCGCTCTCCAGCGCGTGCGGCACCAGCGTCATCGTGGCGATCAGCGCCACCGAGGTGTCACCCCGGCCCAGCGCCAGCAGGATGCGCGCCAGGTCCGCGAACCCGACCCCGGGGCCGCCCCACTCCTTGCCCACCGTCGCCGTCAACAGCCCGGCGTCGTGCAGCAGTTGCACCGCCGCGTACGGGAACTCGCCGGTCCGGTCGTACTCGCCGGCGGTCGCGGCCAGCGCCGCGGTGATCTCGTCCAGCCGGGACAGGTCGGGCCGCGGCAGCCGGAAGCCGTCCGCGGCGGGGGAGTCGGAAACGGGCGGGGCGGTGCTGGTCATGACGCATCCTCGAACAGGGGCCGGCCGACGCACGGACGGGCGGACGGGCGGACGGGCGAGCAGACGGGTGGCGACGCGGAACCGGTCGGCGCCCGGCCGCCGGACGGGCGCGGCGCACACGCCGGACGGAGCGGACGGAACGGGGCACGGACACCGGGGACCGCGGGCAGGCGGCCGGCGATCAGCGTCCGGCGGTCGGGTTCAGCGACAGCGGGCGGAACCGACGAAACCGAAGTCGACGGCGCGCCGACTGGTCAGCAGCGGCGCCGGCGCGGGACACAGCCGAGGGCAGGCGAACACCGCGGCCGCACTCCGACCGCCGATCACCGCACACGCGTTCCCGGACATGACCCCGAGTCTGGTCGATCCCAACACCGTACGTCCACCGCCGACTTGTGATCGGAACCGAACACCTCTGCTTATCGATCCGCCCGACCTGTCCGCCGGACTCCCGGCCGCACCCGGAGCGGACCGCGTAGGGTAGGCCGGGTGACTGAGCAGACGCGCAACGTGGTCGGCGACCACGCCCAGGTGGACACCGTCGTACAGGCCCACCACGTCGGCACCGTGAACATCCACCAGCCCCGGCTCCTCACCCACCTGCCGTCCTTCGAACTCCCGCCCGAGCGCGCGTACTTCGTCGACCGGGAGGAGGAGCAGGAGCGGATCGCGGCCCTGGGGGCCCCGAGCGGCGAAGACACCGGACCGGGTGGCACCGGTGACGGCACCCGGCCGCGGATCGTCGCGGTCAGCGGCATCGGCGGCGTGGGCAAGACGGCCCTGTGCGTCAGGATCGGCCACCGGCTGTCCGAGGCCTACCCGGGCGGCGCGTACTACCTCGATCTGGACGAGCACCGGCGCGACGGGGTGGTCGACCTCGCCGCCATCCTGATCGACGTCCTCCTCTCGCTGGGCGTGGAACGCGAATGGCTGCGCCACGACTTCCGCGGCCTGGTCCGCCAGTTCTGGGACCGGACCAGGAACAGGTGCCTGCTCCTGGTGATCGACAACGCCCGTACCGCGGCCGAGGTCGAGCCCCTGCTGCCGGCCTCCGCCCGCAGCCTGGTCCTGGTCACCAGCCACGGCCCGCTGCACGACCTCGGCCCGGCCGCCGAGGAGCTGACCCTGTCCCCGCTCAGCGTCACGCACATCACCGAACTGCTGCGCCTGCGCTTCGGCGAGCAGCGCTGGTCCAGCGCGGACCCGGCCGCCGTGCAGGCCCTGGCCGAGGTCTGCAGCGGACTCCCGAAGGCCGCGGAAGTGGCCGGCGACCTCGCCCGGAGGCTCCCGCACCGCAGTCTGGCCGCCCTGGCCGAACGCCTCACCGCGGACCTCCACGAGCGGGGCAGCGCCCCCGTGGAAGCGCTCTGGGACACGGCCTACGCCGAACTGGCCCCGGACACCGCCCGGTTGTACCGCTACCTGCCCGAATGCCCCGGACCGTTCGCGATCCTGCCGACCGCCGCCGCCCTGCTCGGCCTCGACCTGTTCGACACCGAGGACGCCCTCGCCGAACTCGTCGGAGCCGGTCTCCTCGACTACCGGGCCGGCGGCTACCGGCAGCACGCCCTGGTCCGCAGCCACGCCCGCCGGGTCGGACGCGCCGCCGACCCCGACGGGACGGAGCGCGCCGAGGCCCGTGCCCGGCTGCTGCACTGGCTGCGCCGGCAGACCGCCCTGGCCGACCTGTTGATCGCCGGGTCCCGGGCCACCGTCCAGGCCCAACTCCCGCCGCTGCCCGGGGTCCCGGACGCCGACCTGGGCAGTGCGAGGTCCGACGCGCTGCGC
Source organism: Kitasatospora sp. NPDC088134 (assembly GCF_044741705.1). Lineage (NCBI taxonomy): Bacteria > Bacillati > Actinomycetota > Actinomycetes > Kitasatosporales > Streptomycetaceae > Kitasatospora > Kitasatospora sp. NPDC088134. The sequence continues at coordinate 142,361 of NZ_JBIUTD010000007.1, read as the reverse complement.
TGGATGGAAGCCAACCGGCACGCCCTCTACGGTGCGGTCGGCCTCGCCTACGACAGCGGCCGGGACGAGGACGCCGTCGCCCTCGCCGAGTCCCTGTGGACGCACTTCCTCGACCACCCGAGGCACGTCGAGGTCATCGACCCCGTCGAGGGCTACCGCTCGGACGCGATCGACGCCTTCCGGACCGGCGTCGCCGCCGCCGACCGCACCGGGAACCTGCTCGCCCGGGTGCGGACCCGCAGCATGCTGGCCCGCCCGCTCTGGGAACAGGGCGGTTTCGACGAGGCCGCGGCCGCCCTGGACCAGGCCTGCGCGCTGGCCGGACTGCTCGACGACTCGTACGAGCACCGGCGGATGGCCGGGTCGGCGATCGACTTCCGCGGCCAACTCGCCCTCGCCCGCGGAGAAGCCGCCGCCAAGTACGGGGACCGGGGCGCCGCGCTCGCCGACTTCGCCGCCGCCCGCGCCGATTTCACGGCGGCCCGGGCGATCCAGAGCGCGATCGGCAACGCCTACGGCGCCGCGCTCCAGACCTACCAGCTGGCGAAGACCGAGGCCGCCGCCGGGAACCAGTCCGCCGCCGCCGAACTCTTCGAGCGGGCGCGGGCCGAGTTCACGGCACTGCCGGGGCGGGAGCGGATGACTGCCCGGACCGCCTTCGGGCTGGCCCGGGCGCTGCGGCAACTCGGTCGCCACCCGGAGGCCGAGGCCCTGCTGGCCGAGGCGCTGGCCGCCGCGGTCGTCCGGGGCTCCGGCTACGACGAGGCCCGGATCAGCGTCGAACTCGCTGAACTCGCCGACCAGGTCGGACGACCCTCCGACGCCGCCCGGCACCGGGCCCGGGCAGCCGCCCTGCGGGCCGCGGGCGAGGCGGGCCGGGACGCCGCCTGACACTGCCCGCCACCGGGAGCCCCGGCCGCCCGGCCGGTGCCACCGGACGTCACAACTCGGCGTCCAGGTCCTCCGGGTCGGCCGCGCCCAGTTCCAGCCGCACCGTCACCGTGTCGACCGTGCACTCGATCTCGACCGGGAGCTCTCCGACGAGCCGGGGGTGCGCCACCAGCCACGCGTAGACGGCCGAGACCGCCGCGTCCGGATCGATCCGGCGGATCCGGCCGTCCGCCCGGTACGGCGGCACGTGCAGGGCGAACGCGCCGTGGTGACGGTGCACCAGCAGGCAGCGCTCGTGGGAGAGCAGGGCCGCGGCGATCCGGCAGCCGGGCAGCTCGTCGAGGACGTGCGCGGCCCAGCCGGCCACGGACCAGCGCCCCGTGCCGGGGCGGCGCCACAGGACCTCGGCGCTGCGCTGCTCGGTGAACCCCGCGGCGCCGTGCTGCGCGACCCGGTGGTGCACGGGCAGTTCGATGCCGTTCGGGAAACGTTCCACGTACACCCGCCGGCCGTCGACCTCGGCCCGCACCACCAGGGACGAGGCAGGGGCGTGCGGTGCCGCGGGGGGCGGCAGGAGCCGAGGTTTCGGCGGCGTCCGAGGGGGCGTCAGGCCGAGCAGCCGGTACAGTTCGGTGCGCAACCGCGGCAGCGCCCGATCGGGATGGGCGAAGGTCTCGGCGGTGAATTCCGACGTATCGGACCCAGTGGCCTTGCGCAGCAGCTCGGGCAGTTCGGCGACCCGGGTGAAACGCGGTGCCGCCGCGAGCAGCCGGGCCATCGGGGTGCCGGGGATCAGTTCGGACCCGCCGTCGTACCCGTCCAGGATCACGGCGTGGCCGAGTGCGGCCGCGTACAGGGCGGTCGAACCGTGGTCGGTGAGCACCGCGTCCGCCGCGACCAGGACGGACGCCCATTCCTGGTACGAGGAGGGCAGCAGCAGACCGGCCCGCTGCGCGGGCCGGAGGTACTCGGCGAGGTTGTGGGGGCCCAGTGCGCTGACCGTGTTGGGATGGATCACCAGGGCGACCCGGTAGCTGTCCACGGGCAGGTGGAGCACCAGCTCCAGCGGCAGGCCGTGGTGGCGGGACAGCAGGCTCTCCTTCCCGTGGGTGCTCAGCACCGCCAACAGGGTCCGGTCGCCGACGCCGAGTTCGTCCCGGTAGCTCTCCCGGAGCCCCTGGGACTCCCGCAGCCGGTCCAGCGTCGGATCGCCGACCACGACGGCCCGGGGGACCGACAGCGGGCAGTGTTCGGCGAGCCGGGCGAGCTCGGAGCCGTGTCCGAGACCGTGCAGGTCGGCCCACGGCTCTCCGTCCTCCAGCAGGAACGCGGGGTCCAAGCCGGACGGGAGGCCCGGGGAGCCCTCGCTGTGGAACGTCTTGTTGAACCCGGCCCCGTGCGGCAACAGCGCCCTGGTACGGGCGGAGAGGCTCCTCAGCTCACCCTTGGGGCTGGCGAAGACGATCAGGTCGAAGTGGCGTTCCCGGGCCTGCTCGAAATCCATTGTCCGGGCGCCCGAGCGGTCCAGCGCCGCCCACGCGTCCAGGTCGAACTCGGAGCCGGGCACCTGGGTGAACCAGCGATCGATCCGATCATCGCCCTCGAACACCGGCAACACGTCCAGCAGTCGGTGCAGCGCCACCGCCGAGCGGAACGCCAGCAGCACGGAGGGCTTGGTGGCCGGGCCTGCTTCAGGCATGAGCCGATGGTAGCGGCGTCCTCCGCCCGCCGCCCGCCACACCGAAAATTGACTACCTGTCAGTAGAACCCGCCCCGGCCGACGCCCCGTCAGCCCGCTCCCGGCCTCATCGGCCCGCCCCGCCAGCTGGACGGCCGCCTCCACCCCGGAAGCGATCGCCCCGGCGATCCAGGCGTGGTAGCGGGGCTGGCCGTGGTCCCCGGCGAAGAACAGCCGCCCGTCCACGGGGGAGGCCACGTGCGGGCCCGGCGAGAGCAGTTGGCCCGGCGTCTCCACCACGGCCTCGCCGAGCGCCCAGCGGTTGCGCAGCCAGGACTGCGAGACGTGCCGGTGCGGCGGCCGTCATCGCGCTGCCCGGGCCGAGCAGCAGTCCGCATCGAGCGGCAGTCCACGTCGAGAGACCACCCGCCCATCCTCGAACGGGCGCCCCCGTGTCCGCCCTGGCTTGCCCACGGACGGCCCGGCTCCCACCGGCACGGATGGCATGGGAAGCACACCTGGTGGCGCGCGTCACCGATGGCGGCCCCACCGCGCGGCGAACGGCGCGGCAGACTCGAACAGCGCCAGGTCCGGACGGGGCCGCCCGTGGAACGTCGCGGCGAGCAGCGCACCGAGCAGCAGCCCGACCGCGGTGGCCGCCAGCGCGATGCCGAAGGCCGTCCCGGACGCCGCCCACCAGGAGCGGATGCCGCCCTCGCCCCAGGCGGCGAACGGCGCGGCGGCCAGCAGCCCCGCCAGGACGCCGTACCCGGCGATCAGCAGCCCGGGCGCGACCCCGGTGCCACGGACCGTCCGGTCCCGGGGCAGCACGGCCAGGGCCGTCAGCGCCAGCGACACCAGCACGGCCACGGGCCGGTCGGCGCCCCGGTTCGACACCCCGGGCAGGCCGTGGGCGAGCAGCGCGGTGCTCAGCGGCAGCCAGGCCAGCACCGCGAGCTGACGCCGGATCAGCGGCCCGACCGGCCGCCACCGCTCGCCCGGCCGGGAGCGGAAGACCCGCAGGCCGGCCAGCGCCGCGAACGCCCCCGCACAGCCGACAGCCCACATCGCCGGTATCCCCGCCGCCACCCCGGGATCGGCCTCCACGGGGAGCGGGGCGAGATCGTCCGGCAGCTCCGACCGGCTCCACCGCCCGTCGGGGGAGCGGACCAGCACGGTGCCCCAGTAGTGGTCCGGGGACTCCGCCAAGACGTTGTGCCCGCCGCCCGGCGCGTCCGCCAGCACCAGCCGGGACGGGCGCGCGGGCTCCGGCGGCCCGGACGTCGTCGTCCACTCCGGCGGCCGGGGCGCGGACTCGTCGACCCGCCAGGTCCGCCCGCGGTCCGCGCTGACCTCCACCGGCCGGTCCTCGTCCGTCCTGCGGAAGCACGGCCCGTCCGGTTCCGGCAGGCAGACGCCCTGCTCGGCGGGCGGGGCCGGGTCCGCCGGGACCGCCCACCGGTCGTTGCCGGCGGCGGCCGCCCAGTGCAGCCCGCCGTCGGGCGTGGTCCACCGGTGGTGGAGCCGGATCATGACCGGCTTCCCGTCCTCGGTCCGCAGCACCGGCTGTCGGCCGGCGATCTCCGCCGCGCCCGGCGTGTCCGCCACCAGCGCGGCCACCGCCAGCGGCACCGCCAGCACGCCCCACAGCCGCCGCAGTCGCCGCAGCACGTCCCGCAGTCGCCGTCCGGACGGCCACCGCAGCCGCCGCCCGGACGGCCACCGCAGCGACCGGTCCCGCCACAGCCACCAGGAGACGGCCAGTGCGGGCAGCGCCAGCAGATCGCTCCGGTCGGCGACCGTCCGACCCACCGCGAAACCCGTCAACGAGCAGGCCCGGGAGACCAGTTCGGCCCCGGCCCCGGACGATTTGGCGACCGTGAACACCAGCCCCGCCAGCACCGACCCGACCACCGCCGGACCGTCCCCGCGCAGCCGCGGCAGCACCAGCGCCGCCAGCAGCCCGCACAGCGGCGGCGCCACCACCAGCCAGGCCGCATCGCTCAGCTTCCCCGTCACCGGGCCGGGCCAACCCGGCTTCCCCACCCGGTCGTTGACCACCATCACCAGCACCGCCAGCACCGTCCCCGGATGCCCGGCCCACCGCAGTGCCGCCCCCACCGTCGTCCGCATAGGAACCAGTGTGCCGATCACTCGTCACGCCCCGGCCACGGCGCAGTCACACCCGGCGCACGCCCGCCGCGCCCCGCCCCGTAAGGTGCCCGCAGGGACGAACGACCGCACCGCCGGGGGAGACCGCGCCATGACCACCTACCGGGAACGGCTGCGCGGCTGCCTGCTCGGCGGCGCGCTCGGCGACATGCTCGGCAACCCGATCGAGATGCGCTCCATGGTCACCGTCGAGGCCGAGCACGGACCGGACGGCATCACCGGCCCCGTCCCCGACCGGCACGGCGTCACCGGGCGGATCACCGACGACACCCAGCTGACCCTGTTCACCGTCGAGGCCCTGCTGGACGCCCGCCGCACCGGCCACCCCGAGGCCCGCGCCCTGGACGCCTACCTCCGCTGGCACGACACCCAGCGCCACGCCACCCCGCCCCCGCCCGACGGCCACCCCCACCGCACCGGCCGCCTGCGCACCGAACCCTGGCTGTACGCCCGCCGCGCCCCCGGCCGGGCCTGCGAGTACGGCGTCCTCGAACGCCACCTCCCCGACCCGCGCACCCCCGTCGACGGCCGCCCCGGACCGGTCAACCCCGACGCCAAGGGCTGCGGCGCCCTCGTCCGCTCCGCCCCGTTCGGCTTCCCCACCCTGCTCCCGGCCGGCGCCGACGACCGCCACGCCTTCGAACTCGCCGTCCGCTGCGCCACCATCACCCACGGCCACCCCACCGGCTACTACCCGGCCGGCGCCCTCGCGGTGATCGTCCGCCACCTGCTGGCCGGCCGCCCCCTCCCCGACGCCGTCCGGTCCTCCCTCGCCCTGCTCGCCCGGTACCCCGGCCACCGGGACACCGGCACCGCGATCCGCGCCGCCCTTGCCCTCGCCGCCGACGGCCCCGCCGACTCCCACCGCGTCGAACGCCTCGGCGGCGGCTGGACCGCCGAGGAGACCCTCGCCATCGCCCTCTACGCCGCCCTCGCCGAGACGCCCGCCGGCCGCGCCACCCGCACCCCCGTCGAAGCGGCCCTCCTCCTCGCCGTCAACCACTCCGGCGACAGCGACTCCACCGGCGCCGTCTGCGGCAACCTCCTCGGCGCCCTGCACGGCGAAGCCGCCCTCCCCGCCCCCTGGCTCGCCCTGCTCGAAGGCCGCACCGCCCTCACCGCCCTCGCCGACGAAGCAGCCTGACACCCCGCCGGCGCTCCGGGCCCCGCCGTCCCCGCCCGGCCGCGCCCCGCGCAGGGTATGACCCGGCGCGGGGCGCGGCCGGTGCCTCAGCCCGCGGCCGGGCCGTCCAGGTCGAGGCCGAGGACGCCCGTCCGGGTCGCGGCGCAGATCCGGCCCCCGTCGGTGACGGTCAGGGCGAGCACCGGGGCCCCCAGGCGCGGGCGGACCAGCGCGGGGTGTTCACCCCAGCGGGCGGTGCGCAGTTCGCCGTCGGCCCAGGCCGCGGCGGCCATCAGGCCCTGCGGGGTCGAGGCGAGGGCGACGGCGGTGACGGGGGCCGGGTGGCCGAACAGCGGTTCCGGCGGGGTCTCCTGGCCGGGCGTCCAGGTGCGGACCCCGCCGTCGGGGCCGCCCGCGATCACCAGCAGGGCACCGGCGTGCCGGACCACGTCCACCGCCGTCACGGGGCCGCCGACCCACGGGCCGGGGGAGGGGACCGTCGCGCCGTCGCCCTCCCGCAGGTGGAGCCGCCCGCCCGCGTCGCCGAGCACCAGCACCCCGGGCTCGCCGCCGCGCGCGGCGATCGCGGTGACGCCCCCGCCGGGCACCTCCGGCAGCGGGGCCGGACCGCCGGACGGCACGTCCTCGGCGCCCGGCGGCCGGACCGACTCCACCGCGCCGCCGGGCAGCACCAGGTGCAGGGTGCCGTCGGGGCCGGTGGCCAGGCCGACCGGCTCGGACGCGGCCGGGAGCGGACCGGCACTGCGCCCGCGCCCGCTCCCCGCGTCCAGCGTCCCGAGCTCCCCACCGGCCACCATGGTCAGCCCGGACTCGGACAGCGGACCGTTCTCCCGGACGGCGAAGTCCACCAGGCCGGTCGGCGGGACGAAGGACCAACGGGAGTGCCACGCCTGGCCGGTGAGACCCGCGAGCCGGTCGGCGAGCGGCCGGTCCGCGTCCGCCAGCCAGGCGTGCAGCACCTCGGCCCGGAGCTCCGGAGCGGTCCCGGCGGCCCCGACCACCGCCCCGGCCGCCCACCACGCCCGGCGCAACGCGGCCAGTCCGGCCGGTCCGGCCCCGTCATCCTCCGCACTGCTCGCCGGGTCGTCCGCCCGTGCCAGGGCCAGCTCGACGGCCGACGGGTCGGCGTGCACCAGGACGGCGGGATCGCCCAGCAACTCCTCGGCGGAGTTCCCGGTCCGGACGGCGTGCCGCAGCAGCAGGCCGAGGCGGGCGGCGTCGGCGGGGCCCGGCCGTTCGGGGAGCAGGTTCTGACACAGGCTCAGGTGGTCCATGCCCCACTCGTCCAGGCGGGCGCCGAAGTCCCGGGGCCAGATCCGGTACCGGCCCCGCCCGTCCGGCGGCAGCAGCCGGCCCGTCGCGTCCTTCACGGCACCCGGCCCGCCGCCGCCGGGCAGTTCCGCCCAGACGTCCGGTTCGAGGCCGCCGCCGATGGAGGCCAGCGCGATCATCGGCGCGCGCTCCCAGCCGGACAGGCCCGCCCACCAGAGCGCCGCCAGCGCCTCGGCCCGCTCCGCGAGCGGGGCGTCCGGGACGAGGGCCGCCTCCAGGGCAGCAGCGGCCGCCGGGTCGGCGTCCGACCCGGGCACCGTGCGCGCCGCCAGCAGGGCCAGCGCGGGGGAGGGGAAGACCCCCGCCGGCAGCCGACGGCCCGTCAGCCCGGCGGCCCAGTCCGCGAACGCCACCGGGTCGGTCCACTCCGGCCGGTCCAGGTCGAGGACGGCGGCGGGCAGGTCGGTCAGCTGCTCGGCGGACTCCACCACGATCCGCAGCCACGGCACGGCGAGCAGCGGGCGCAGCACCTCGGCGGCGATCCGCCCGGCCGCGTCCGGCAGCAGCCCGTCACCGCTGGCCCGGTCCAGATCGGTGACCACCAGCACCCGGGGAACGCCGTCGGCCAGCGCCGCCACCAGGTCGTCCGGGGTGGCCGCCACCACGCCGAGCAGCGCCGCCAGCCGCCGCACGAAACCCTCGGGCGTCGCCTCGACGGGGTCCAGCAGCGCGTGCACCCGGCGCCCGGCCCGCGGATGGTCGGACGGGCAGGCGGCGGCCAGCCAGCGCAGCAGGTGCGAGCGGCCGGAGCCGCTGGACCCGGCGATCCGGCACAGCCGCGGCGCCCGGGCGTCGTCCAGCCAGCCCAGCAGCGCCAGCCCGGCCGGATGCCGCCCCGCCCGCAACGGCGGCAGCGCCACCGCCCCGGCGACCTCCGCCCCCTCGCCCACGTGCGCGCCGTACCGCGGATTCGGCCGGAACCGCGGCGGCCCGCCGTACGCGTCGACCCGCCACCCGCCCAGCACCGCCTCCGGCGGCACCGGCCCGGCCCCGTCACCACCGCCCGGGTCCGACCGGAACACCCAACCCCCTTGCCGGGCAGCGAGGTTCCGCTCCTCCTCGGTGATCTCCGGCACCACCGCCACCGGACGCCCCGCCGTCTCCCCGTTCGACACTCTCCGACCTCCCCCTGCTCGCTCCGCCGTACTTCCACCATCGTCGCGGTCCCGCCCCGCGGAACCGACGCCCCGTCAATCCCCTGCCTCCACCAGCACAACAGCGCAACGATAGTGGAAACCCGAAAACCGTCGGCCTGCGATCCATCCACTGCATCCGTGGACAGCGCCGGCGAAAATTCGAGGACACCCACCTCCGTCACGACCGGAACCACCGAGTCCTGCCTCCCGGCCGGCGAGAAGGGCCTACCTTGGTCCGGAACAGACGGAGAACCAAAGGGGAACCGAACCGTGCCCGTCGAAGTGGAACGCCCGCCCGGTGGCGGCCATGGGTGAGAACACCACGTCGAACGAGCCCCCGACGGACGGGGAGTTGCGCGCCCTGCGGGCGAAGGCAGGCGAACTCGCCGAGCAGTTAAGGGTGTTGACGGGCGAGCGGCCGTCGATCATCTGGACGCCCGGCGGCGCGGTCCGGGTGTCCGTACGAGTCCGCGGGGTGCACAACTGCGCCCTGGTGACGGCCGTACTGGGCGTCCTCTCCCGAGCCGACCGGTTCGGGCACCGCAAGACGCAGGGCTGGGAGTACCTCTGGCTCGAAGTCGGCGGAGCACCCGCGGCCGACGAGGATTGGCAGTGAGCCCGCCCGCCGCCCACCGCTCACGCGACCGGCCCCGTCGGTGCCCGGGAACGCAAAAGACCCCAGATCAACTGGGGTCTTGGCCGGTGGGTCGTTCAAAAGTTCCGTTGACCAGCGGCGATGGGACGTTGAGGGGGAGTCGGTTCCTGCGGAGACCATGATCACTACTGAACTTGAACTCGTGATGTCGGCCTGGGCATCGGTGGACTGCTGGTCGTCTGCCGGAGGTAATCGGTAGCCTCCCGGCGGGACTTCACACAGACCGAGGACGGGGAGCATGGGAGCGAAGACCGCGGTGCTGGCCTATGCAGACGATGCGATTACCAACCTGCTCCAAGGCGCGTCAAAGGGCGAGATCGACGGGGCTGTGGCACTGGCTACTCGGGTTCGCCCCGGTCACCGCATCGACGCGGACAACGAAGAGGCTTGGGAACTGGCGGACGCGCTCTACCCGCCCGAGGGGACCGTCTGCGCGCTGTCGGCGCCGGGCCTCGACCTGGTCTGCGACCAGGAGGTCATGCTCGACCGGCCCTCGGAACTGCCGCAGCACCTGGTAGCGGCCAGCCAGGGCCGACGCCTCTATCTCCACGCCATGCACAGCGTCGTCGACTGGCTGGCCTTCGCAGTCTGGGACGACGGCAAACTCGTACGCTCACTGAGCCTGTCCCCGGACAACGGCATCATCGAGGACATCGGTGAACGGTTCCCGTTCGAGCTGCCGTACTGGGAAGGCCGGCACCCGGTGGAGCCCTATCCGCCCTTCGAGGACGAGGAGCCGTACCCGCTGCCCTTCCATCCGCTGGAGCTGGGCGAGCGAGCTCTGCTGGAGTTCTTCGGCTTCTATGTCGAAGGCTTCTCCGGCGAGGACGATGACACCCCCGAGCCGATCGTGGACATCTGGGACGTTGAACTGCATGGCTTCCGCGTGACAGCGGCGTCGCAGGACGAGGCCACGGCCTGAGCCACATACTCCTGAAGGCTCAGCCCAGTGGCACCCAGGCAGCCGTCAACCACCGTCGGCCGGTACTGGAGCGTCTTCAGTCGGCGCTTCACCGCTCGGGTGATCTCTGCGAGGTTGGCCGCGGCGAGGTTGCCGATGTCGCGCTTGACCAGCGACCAGATCCCTTCGGTGGGATTGAGGTCAGGAGCATAGGTCGGCAACTGGAACACCGTGAGCCACTCGGAGTTCGCTTCGATGAACTCGCGCAGGGGTTTCGTCAGGTGCATCCGGACGTTGTCCCAGACCAGCACGATCGGCCCACCGAGCTGGATGCGGGCCCGGATGATCAGGCCTCGGAAGTCGCGCCAGCCGAAGCCCTTCGGCTGGTCTTTGCATCCGGTGTGCTCCCGGACCGCGTAGAACAGCCGCGATTGCTGGCCCGGCTTGTAGCAGGTCATTCCGACCATCGACACCCGCCCGGAGCCCCGGCCACGCACCCTGACGACCGGCGTGCAGCCCCGGCGCCCCCAAGCCCTCGCTCGCGGCGGAGTCAGCGACTGCCCGGCCTCGTCCTCGAAGACCAGCCAGGCCCCGCGCTCTGCCGCGACGGTCTTACCCGCGGCCAGGTTTCCTTCTTCCCCACCTCCACAGCCGTGTCATCGCGCTCGATCGCCTGCCGGGCCGGCTGCTGCCAGCTCCAGCCGTGCCGCTTCAGCAGCCGCCAAGTGCCCTCGACCGTGTAGGAGACGTGGAACAACCGACCGATCATGGTCTTGATCCGTGCCAGGGTCCACCGCTGGTCTGCCCAGCCGTGGGCCAGCAGACCACGCTCCAACTCCCTTTCCAGCCTGACGATCTGGGCTTCACTGAGCCGAAGTCTTCCCGGTGATCCCTTCGACAGCAACCCGGCCTCGCCGCTCTCGCGCCAGGCCCGGCGCCACCGCTCGATCGACCGCTCGCTGACCCGCAGCGCGGTCGCGATCTCCGAGCTCTTCTGTCCCGCCTCGAAGCGCTCCACAGCCTGGAGCCGTAACCGCTCCCGTCCCGCTCTCTCGGCGTCGGTCAGCCCTCCACCTTGCGCATACCGCACGCTCCCAGGGATACCGGTGGCGAATACCGACTGCCAGGCACATGGCACCGACATCACCCAATCAAGTTCAGTAGCGTCAGCAAGGTGACAAACGATCTGGAGGCAGGGGAGAACCCGGTGAAGGTGTCCGCCAACGTCCGGCACCACTCACCGGGCTACACGATGAGCCGGTACGGGCACAGCCGTAAGGACGGGGCCCGGAGTCTGGCGGCGAACACGTCGAGCCGGACGGGTCTCGCGGCTCTGGTCCAGAGCAACATCATTTCTGTGGGTCACGCGGTGGGTCATGCAACCCCAGCACGGCGCCCGGAAAACAGAAAAACCCCAGATGGACTGGGGTCTTAGCTGGTGTCCGAGGGGGGACTTGAACCCCCACGCCCGATAAAGGGCACTAGCACCTCAAGCTAGCGCGTCTGCCATTCCGCCACCCGGACGGGGTGTCGTCCGCGCGGTGTGTTCCCCGTGCTGACATGGACAACAGTAGCAAAGATCGCCTGGCAGACCCAAAACCGGGGGTCGTGGGGCGGGACGGGCTTCGAAAGCGGGTGGCGGCGGGCGGGGGTAAGGAGTGTCGGGGGGATATGCCCTTGGGGCCGGACGGGTGCTGGGGGAGGATGGCGGGACGACGCCCGCGGCCCCGGCCGGGTCGGGGCGGCGCGGGCCGCAGCCGCGCCGGGGCGGGCAGACACGAGCTGGGCAGACACGAGGTGGGAGCGATGAGTGTGGGCAGCGAGCGCACGGTGACGGCCGAGTCGGAGGTCGCCGAGATCTGCCGGGACCTGATCCGCATCGACACCAGCAACTACGGCGACGGCTCCGGCCCCGGCGAGCGGAAGGCGGCCGAGTACGTCGCCGAGCAACTCGCCGAGTTCGGCCTGGAACCGCAGATCTTCGAGTCGGCGAAGGGCCGCGCCTCGACCGTGGTCCGGATCGAGGGCGAGGACCGGTCCCGTCCGGGCCTGCTGATCCACGGCCACACCGACGTGGTGCCGGCCAACGCCGACGACTGGACGGTGCACCCGTTCTCGGGCGAGATCACCGACGGCTGCGTGTGGGGCCGCGGCGCCGTCGACATGAAGGACATGGACGCGATGACCCTCGCGGTGGTCCGCGACCGGCTCCGCACCGGCCGCAAGCCCCCGCGCGACCTGGTGCTCGCGTTCCTCGCCGACGAGGAGGCCGGCGGCACCTACGGCGCCCGGTTCCTGGTCGACCAGCACCCCGACCTGTTCGAGGGCGTCACCGAGGCGATCGGCGAGGTCGGCGGCTTCTCCTTCACCGTCAACGACCAGGCCCGGCTGTACCTGGTCGAGACGGCGGAGAAGGGCATGCACTGGATGCGCCTGACCGTCGAGGGCCGGGCCGGCCACGGTTCGATGGAGAACGACGACAACGCCATCACCGAGCTGTGCGAGGCGGTGGCCCGCCTCGGCCGGCACCAGTTCCCGCTGCGCATCACCAAGACCGTCCGGGCCTTCCTGGACGAGCTGTCCGACGCGCTCGGCGTGCCGCTCGACCCCGAGAACATGGACGAGACGCTGCGCGTGCTCGGCGGCATCGCCAAGATGATCGGCACCACCCTGCGCAACACCGCCCAGCCCACCATGCTCGGCGCCGGCTACAAGGTGAACGTGATCCCCGGCCAGGCCACCGCACACGTGGACGGCCGCTTCCTGCCCGGCTACGAGGAGGAGTTCCTGGCCGAGCTGGACAGCGTCCTCGGCCCGCGCGTCAAGCGCGAGAGCCTGCACCACGACAAGGCGATCGAGACCAGCTTCGACGGCGCCCTGGTCGAGGCGATGCAGACCGCGCTGCGCGCCGAGGACCCGATCGCCCGGGCCGTCCCCTACTGCCTGTCCGGCGGCACCGACGCCAAGTCCTTCCAGGACCTGGGCATCCGCTGCTTCGGCTTCGCCCCGCTCCAGCTCCCGCCGGACCTGGACTTCGCCGGCATGTTCCACGGCGTGGACGAGCGGGTGCCGGTGGACGGCCTGAAGTTCGGCGTCCGGGTGCTGGACCGGTTCATCGACCTGGCCTGAGCCCCCGTCCGCCCCGCACGCCCAGCCCCGGCGGCCGGTCCTACTAATCGGTCGAGCATCAGAACTGAGCAGCATCAGAGCATCAGAGCTGAGCAGTATCAGAAATTATCGACATCTGGAATGGCGATCATCTGTTCGTTCGATCGCTTCAACGGGTGAATGCAGCCCCGGCACCGTATCCCGGTCGCCGGGGCTTCGTTCTTCCGTGTGCAGCCCGGGGGAACGGGCTGGAAACGATCAGGAGGAACAGTCAGATGAAGGCCAAGAAGCTTGCCGCCGTCGTCGCCGCCACCGGCGGTCTGGTGCTCGCGGGTGCGGGTGTCGCCTCGGCGCACGGCGGGGCGCACGCCGACGGTGCCGCGACCAACTCCCCGGGCGTGCTCTCGGGCAACCTGATCCAGGTGCCGGTGCACATCCCGGTCAACGTCTGCGGCAACACCATCAGCGTGATCGGCCTGCTCAACCCGGCGTTCGGCAACAGCTGCCAGAACGGCTGAGCCGGCCCCGTCCTTGACGGACGGGGGCCGCGTCGAACACCGAACTCCCGCCCCCGGGCGGCCTCCTGGGCCGCCCGGGGGCGGATTCGTTTTCGGGGTCCCGCTGGACGCGGCCGCCCCGATCGGGTGAAAGGAGCTGTTCCCGGGTTACTGGACACCTCACTCGATCGGATGAACCGACTGCGGATGGCTCAACCATCACCGATAGGGGTCGTTGAAGTAATGCCTCCGCCGTGGCGGTGAGCAATTCCGACTATCGGATCGGCAAGCGTTTCCGGAGGTCGGAGTGCGAGAACTCCAAAAAATTCAGTCAGACCATCGGATGAGAAACCAAGGGGAGTCAATGCGACAGGTCGCCAGGAAGGGCCTCCTCACGGCCATGGCCACCGGCAGCGTGCTGGCCTCGACCGCGGGGTACGCCCACGCCGTCGCCGACGCGCACGGCGCCGCGACGAACTCGCCCGGCGTAGGGTCCGGGAACGCGGTGCAGGTCCCCGTGAACATCCCGGTGAACGCCTGCGGCAACACGATCAATGTGATCGGCCTGCTCAACCCGGCGTACGGCAACGACTGCTCCAACGTCAGCACGCACAGCACCGGCACCGGCAGGTCCGGCTCCACCGGGTCCGGCAGCTCCGGCTCCACCGGCTCGGGTTCCACCGGTTCGGGTTCCACCGGCTCCGGCGGCACCCGGTCGGGCGGCACCGACTCGGGCGGCACCGGCACCGGCAGCTCCGGCTCCGGCGCGAGCGGCACGACCGCGAACTCGCCCGGCGTCCTCTCCGGCAACCAGGTGCAGGCGCCGATCAGCGCCCCGGTCAACGCCTGCGGCAACTCGGCGAACGTGGCGGGCGTCGGCAACCCGGCCTTCGGCAACGAGTGCGGCAACGTCCAGGCGCCGCCGCCGCAGCAGCCGCCGGCCCCGCCGGTCACCCCGCCCGGTGACGACTGCCCGCCGCCCACCGACGACTGCCCGCCCGAGACCGGCGGCGAGCACGGCGGCACCCCGGGCACGCCCAGCACCCCGGGCACGGACCGCAACGGCGGCCAGAACGGCGAGCAGCCCACCCCGCCGTCCACCCCGAGCACGCCCCCGGCCGTGGTCCAGGCCCGGGCCGCGATGCCGGCCGAGGCGCAGCTGGCCCACACCGGCGCCTCCGCGCTGGAGGTGCTGGCCCCGGCCGGTGCCCTGCTGCTGCTCGGCGGCGGCGTGCTGTACCGCCGCTCGCGGTCCCTCGCCCGGCGCTGAGGCCCCGGGCACCGGCCCGACCCCGGGGCCCCGGCGCGGCCGCGCAACCGCGCCCCGGAGGCGCAGCGCGGCCGCGCACCACGGACGCCCGCGCCCGGGACCCCCACCACCGTGCGGTGGCGGGACGGTCCCGGGCGCGGGCGTCCGCGCGGATGAAGAGCGGATGAAGAGCCGCCCGTCTGCGGCGAGGGGCTACGAGGGGTTACGAGGTGCTACCAGGTGGGGCGGACCTGCCGGATCACGCGTCGCTTCAGCCGGACGGTACGGCTCCCGTCCGGGTAGAGCCGGAGCCGGTCGAGCTCCCAGTGGCCGTACTCGGCCTGCTCGGTGAGGAACTGGCGCGCGGCGTTGCGGGTGGTGCCGCGCGGAAGGCGAAGCGACTGGTACTCGTACTCCGGAAGCCGGACCGTTTTGGTAGGGATCAAGGCGTCTCCTCCGCTGCTGTGCTGCCTGCAAGCCTACGGCGCGTCCCCGAGCGGCGGCCGGTTCGGGTACGCCCGACACGACGGACGGTCCGAGCCTCGCCCCGCTCGGAGCTGATCGTCAATCAGTTTTCCCTCGCCACCAGGGATACCCGCGCCGCACCCCGCCGACGCACCAGAAGGGCGGCGGAGCATCGAAGCGAGGTCGAAGCAAGGTCGAAGAGGGGTCGCGGCGGAGTCGCGGCGGAGTCGAGGACGGTCGGAGAACGGTCGACGGAGGGCCCGGCTCCGGAACGGTGCGGACCGAAAACGCGGGCACAGATGCACGCGGAACGGACATCGGGGGTGAACTTGCCCGGATTTAACGGCCGTAGGTGACAACCCCTGTGCGTGTCGTCGCCGGGTGGGGATAGCGTCTGCACCATGTCTGATGCCGCGCAGCTGACCATCACCGAGGTACGGGCCGCCGCAGAGGCGGTCAAGGCCGCCATCGACCGCCACCTGCAGGCTGTCTCCAGCTCCACCGAACCCGGCGATCCGGTCGTCGTCCACGCGTACGAGGAGCTCGCGGCGGCCGCCATCGCCTACGACCAGATCCTCTACGAGGTCTACGACGAGGTCACCCCGTTCGAGATCCCGGGCGACGAGGGCGGGGCCGGCTACCAGGGCCCCGAGCAGCCCGAGGCGATCAGCGTGCTGATCCGCCGCGACTACCTGATCGCCGACCCGAAGCGCCTGCGCGCCCAGGCCGAGCGGGTCGACGAGTCGCTGACCCCGGGCGGGGGCGGGGAGGGCGAGGTGACGGCCGCGCTGGGCGTGCTGTTCGGCGAGTTCGAGCCGGACGAGATCGCCGCCCGCGCCGAGGAGTTCGGCCTGGAGGAGGGCGACTCCACGCTGTGGGTGTCCGCCACCGAACCGGCCGAGCCCGGCGAATGGCTGCCCGAGCCCTTCGACGGCACCGACCCGGAGCTGCTGATCTGCCGCTTCGACGTCAGCGAGGTCTACGACGACGAGCTCGACGACTGAGGCGGGCGGGGTGGGCAGGTCGGGAGGCCCGGCGGCCCGCCCCCGTGACCCGACCCGACGACGCGAACACAGTGGACGCAGCGAACGCAGCGAAAACACAGCGGACACAGCGGACACAGCGGACGCACGAGGGCCCGGCCGGTGCACAGGCACCCGCCGGGCCCTTCCGCTTCCTCACAGCACTCGTCACAGCACTCGTACGCGCTACTGGTCGGCCGCTACTGGTCGGCGAGGACCGAGCGCAGCCGGGTGGTCCGGGGCTGGGCGGGCCGCTCGGTGACGGCCTGGGCGAGTGCCGGGCCGACCGCGTGCACCACCGAGAGGTGCCGCTCCGCCCGGCCGAACGCCGAGTACACCCACTGGCGGCTCAGCCGGGCCGCCGCGTCCTCCGGCAGCACCACCACCACGGCGGGCCAGCGCCGGCCCACCGCCTGGTGCGCGGTCACCGCCCAGCCGTGGCGCAGCTTGGCGGTCTGCGCGGGCGTCAGGGTGAGCCGCCCGCCGTCGGCGAGCTCCAGGTGCAGGCCGCGCGCGTCGCCGTCCAGCACCCGCCCGGGCAGGTTCACGCCGAGCGCGGGGGAGTGCACCACCCGGTCGCCCGGGTCGAAGCCGCCGAACCGGCCCGGGCCGGGGTTCAGCTTCGCCTTGGCGGCGGCGTTCAGCGCCCGCGTCCCGGCCGGGCCGCCGTGGCCCGGGGTCAGCAGTACCGTCTGCTCGGACGGGATGGACAGGGCGCGCGGGATCGAGTCGGTGAGCAGTTGGACGGCCCGGTGGACGGCCTCGCCGCCCTCCTTGGCGGTGAGGATCACCACCTCCTTGTCGGGGGCGTCCACCGGCTGCAGCTCGCCGATGCCGATGCCGGACACCAGCTCGCCGATCGGCCCGAAGTCGGGGGTGCGGGAGGCCACGGCGGGGCAGGGCTTCGCAGCCAGCAGGTCGGCGAAGAACCGGCCCGGACCGGCCGACCAGAGGCCGTGCGGGTCGCCGGACAGCACCAGCCGGGCCCCGTCCGGCAGCGCCTCCAGCAGCGTCGCCGCGGTCTCCACGTCCAGCAGCGGGGCGTCCAGCACCACCAGCACGTCCAGCGCGAGGGTGCCGTCCACGGCGCGCGGCACGTCCGCGCCGCCCAGCAGGTCGGCCAGCGTGCCGATCCGCCCGGCGGCGGGGGAGTCCGCGGGCAGCAGCGCGGCCAGTGCGTCCCGGCCCTGGCCCGTCCAGGTCGCCGCCCGGACCCGCAGGCCCAGCCCGGCGACGGCGTGCAGCAGCGCGGCCGGCTCGGCCCGGGCCGCCTCGCCGCCGGTGTGCAGCACCAGCCCGGAGCCGGCCACCGCCCGGACCAGCTCCTGCGCGGACCGCGGCGCCGCGGCCGCGGCCTCCTCCCAGGCCGCCGGGCCGGGCTGGGCGGGGGCGTCGGGAGCCGACGCGGCGTCAGCCTCCTCCTCCGGCTCCTCCAACTGCCCAGGGACGAAGGTCGACAGCAGGCGGACCAGGCCCTCGCCCAGGCTCTCCTCGGCCAGTGCCAGACGCTCCAGCGCCAGCAGGGTGCGGACCGGCGGCTCCTCGTCCTCGTCGTGGCTGCCGGGCGGCATCGGCAGCTCCTCCTGGAACGGCATCACCCGCCCGTCCTCCAGCACCGCCTGCAGCGCGGCCTCCGCGTCCGGCACCCGCTGGGCGCGCAGCGCCGCGGCGACCTCGCCGAGCTCCTGCGCCGAGTGCCCGTGCAGCGCGGCCTGCTCCAGCAGCCAGGCGACCAGCGCCTGCGCGCGGCGCGGATCGTCCGGCCGGGCGGCGGGGCCCAGCAGGCCCTTGGCGAAACCGTCCGCGTGCTCGGGGCGCACCCCGGGGAGCGCGAGCACCGCCCACGGGTCCTCCCGCAGTTCCTCGGCCGCGCCCTCGCCGAACTCGGCCAGCGCGGCCTCCGCCAGCTCGGCGGGCGCCCCGCCGGCGGCCAGCACCTCGGCGACGGCGGCCAGCGCGGCCCGGCGCTGCGCGTCGTCGAGCGGGACGGCGGCGGGCGCGGCGGGACGGCGGACCACCCGCTCGACCGGCGCCCCGTCGGCCGACGGCCCGTCAGTCACCGGTTCGTCGGCCGCCGGTTCGTCGATCACCGGCTCCGCAACGGCTGTTGCGCTGTCGTCGGACGGCTCGTCGTCGACCGGGAGGTCGGCGTCGCGCGGGGGCCGGGGCGGGGCGACGATGTCGTTCGCGTTGATCGCGCCGATCGCCTTGGCGAGCGCGGCCACCGCGGCGGCACGCTCCGCACCGGTGGGCGGCGTGCCGGCGGTCGGCGCTTCGGCGGTCGGCGCTTCGGCGGACGAGGCGTCGGCGGACGGCGCTTCGGCGCGCTGCTCGGCCGGGCTCTCCTCGGGGGTGGTCATCGCGGGAAGGCTCCTTCAGCGGGCGGGACGGTCACAGCTCCGTCCAGCCCTGGTCCGGGTAGCGGTGCACCGGGGCCGACACGTCGTCCAGGGCAGCGCGGATCTCACCCGGAAGCGTAAGGGCCTCGACCGACAGCGCCGACTGCAACTGGGCGGCGGTGCGGGCCCCCAGCAGCGCCGCCGACACGCCCGGGCGGTCGCGCACCCAGGCGAGCGCCACCTTCAGGGGGGTGGAGGCCAGGCCGTCGGCGGCGGTGGCCAGCGCGTCGACGATCCGGCGGGAGCCCTCGCCGAGGTACGGCTGCACCGAACCGGCCAGGTGCGGGTGCGGGGAGGCGCCGCGCGACTCCGGCGGCACCCCGTGCCGGTACTTGCCGGTCAGCACGCCCCGGCCGAGCGGCGAGCAGGCCAGCAGGCCGACCCCGGCGTCCACGGCGGCGGGCAGCGCCTCGCGCTCGATGCCGCGCTGCAGCAGCGAGTACTCCAGCTGCACCGAGGCCAGCGGGGCGCTGCCGGGCGAGATCCGCTGGTGGGCGGCGGCCTTGGCGAGCTGCCAGCCGCTGTAGTGGCAGACGCCCGCGTACCTGGCCCGGCCGGAGGAGACCGCCAGGTCGAGGGCGTGCAGGGTCTCCTCGGCGGGGGTGGCCGGGTCGTACGCGTGCACCTGCCACAGGTCGACGTGGTCGGTGCCGAGCCGGCGCAGCGAGGCGTCCAGGGCGGTCAGCAGGTGGCCGCGGGAGGCGTCGGGGCGGCGGGTGCCGGGCAGCGAGCCCGCCTTGGAGGCGATCACCAGCTCGGCGCGCGGGACCAGACCGTCCGTCAGCCGGGACAGCAGGTACTCGGCGCCGCCGTCGGCGTACACGTCCGCGGTGTCCACCAGGTTGCCGCCGGCGTCCACGAACGCCTTCAACTGCTCGGCGGCGTCCTGCTCGTCGGTGTCCCGGCCCCAGGTGAGGGTGCCCAGGCCGAACCGGGAGACCCGCAGTCCGGTCCGGCCGAGCTGTCGCAGTTCCATCTGGCCCTCCGTCAACGTGCTGTGCCAAAGGGGGATGGCGCAGGTCGGGGGCGCTGTCCCCCACGAGCAGTGAGGGTAGCGGCGAAACCCCTCCGGGCCCGGGACGACCCGCGCGGAGGACGCTCCCGCGCGCCGCGCCCCGGTCGGCCGGATGTGACCCGCACCATCACTACCGCTCAGTAGCATGGCTCCGGCCGGACGGCTACGCTCACCGGCACCACCCGACTGGAAGGCTTGGGCACATGCGACTCGGGATCAACCTCGGCTACTGGGGACTCGGCCTGGACGCCGACAACATCGCGGTCGCCCAGGAGGCCGACCGCCTGGGCTACGCGGTCTGCTGGGCCGCCGAGGCGTACGGGTCGGACGCCGCGACTGTGCTGTCCTACGTGGCCGCGAAGACCGAGCGGATCGACGTCGGCTCGGCGATCTTCCAGATCCCGGCCCGCACCCCGGCGATGACCGCGATGACCGCCGCCACCCTGGACACCCTCTCCGGCGGCCGCTTCCGGCTCGGCCTCGGCGTCTCCGGCCCGCAGGTCTCCGAGGGCTGGTACGGCGTCAGGTTCGACAAGCCGCTGGCCCGCACCCGCGAGTACGTGGAGATCATCCGCAAGGCGATGTCCCGCGAGCGGCTGGTGCACGACGGCGCCAACTGGACGCTGCCGCTGCCCGGCGGGCCCGGCAAGGCGCTCAAGCTGACCGTCCACCCGGTGCGCGAGCACATCCCGCTGTACATCGCCTCGATGGGCCCGAAGAACCTCGAACTCACCGGTGAGATCGCCGACGGCTGGCTCGGCCTGTTCTTCGCCCCCGAGCACGCCACCCTCTCCACCGACGCCCTCGCCGCCGGCCGCGCCAAGGCCGGGCTCACCCTGGACGGCTTCGACCTCTGCCCCACCGTCAACATCGCCGTCGGGGACGACGTCCGCGCCGCCGCCGACACCCTGCGCGACTACACCGCCCTCTACCTCGGCGGCATGGGCAGCAAGGAGAAGAACTTCTACAGCCAGCTCGCCCGCCGGATGGGCTTCGAGCAGGCCGCCGACGACGTCCAGACCCACTACCTGGCCCGCGACAAGGCCGCCGCCGCGGCCGCTGTCCCGCACGACTTCATCGACGCCACCTCCCTCCTCGGCGACACCGCCCGGATCGCCGACCGCATGCAGGCCTACGCCGCCGCCGGCGTCACCACCCTGACCCTCGCCCCGGCCGGCTGGACCCTCGACGAACGCATCGCCGCCCTCCGCACGGGCGTCGCCGCCCTGGAGCGGTCCGGCCTGGCCTGAGTAAAGGGACGCACAAGAAGTCGTTATGACGGTGTGAAAGGTTCCGATACGATCTGCGCGTCCGCCGCCGTGTGACCATCGGCCACGGCGGCGTCCGACGCACGATCCGCATCTCCCCGGGGGAACCTTGAGCATCCGTCGATCCATAGCCGCCGCCGTCTTCGTGGCCGCCGTCTCCGCCCCGACCGTCCTCGGCACCACCCAGGCCATGGCCGACACCACCCCCACCCCCACCCCCGGCACCTCCCAGCCGGACGCCCCGGCTCCCGCCGAGCCCGCCCCGGCGAACCCCGCTCCAGCCGAGCCCGCCCCGGCCGCCGACCCGGCGCCCGCGAACCCGGCGCCGGTCGACCCGAGCGCGGGCGAGGCCGCGGCCCGAGCGCGACTGGAGCAACTACTCGTCGAGCCCAACCACTACAAGTACTTCCACGACGAGATCGTGAGGGTGCTGGCGGGCCCGGCCTCCGGGTGGCAGCCCTTCCTGGACAAGGCGCTGCACACGGTGATCATGGACGACAAGATGATCCGCGTCACCCAGCTGATGAGCGTGTCCGAGTACCGGAGCCCGATCTGGCAGGCCGCCCAGGACACCCTCACCGCGCACACGGAGGCCGCCGTCGACCACTTCCTCCAAGTGGCCTGGCCCGCCGCCGCGTCCGACAACCGGGTCCGGGTCTCGCAGCTGCTGGAGGACAGGACGCTCGGCCGACTCGCCCGGGAGGGTGCGGAGAAGGCGATCGACGGCACCGACATGGAGGTCGCGGCCTTCCTCCAGAAGCTGCCCGAGCTCCGGCTGAGCGACGACCGGGTCCGGATCGCGCAGATCATCGCCACCGGCGGGCCGGAGGTCCGCAAGGCCGCGCGCGCCGCGCTGGAGGACGGCAGCCCGGAGGCGATCCGCGCGTTCCTGGAGCACGGCTGGGACGCCGCCAAGGCCGTGGACGCCGCCGCCGAGCAGGCGAACCAGAACAACCAGGGCAACCAGGGCAACCAGGGCGGCAGCACCGTCACCCCGGTCGCCGACACCACCCCGACCACCACGGCCCCGCAGAGCACCGGCACCACCGGCACCACCGGCACGCCGACGGCCACGGCCACGGCCACCGGCACGCAGCTCGCCACCACCGGCACCGATGCCCCGCTCGGCACCCTCGCCGTCGGCGGCGCCACCGCGCTGCTGCTCGGCGCGGGCACCCTGGTCGCGGCCCGCCGCAGGCAGCAGCAGGACTGACGCCGAGTCGACGAGCGCGCGGGCCGGGAGGCCCTACAGCCAGCCCGCGCGCTTGAAGAGCCGGTGCAGCACCAGGCAGACCCCGACCATCACGGCGACGGCCGCGGGGTAGCCCCAGGGCTGGTGCAGCTCCGGCATGTGCTCGAAGTTCATGCCGTAGATGCCGGCGATCATGGTGGGGACGGCCGCCAGCGCCGCCCAGGCGGAGATCTTCCGCATGTCGTCGTTCTGCTGGACGCTGACCTGCGCCAGGTTGGCGGAGAGGATGTCGGAGAGCAGCCGGTCCAGACTCTCCACCACTTCGTTGACCTTGGCCAGGTGGTCGGCGACGTCCCGGAAGTACGGCCGCAGGCCGTCCGCCACGAACGGGACCTTGACCTCGCCCGCGCTGCCCGCCCGGGTCAGCCGCAGGGCCGGCTCCATCAGCGGGAAGGTCGCCTTCCGGAAGCCGACCACCTGCCGCTTGAAGCCGTAGATCCGCTCGGCGGCGCCGCGCGAGCGGCCGGGGGAGAAGATCTCCGCCTCCAGCTCGTCCAGGTCGGTCTGCAGCTCGGTCGCCACGTCCAGGTACTGGTCGACCACCATGTCGCAGATCGCGTACAGCACCGCGGCCGGGCCGTGGGCCAGCAGCTCCGGCTGCTTCTCCAGGTCGCCGCGCAGCGCGGCCAGCGGGCTCTCCGGCCCGTGCCGGACGGTCATCACGTACGAGTCGCCCAGGAAGATCATCAGCTCGCCGATCGAGACCGTCTCGTCCTTCTGGTGGTACGCGGCGGTCTTCAGGACGGTGAACACCGAGTCCTGGTAGATGTCCACCTTCGGGCGCTGATGCGCCGTCACCGCGTCCTCCACCGCCAGCGGGTGCAGGCCGAACTCCTCCGAGACGTGGTCGAACTCCGCCTCGGTCGGGTCCGCGAGGCCGATCCAGAGGAAGCCGTCGCCGGCCGCCCGGACCTCCGCCAGGGCGTCCGAGAAGTCCGCGGGGCCCTCGGTGCGCCGCCCGTCCCGGTAGATGCCGCAATCCACGATCATGCCCGCCATTGTGACCCGGCCGGGCCGCCCGCGGGGCGCGTTCGGCGTCGTACCCTTGTCCGCATGCCCACCCTGCTGCTCGTGCGCCACGGCCGGTCCACCGCCAACTCGGCCGGAATCCTGGCCGGCTGGACCCCCGGGATCGACCTGGACGAGACCGGCCGCGCCCAGGCCGCCGCGCTGCCCGGCCGCCTCGCGGGGCTGCCGATCGCCCGGCTGGTCAGCAGCCCGCTGGAGCGCTGCCGGCAGACCCTGGAGCCGCTGCGCGCGGCCCGCCCCGAGCTCGCCGAACCGGAGCCGGACGAGCGACTGGGCGAGTGCCACTACGGCGAGTGGACCGGCCGCCCGCTGTCCGAGCTGGCCCAGGAACCGCTCTGGCGCACCGTCCAGGACCACGCCTCGGCCGCCGCCTTCCCCGGCGGCGAGTCGCTGCGCGCGCTCAGCCACCGCACGGTGGACGCCGTCCGGGAGTGGAACGACAAGATTGCCGTCGACCACGGGCCGGACGCGCTCTGGGTGGCCGCCACCCACGGCGACGTGATCAAGGCGATCGTGGCCGACGCGCTCGGCCTGCACCTGGACCACTTCCAGCGGATCTCGGTCGAGCCCTGCTCGGTCACCGCGATCCGCTACACCCCGCACCGCCCCTACCTGCTCCGCCTCGGCGACACCGGCGACCTCGGCGCGCTGGCCCCGCGCCCGCACGGCCGCTCCGCCGGGGACGACGCGGTGGTCGGCGGCGAGACCGGCACCGCCTGAGCGCCGGGCAGCACCGGGGCGCCGCCGCGCACCCCGGACGGAGCGAACTCCCCGGCAGTGCGCGGAAACCGGCCGCCCCCGGCCCCACCTCCGGTCGGTTTGGCCGTAGGGTGAGATCGAGAACACCGCAACCCATTCGGAGCGAGCAGCGTGTCCCGTCAGGTCCACTTCTACGACCAGCCCGAGCGGTTCGTGGCCGGCACCGTCGGCCAGCCCGGCGCCCGCGCGTTCTACCTGCAGGCGTCCTCGCGCGGCCGGATCACCAGCGTGCTGCTGGAGAAGACCCAGGTCATGGCGCTCGCCGAGCGCATCGAGGAGGTCCTCGACGAGGCGCTGCGGCGCAGCGGCGGCGAGGCCCCGATCCCGGCCGTCGCCCCGGCCGAACTGCTCGACACCGCGCCGCTGGACGTGCCGCTGGAGCAGGAGTTCCGGGTCGGCACGATGGCGCTGGCCTGGGACGCCCGCGAGGAGTGCCTGGTGGTCGAGGCGCAGGCGTACGTCGAGGAGTCCGACGAGGACGAGGACGGCGGCGAGGCGGTCTTCGACGACGAGAACGGGCCCGACATGCTGCGGGTGCGGCTCAGCGGCGCGATGGCCCGGGTGTTCGCCAAGCGCGCCCTGGACCTGGTCGCGGCCGGCCGCCGGCCCTGCCCGTTCTGCAACCTGCCGCTCGACCCGGAGGGCCACCTGTGCCCGCGCGCGAACGGGTACCGGCGCTGAGCGAGCAGCCCGCCGCGGACGCCCCCGGCACCGAGACCGAGACCGAGACCGGCACCGAGACCGCCCCCGGCACCGAGACCGCCCCCGGCACCGAGGAACAGGCCCCGGACGCCCCCGGCACCGACCCGGCCACCAGCGCCGCGCTCGCCGCCGACCCGGACACCGCGCTGGCGCTGCTGCGCGAGGGCGTCCTGACCGTGCACGGCCGGGTCACCGACGCGTCCAACGCCGTCCTGTACTGCACCGTCACGCTGGACGGGCTGACCGCCCCGTGCGTGTACAAGCCCGTCGCGGGGGAACGCCCGCTGTGGGACTTCCCGGACGGCACCCTGGCCGGTCGGGAGGCCGCCGCCCACGAGGTGTCCGCCGCCACCGGCTGGGGGCTGGTCCCGCCGACGCTGCTGCGCGAGGGCCCGGCCGGGCCCGGGATGGTGCAGCTGTGGATCGAGCCCGACCCGGACGCCCCGGAACTGCTCGACCTCCAGCCGCTGGAGACCGGGCCGCGCCCGGGCTGGCTGCCGATCCTGCGCGCCGAGGTCGACGGCGGCCGCCTGGCCTGGCTGGTGCACCGCGACGACGAACGGCTGCGCCGCCTCGCCGTCCTGGACGCCGTGCTCAACAACGCCGACCGCAAGGGCGGCCACTGGCTGTCGGCCGCCGACGGCCGGATCTACGGCATCGACCACGGCGTCACCTGCCACCCCGCCCCCAAGCTCCGCACCCTGCTCTGGGGCTGGGCCGGGCAGCCGCTGACCGACGAGGCCCGCGAGGCGCTCGACCGGCTCGCCGCCGACCTGGCCGGACCGCTCGGCGAGCGGCTGCGCCCGCATCTGACGGCGGGTGAGATCGCCGCCCTGGCGGCCCGGACCGCCGCGCTGCTGGCCGACGGACGGCATCCGCTGCCGTCGGCGGAGTGGCCGTCTATTCCCTGGCCGCCGGTCTGATACCGATCCGAAACCGAGGACGAACGGATTCCGGCCGATCACGTCCGTAGGTTGGTCTTTCAAATGATCGCAAGGTTAGAGTCGGTCCCATGCATGCCTGGCCCGCCTCCGAGGTTCCCGCCCTGCCCGGTCAGGGGCTTCCCCTGCGCATTTACGACACCGCCACGAGCAGTGTCCGAGAAGTCGTGCCCACCGGCCCGACCGCCCGGCTCTACGTCTGCGGCATCACTCCCTACGACGCGACCCACCTGGGCCACGCAGCCACCTACACCACCTTCGACCTGGTCCAGCGGGTCTGGAAGGACGCCGGCCACGACGTCCTGTACGTCCAGAACGTCACCGACGTGGACGACCCCCTGCTGGAGCGCGCCGAGGCCACCGGCCAGGACTGGACGGCGCTCGCCGAGCGCGAGACCGCGCTGTTCCGCGAGGACATGACCGCGCTGCGGATGCTCCCGCCCGCGCACTACGTCGGCGCCGTCGAGTCCATCCCGTGGATCGTCCCGCTGGTGCAGGGGCTGCTCGCCTCCGGCGCCGCCTACGAGGTCGACGGCGACGTCTACTTCTCGGTCGCGTCCGACCCGCGCTTCGGCGAGGTCTCCGGCCTGACCCGCGAGCAGATGCTCCCGGTCTTCGCCGAGCGCGGCGGCGACCCCGAGCGCCCCGGCAAGAAGGACCCGCTGGACGCCCTGCTCTGGCTGGCCGCCCGCCCCGGCGAACCCGCCTGGGACACCGAGCTCGGCCGCGGCCGCCCCGGCTGGCACATCGAGTGCGTCGCCATCGCGCTGAAGTTCCTCGGCATGGACTTCGACATCCAGGGCGGCGGCAGCGACCTGTCC
Organism: Kitasatospora sp. NPDC088134; assembly: GCF_044741705.1. Taxonomy (NCBI): domain Bacteria; kingdom Bacillati; phylum Actinomycetota; class Actinomycetes; order Kitasatosporales; family Streptomycetaceae; genus Kitasatospora; species Kitasatospora sp. NPDC088134. The sequence continues at coordinate 115,925 of NZ_JBIUTD010000007.1, read as the reverse complement.
TTCCCGCACCACGAGATGGGCGCCGCGCACGCCCAGGTCGCCCTCGGCGAGCACCCGTACGCCCGGGCGTACGTGCACGCCGGCATGGTCGCCCTGGACGGCCACAAGATGTCCAAGTCGCGCGGCAACCTGGTGTTCGTCTCGGCGCTGCGCCGCGACGGCGTCGACCCGGCCGCGATCCGGCTGGCCCTGCTCGCCCACCACTACCGCAGTGACTGGGAGTGGACGGCCGCCGACCTGGACGCCGCCCTGACCCGCCTGGCCGGCTGGCGCGCCGCGGTCTCCCGCCCCGACGGCCCGCCCGCCGAGGCGATGCTCGCCGAGGTCCGCGCCGCCCTCGCCGACGACCTCGACGCCCCGGCCGCCCTGGCCGCCGTCGACCGCTGGGCCGCGACCGCCGCCACCGAGGGCGGCGAGGACACCGGCGCCCCGGGCCTGGTCTCCCGCACCGTCGACGCCCTGCTCGGCGTGGCCCTGTAGAACCCCCCGCGCCCCGCCAGGGGCGCGGGGAACTGCGCGAGCAACCCGGTACCGACAGCAGGATCGGCCCGAGGAGAGCACCACCCTCCTCGGGCCGATCCGCGTTGCGCCCCGCTCCGCGCCCGGCGCCTACTCCTCGTCCTCGTCCTTCGGCCGCTCCGTCGCGTGCCCCGTGGCAGGCTTCTCGCCCTTGGGCCCCTGGTTGTCGCGCCGCCGCAGGTAGCGCTCGAACTCGCGGGCGATCGCGTCGCCGGACGCCTCCGGCAGCTCCGCGGTGTCCTGCGCCTCCTCCAACTGCTGGACGTACTCGGCGACTTCGGAGTCCTCCGCGGCGAGCTGGTCGACGCCCAGCTGCCAGGCCCGGGCGTCGTCGGCGAGCTCGCCCGGCGGGATGCGCAGGTCCAGCAGGTCCTCGACCCGGTTGAGCAGGGCCAGGGTGGCCTTCGGGTTGGGCGGCTGCGAGACGTAGTGCGGGACGGCGGCCCAGAAGGTGACGGCGGGGACGCCCGCGTGCGCGCAGGCCTCCTGGAGGACGCCGACGATGCCGGTCGGGCCCTCGTAGCGGCTCTCCTCCAGGTCCAGCGAGCGGGCCACCGTCGGGTCCGAGGTGACGCCGGAGACCGGCACCGGCCGGGTGTGCGGGGTGTCGCCGAGCAGGGCGCCCAGGACGACGACCAGCTCGACCCCCAACTCGTGGGCGAAGCCCAGGATCTCGTTGCAGTACGAGCGCCAGCGCATGCTCGGCTCGATGCCCCGGACCAGCACCAGGTCGCGCGGCTTGGGGTCGGTGACCCGGACCACGGACAGCCGGGTGGTCGGCCAGGTGATCCGCCGGACCCCGCCGTCGAGCCAGATGGTCGGCCGGTTGACCTGGAAGTCGTAGTAGTCCTCGGCGTCGAGCGCGGCGAACACCTTGCCGCCCCAGGTCTCGTCGAGGTGTCCGAGTGCGGCCGAGGCCGCGTCGCCGGCGTCGTTCCAGCCCTCGAAGGCGCAGATCATCACCGGGTCGATCAACTCGGGAAGGTCTTCCAGCTCGATCACCCGGCATCTCCCTCCGTCAACGGCGGAGGCGGCTGCCGCCCCCGTGGTCCCTTACTGCCCAGCCTACGGGCTTTGAAAGCCGCCGTGGGCCGGGCAGGGGACCCAAGCGTAGTGGCGTCAGTCGACGGGTTCGGCGCAGGCGACGGTCGGGTCGAGGGCGAGCGCGCCGGGGGCCCGGGGGAGCGTGAAGCTGACGGTGGCCTCGTCGGGGCAGCCGGGCTTGGGCTTGGTGGTGTCGATCAGGGTCTGCTTGACGTAGATCTTGTCGACCTTGTACTCGGGGCGGTGCTCCCCCTGCCCGTCGCAGCGGGTCTCCAGGACGGTCTCGGCGCCGCTGGAGGTCTTGCCCCGGTACACGCAGTCGCCGACCAGGATGCCGGGGCCGCCGCCACCGCCCGGGTCCCCGGGGTGCGGGTCGCGCAGGTTGCGCAGGCAGGCCCAGGCGGCCCGGTTCTGCTTGACGTCCACCAGGGCGTTCTGGGTCAGGTCGAGGGCGACGTCGGTGCCGTCGGGGCAGTCCGCGCCCTGCGGCAGGGCGGCGGCCACGCCCTGCGCCGTGCTGCTGCGCTTGATCACCTTGGCCTCGGCCTGCGGGGAGTCGCAGGGCACCGGCTCGTAGCGGGAACCGCCGGCGGCCCGGGCGCAGTCACCCTCGGCGAAGTAGTGGTCGTTCAGGACGGGCGGCGCGGGGACGGTCGACCGGGCGGGGGCGGGGGAGCTGCGGACGGGGCTGGGGGACGGGCTGGAGGAGGGGCTCGGCGGGGCGGCCTCCGCGTGCTTGGCGGATGAGCAGCCGACCAGCAGCAGCCCGGCGGCGAACAGGGCCGTGCCGGCCCCGGCGGTGCGCGTCCTCATGGTGGTCCTCCGTGCGCGTGCGTGTCCGAACGGCGGCCTCCGCCGCCGACCCGCCCGACCTGACGGGTCGTGGTCAAAGCTATCGTGACGGTCCGTCAGGAACGAGCGGTTTCCGCCCCGACCGCCGCGACCGGCCCGACCGCCGCGACCGGCCCGATCGCCGCGGTCGGCCCGATCGCCGCGGTCGGCCCGATCGCCGCGGTCGGCCCGCAGGAGGCTGCGGCACCCCGGCTCCGTCCTCATTCTGCAAATTCACGCAAGCGGCTTGCGCTTTCTGTCGTACACTCGACGCATGACGCGACGACTCGCCGAGGTGGCGAAGAAGGTCGGGGTCAGCGAGGCGACCGTCAGCCGGGTGCTGAACGAGAAGCCCGGTGTCTCCGAGGCGACCAGGGCGGCCGTGCTCACGGCCCTCGACGTGCTCGGCTACGAGCGCCCCACCCAGCTGCGCGGCGAGCGGGCCCGGCTGATCGGGCTGGTGCTGCCGGAGCTGGGCAACCCGATCTTCCCGGCCTTCGCCGAGGCGGTCGGCGGGGCGCTGGCCGGCCAGGGCTTCACGCCGGTGCTGTGCACGCAGACGGCCGGCGGCGTCTCCGAGGCCGACTACGTGGACCTGCTGCTGGAGCAGCACGTCTCCGGCGTGGTCTTCTTCGGCGGCCTCTACGCCCAGGGCGACGCGCCGCACGACCACTACCAGCGCCTCGCCGAGCGCAGCCTGCCGACGGTGCTGCTGAACGCCGCGATCGAGCACCTGGACTTCCCCCGGGTGTCCTGCGACGACGCGGTGGCGGTCGAGCAGGCGGTGGGCCACCTGCGGCAGTTGGGGCACACCAGGATCGGCCTGGTGCTCGGCCCGCAGGACCACATGCCCTCGCAGCGCAAGCTGGCCGCGGCCGAGGCGGTGCTCCGCAAGTTCGGCCTGGAGCTGCCCGAACAGCACGTCGAACGGGCGCTGTTCAGCCTGGAGGGCGGCCAGGCCGCGACCACCCGGCTGCTCCGCCAGGGCGTCACCGGCGTGGTCTGCGCGAGCGACCCGCTGGCGCTCGGCGCGGTCCGCGCGGTGCGCCGGGCCGGGCTGTCGGTGCCGGACGACGTGTCGGTGGTCGGCTACGACGACTCCTCGTTCATGATGTGCACCGACCCGCCGCTGACCACGGTCCGGCAGCCGATCGAGGCGATGGGCCGCGCGGTGGTGGACCTGCTGGTCGGCGAGATCGCCGGGGTCCGGGTCACCCACGACGAGCTGCTGTTCGAGCCGGAGCTGGTGGTGCGCGGCTCGACCGCGCCGGCCCGGGAGCGCGGCTGACGAAGGACGGGTAGCGGGCCCCCGGGAGGGGTCCGGGCAGGGCCGCCGAGCGGGCGGGCACTTCGGTGCCCGCCCGCTTTTTCGTATGCGCACGTCCGCTCCGGTCCGTTGACATGCCCGTAGCCCGACGGTAACTCTTGGCTGCCATCACGCAAAAGATGGACAGAAGAGTGAATCTTCTCGACCTTGTGAAGGGACGTCATGAGATCGAAGCGCATCACCACGCGGCTGACGGCGTCGTCGGCCGTGCTGGGAATGCTCCTGCTCGCCGGGCCCCTCCTCCCGGCAGCCAGGGCGGCGGGAGGGCCGAACCTGGCCCTCGGCAAGGCCGTCACCGCCTCCAACAGCAACGGCGCCTACACCCCGGGCAACGCCGACGACGGCAGCCAGGACAGCTACTGGGAGTCCAACGGCCTCGCCGCCGCGCAGTGGCTCCAGGTCGACCTGGGCGCGGCGACCGCCGTCGACACCGTGGTGCTGAAGGTCCCGGCCGGCTGGGGCGCCCGGACCGAGACGCTCACCGTGCTCGGCTCCACCGACGGCAGCACCTTCGCCACCGTCACCGCCGCGGCGAACTACACCTTCGATCCGGCCTCCGGCAACAAGGCGACGATCTCCTTCGGGGCCACCACCGCCCGCTACCTGCGGGTCAGTGTCACCGCCAACACCGGCTGGCAGGCCGCCCAGCTCTCCGAGTTCGAGGTCTACGGGGCGACCTCCGCCACCGCGAACCTGCTGGCCGGCCGCACCTTCACCGCCAGCGGCAACGCGCAGAACTACACCGCCGCCAACGCCGGCGACGGCAGCACCGCCAGCTACTGGGAGAGCGTCAACAACGCCTGGCCGCAGTGGATCCAGGGCGACCTGGGCTCCGCCGTCCCGGTGAACAAGCTGGTGCTGAAGCTGCCCGCCGGCTGGGAGAAGCGCACCCAGACCCTGAAGGTGCAGGGCTCCACCGACGGCAGCAACTTCACCGACCTGGTGGCCTCGGCCGGCTACGTCTTCGACCCGGCCACGGGCAACACGGTCACGGTCGCCCTGTCGACCACCACCACCCGCTACCTGCGGCTGACCTTCACCGGCAACACCGCCTGGCCGGCCGGGCAGCTCGCCGAGTTCGAGGCGTACGGCCCCGCCACCGGCGACACCCAGGCCCCCAGCGCCCCGGCCAACCTGGCGTACACCCAGCCCGCCGCCGGGCAGATCAGGCTGACCTGGGGCGCCGCCACCGACAACACCGGCGTCACCGGCTACGACGTGTACGCCAACGGCACCCTGCTGACCAGCGTGTCCGGCAGCACCCTGGCGTACACCGACAGCCGCTCCGACAGCGAGACGGTGTCGTACTACGTGAAGGCCAAGGACGCGGCGGGCAACCAGTCCGCGGCTTCCAACACCGTCACCCGCACCGGCCGGTCCGGCGACACCCAGGCCCCCAGCGCCCCGAGCAACCTGGCGTACACCCAGCCCGCCGCCGGCCAGGTCAGGCTGACCTGGGGGGCGTCCAGCGACAACACCGGCGTCACCGGCTACGACGTGTACGCCAACGGGGCGCTGCGCGGCAGCGTCAGCGGCAGCACCCTGACGTACACCGACAGCCAGCCGGACAGCGCGACCGTCTCGTACTACGTGAAGGCGAAGGACGCGGCGGGCAACGTCTCGGCCTCCTCCAACACCGTCACCCGGACGGGCAGCGGCGGCGGCACCGGCAGCAACCTGGCGGCGGGCAAGCCCATTTCGGCCTCCTCGTCGACCTTCACGTACGTGGCGACCAACGCCAACGACAACGACACCGCCACCTACTGGGAGGCCGCCGGGGGCAGCTACCCCAATACCCTCGCGGTGCAGTTGGGCGCGAACGCGACCACCAGCGCGGTGGTGGTCAAGCTCAACCCGGCCGCGGCCTGGTCGACCCGGACCCAGACCATCGAGGTGGACGGCCGGGAGCAGAGCGCGAGCGGCTTCAGCACCCTCGTCCCGGCGCAGAGCTACACCTTCGACCCGGCGAGCGGCAACACCGTCACCATCCCGGTGTCCGCGACCGTCGCCGACGTGCAGCTGAAGTTCACCGCCAACTCCGGCTCCGCCGGCGGCCAGGCCGCCGAGTTCCAGGTGATCGGCGTCCCGGCCCCGAACCCGGACCTGACCGTCACCGCGGTGAGCAGCAACCCGGCCGCCCCGGTGGAGACCGACAGCCCCACCCTGTCGGCCGTGGTCAAGAACGCGGGCACCAACCCCTCCGGCGCCACCTCGGTGAACTTCTACCTGGGCGCCACCAAGGTCGGCACGGCCGCCGTCGGCGCGCTGGCGGCCGGTGCCTCCACCACGGTGTCCGCGCAGGTCCCGGCGCAGAACGCGGGCAGCTACCAGCTGACCGCGAAGGTCGACGAGGACAACAAGGTCATCGAGCAGGACGAGACCAACAACGCGTTCACCGGCTCGCTGACGGTCAACCAGGTCGCCTCCTCCGACCTGGTCGCCGCCCCGTCGACCTGGTCGCCCACCAACCCCGCCGACGGCAGCCCGGTGAACTTCACCGTCGCCGTCAAGAACCAGGGCACGGTGGCGAGTTCGTCCGGCAGCCACGGCATCACCGTCACCGTCGCGGACGCCGGCACCGGCGCCGTGCTGAAGACCCTGACCGGCGCGTACACCGGCACGCTCGCCCCCGGTGCCACCAGCAGCCCCGTCGCGCTGGGCAGTTGGACCGCCGCCAACGGCCGCTACACCGTGAAGACGGTGATCGCCGCCGACGCCAACGAGCTGCCGGTCAAGCAGGCCAACAACACCTCCACCCAGTCGCTGTACGTCGGCCGCGGCGCCAACCTGCCGTTCGACACCTACGAGGCCGAGGACGGCGTGCTCGGCGGCGGCGCCCAGCTGGTCGGCCCGAACCGGACCATCGGCGACCTGGCGGGCGAGGCGTCCGGCCGCAAGGCCGTCACGCTCAACTCGACCGGCTCCTCGGTGGAGTTCACCACCAGGGCGGCGACCAACACGCTGGTCACCCGGTTCTCCATCCCGGACGCGCCGGGCGGCGACGGCACCAGCGCCACCCTGAACGTCTACGTGGACGGCACCTTCCTCAAGGCGATCGACCTGACCTCCAAGTACGCCTGGCTGTACGGCTCGGAGACCGGCCCCGGCAACGCGCCGAGCGCGGGCAGCCCCCGGCACATCTACGACGAGGCCAACGTCCTGCTCGGCACCACCGTCCCGGCCGGCCACAAGATCAGGCTGCAGAAGGACGCGGCGAACACCTCGCAGTACGCGATCGACTTCGTCAGCCTGGAGCAGGCCGCCCAGCTCCCGAACCCGGACCCGGCCAAGTACGTCGTCCCGACCGGCTTCGCGCACCAGGACGTGCAGAACGCCCTGGACAAGGTCCGGATGGACACCACCGGTACCCTGGTCGGCGTCTACCTGCCGGCCGGCGACTACCAGACCGCGAGCAAGTTCCAGGTCTACGGCAAGCCGGTGAAGGTGGTCGGCGCGGGCCCCTGGTTCACCCGGTTCTACGCCCCGACCAGCCAGTCCAACACCGACGTCGGCTTCCGGGCCGACTCCACCGCCAACGGCTCGACCTTCAGCGGGTTCGCCTACTTCGGCAACTACACCTCGCGGATCGACGGCCCCGGCAAGGTGTTCGACTTCGCCAACGTCGCCAACATCACGATCGACAACATCTGGACCGAGCACATGGTCTGCATGTACTGGGGTGCCAACACGGACTTCATGACGATCACCAACTCGCGGATCCGGGACACCTTCGCCGACGGCATCAACATGACCAACGGCTCCACCGACAACCTGGTCTCCAACAACGAGGCCCGGGCCACCGGCGACGACTCCTTCGCACTGTTCTCCGCGATCGACGCGGGCGGCGCCGACGAGAAGAACAACGTGTTCCAGAACCTCACCGCGATCCTGACCTGGCGCGCGGCGGGCATCGCGGTGTACGGCGGCTACGCCAACACCTTCCGGAACATCTACCTCGCGGACACCCTCTGCTACTCGGGCGTCACCATCTCCTCGCTGGACTTCGGCTACCCGATGAACGGCTTCGGGACGGACCCGACCACCCTGCAGAACATCTCGATCGTCCGGGCCGGCGGCCACTTCTGGGGCGGGCAGACCTTCCCCGGCATCTGGGTGTTCTCCGCCTCCAAGGTGTTCCAGGGCATCCGGGTGAGCGACGTGGACATCGTCGACCCCACCTACAGCGGCATCATGTTCCAGACCAACTACGTCGGCGGGCAGCCGCAGAACCCGATCAAGGACACCGTCTTCACCAACGTGTCGATCAGCGGGGCGCGGAAGAGCGGCGACGCCTTCGACGCCAAGTCCGGGTTCGGCCTGTGGGCCAACGAGCTGCCCGAGCCGGGTCAGGGCCCGGCCGTCGGCGACGTCACCTTCAACCACCTGACGCTGAGCAACAACGCGACGGACATCCGCAACACCACCTCGACGATGCACATCACCGTCAACCCGTAGCACCCCTCACACCCCGCCGACCCCGGGCAGGACGGGCGCCCCTGACAGCGCCCGTCCTGCCCGGCACGTCCGCACGTCCCCACGCCCCCACGTCCGCGTGTGTCAGCCCCGGTGCGGGGCCGGGCCGGTGGAGCCCCGGACCACCAGCTCGGGTTCGAACAAAAGCTCGGCGGGGGAGGTCGGGCCGCCCTCGATCCGGCCGACCAGCAGCTCGACGGCGGCCCGGCCGAGCGCCTCGATCGGCTGGCGCACGGTGGTCAGCGGGGGCCGGGTGCAGTTGATGAACACCGAGTCGTCGAAGCCGATCACCGACAGGTCGCCGGGGACGTCCAGCCCGGCCCGCAGGGCGGCCCGGACGGCGCCCAGGGCGAGCGGGTCGCTGGCGCAGATCACTCCGGTCACCCCGGCCGCCAGCAGGCGCCCCGCGGCGGCGTGGCCGCCCTCCAGGCCGAACAGCGTGTGGGCGACCCACTCCGGCCGCGGCACCCGGTCGCGGAGCGCGTACTGCCGCAGGAAGGACGCCAGCTTGCGGCGGGACGGGACGTGGTCCTCGGGGCCCACGACCAGCCCGATCCGCTCGTGCCCCAGGGTGGCCAGGTGGCCGAACGCCTGGGCCACCGCGACCGCGTCGTCGGTCGACACCTGCGGGAAGCCGAGCCGCTCCACCGAGGCGTTCAGCAGCACCACGGGGACGCCCCGTTCGCGCAGCTGCCCGAAGTGCTCGTGCGAGCCGTCCGCCTGGGCGCACTGCCCGCCGGCGAAGACCACGCCGGAGACCTGCTGGTCGAGCAGCATGCTGACGTGCCCGGCCTCCCCGACGCCGGCCGTGCGGGTGCACAGCAGCGGGGTGAAGCCGCGCTGCGCCAGTGCGCCGCCGACCACCTCCGCCAGCGCCGGGAAGATCGGGTTCTGCAGCTCGGGGAGGACCAGGCCGATCAGCCGGGCCCGCTCCCCGCGCAGCCGGGTCGGCCGCTCGTAGCCCAGGACGTCCAGCGCGGTGAGCACCGCGTCGCGGGTGGCGGCGCCGACCCCTGGGCGGCCGTTGAGGACCCGGCTGACCGTGGCCTCGCTGACTCCGACCTTCTGCGCGACCAGCGAGAGCTTGCTTTTCATGCGCAAAAGTAGAACAGGATCGAGCAAGAACCTGCAAGGCTGCCTGTCGCACGGCCTGGGCACCCGCCGCGCGGGCGGGTGGGGGCGTGCCGGGCAAGCCGGGCCGGGTGATGCCCAGTCGTAACTTTTCAATATCTCGTCAACCTCTTGCGTTAACTCTGTGAGACACCTACGTTCCTCACACGTCAGGCTTTCGCCCGGACTCCCCCCGAAACCTCTTCCCACCCTGGGGTACGCATGAAGCTGAACAGATCGAGCAAGACGGCCGCCCTCGCGCTCGCCGCGGGCCTGCTCCTGAGCACCGCCGCGTGCAGCAGCTCCTCCTCCACCGGCAGCGGCGACGCGGCGGCCGGCACGGCGGACGGCAAGCCGCTCGACCCGAACGCGACCGTCACCATCTCGATCGACTGCGCACCGGGTGCGGACCAGGCCGCGGGCAAGGCCAACTACGCGGACGACCTGGCCCTCTTCAAGACCAAGTACCCGAACGTCACCATCAACGCGAAGCCCTACGTCGGCCAGTGCGAGGTGCCGGCCCAGCAGACCGCGCAGTACAAGGCGCACGACGAGACCGGCGCGTTCCACGCCTACTTCACCGACCGGGAGGCCACCCTCAACTCCGGTGACGCGCAGGACATCACCAAGTACGTCAACGACGACACGCTGCCCGGCTTCTCCTCGATGCTGCCGTCGGTCAAGGACAACATGACGGTCGACGGCAAGGTCTACGCGCTGCCGATCAACTACTACGCGACCGGCCTGGTCTACAACCGCGACCTGTTCAAGCAGGCCGGCCTCGACCCCGACAAGCCGCCGACCACCTGGGACGAGGTTCAGGCCGCGGCCAAGAAGATCGCCGCGCTCGGCAACGGCGTCTCCGGCTACGAGGACTACAGCGGCGGCAACACCGGCGGCTGGCACTTCACCTCGGAGCTCTACAGCCTCGGCGGGAAGATGGTCTCCGCCGACGGCAAGAAGGCCGCGTTCAACTCGCCCGAGGGCAAGCAGGTCCTCAAGCGCCTGCACGACATGCGCTTCACCGACCAGAGCATCGGCGCCACCCCGGTCACCCAGTGGGCCGACGCCTTCCCCCCGCTGGCCACCGGCAAGGTCGGCATGTTCCTCGGCGCCCCCGACGTGGTCAAGCACCTGATCGAGGTGCTCGGCGCCGACCCCAAGGCGTGGGGCCTCGGCCCGATGCCCGGCGCCACCGGCCCCGGCAACAGCCTCGGCGGCGGCGACCTCTACTACATCAAGAAGGGCCAGACCCCGAACCAGATCAAGGCCGAGATCGCCTGGATCAACTTCCAGTACCAGACCCCGGACGCCGGCCAGTTCAACTTCGCCCGCGCCAAGACCCTGGCCGGCTCCAGCAAGGACCCGGTCGCGATCGCCGTCCCGCAGCCGTACTTCTGGGCCGCCGAGTCGCCGCAGATCAAGGCGATCACCGAGTCGCTGAAGACCAACGGCAACCTGCCGCTGTCCAACTACGACCCGTACGTCAAGAACCCCACCAGGACGATCACCGAGCCCCCGGCCGCCCAGCAGCTCTACAAGATCCTCGACACCGCGATGTCGGCCGCGATGACCGACCCGAACGCCAACCTCGACAGCGTGCTCGCCACCGCCGAGACCCAGGCCAACCAGATCCTGGCCAACCAGTGACCCGCGCCGCCGGCCGGACCGCCCCCGCCCGGCGGTCCGGCCGGCGGCCGGCACCCTGACGAGGAGTCACCCCCCATGAGCACCACGCTGAGCCGTCGACCGGCCCGGGCCGCGGCCGCCCGCACCGGGGCCGGGCCGCGCGGCGGAGCCCTGCGCCGCGCCCTCGCGCGCAACCTGCGCGCCCACGCCTTCCTGATCGGCGCGCTGCTCTGCTTCGCGCTGTTCACCTGGTACCCGATGGTCCGCGAGATCGTCATGTCGTTCCAGAAGGTCCGCCACGGCGAGACCCACTGGGTCGGGTTCGACAACTTCCGGCAGATCTTCGCCGACCCCGAGTTCTGGCCCGCCTGGGGCCACACCCTGGAGTTCACCGGCATCGCGCTGTTCTTCGGCTTCGCGGCGCCGTTCGTCACCGCGATCGTGATCAACGAGTTCCGGCACGCCCAGAGCTACCTGCGCATCCTGGTCTACCTGCCCGTGATGCTCCCCCCGGTCGCGGGCATCCTGCTGTTCAAGTACTTCATGGACCCCGGCTACGGCCTGTTCAACCAGATCCTGGGCTTCCTGCACCTGCCCACCTCGTCCTGGCTGGCCTCGCCGGACACCGCGATGCTCTCCCTGGTCCTCGTCTCCACCTGGGCCAACATGGGCAGCGCCACCCTGGTCTACCTGGCCGCCCTGCAGTCCATCCCCGGCGAGCTCTACGAGGCCGCCGAACTCGACGGCGCCGGCCTGCTCCGCCGCGTCTGGCACGTCACCGTGCCGCAGACCCGGCTGATCCTCTCGCTGATGCTGATGCTGCAGGTGGTCGCCACCATGCAGATGTTCACCGAGTCCTTCGTCCTCACCGGCGGCGGACCGCAGGGATCGACCACCACCGTGGTCTACCTGCTCTACAACTACGCGTTCAACTTCGACAAGTTCAACACCGCCGCCGCGCTGGGCGTCGTCCTGCTGCTGGTGCTCGGCGCCTTCTCCGCCCTCTACCTGTGGCTGGAGCGCCGGGGCGGGGAGGAGTGACGATGAGCAAGCCCGCCCACAGCGGCACCCGCACCCTGATCTCGCCGGTCCGGCTCAACCAGCCCGGCGGACGCCGGATCTACCGGACCGTGCTGGTCCTGACCCTGCTCGTGGCCACCCTGGTCTTCATCGGGCCGCTCTACTGGATGGCCACCGGCGGCTTCAAGTCCTCCCGGGAACTCGTCCGCACCCCGCCGACGCTCGTCCCCGAACACCCCGCCACGCACGCCTTCACCGAGGCCTGGGACCGGCTCGGCATGGGACAGCTGCTGCTCAACACCGTCGTGTACGCGGGCGGCGCGCTGCTGCTCCAGCTGATCTTCTGCGTCGCCGCCGCCTACTCGCTCTCCAAGCTGCGCCCGATCTTCGGCAACGTCATCCTCGGCATGATGCTGGCCTCGATGATGATCCCGGCCGCCGCCCTGGTGATCCCGCAGTACCTGACGGTGCTCGACCTGCCGCTGATCCACGTCAACCTGCTGAACACCCCCTGGGTGATCTGGCTGCCCACCGTGGCCAACGCGTTCAACGTCTTCCTGCTCAAGCGCTTCTTCGACTCGATCCCGAACGAACTGCTCGACGCCGCCGCCATCGACGGGGCGGGCCCGCTGCGCACCCTCCGGTCGGTGGTCCTGCCGCTGTCCCGGCCGATCCTCGGCGTGGTCTCGATCTTCGGCCTGGTCGCGGTCTGGAAGGACTTCCTCTGGCCGCTGATCACCGTGCCCGAGCACGAGACGCTCAACGTCGGCGTCAACACCGCGGCCACCTCGATGCCGCAGAACACCCTGATCGCCGGACTCTTCCTCGCCTCGATCCCGACCATCGCCCTGTTCCTGGTATTCCAGCGCAACATCATGGCCGGCCTCACCGCGGGCAGCCTCAAGGGCTGAGCCCGCCCTCCCCCTCCCGAAAGGAAACCCGGACCGTGTCAGAGCAGTGGTGGCGGAACGCGGCGATCTACCAGGTGTACCCGCGCAGTTTCGCCGACGGCAACGGCGACGGCATCGGGGACCTCGCCGGGGTGCGGGCCGAACTGCCCTACCTCGCCGAACTCGGCGTGGACGCCCTCTGGTTCAACCCCTGGTACCCGTCCCCGATGGCCGACGGCGGCTACGACGTCGCCGACTACCGGGGCGTCGAACCCGTCTTCGGCACCCTGGCGGAGGCCGAGCTCCTGATCGACGAGGCCCGGCGGCTCGGCCTGCGCACCATCGTCGACATCGTCCCCAACCACGTCTCCGACCAGCACCCCTGGTTCCGGGCCGCCCTCGCCGCCGCCCCCGGCAGCCCCGAACGCGACCTCTTCCACTTCCGCGAAGGGCGCGGCGCCGACGGCGAACTCCCGCCCAACGACTGGAAGTCCGAGTTCGGCGGCTGCCCCTGGACCCGCCTCCCCGACGGCCAGTGGTACCTGCACCTGTTCGCCGCCGCCCAGCCCGACCTCAACTGGGCCCACCCCGCCGTCCGCGCGGAGCACCTGGACATCCTCCGGTTCTGGTTCGACCGCGGCGCCGCCGGCGTCCGGATCGACTCCGCCGGACTGCTCACCAAGGACCCCGACCTCGCCGACGTCGAACCCGGCCGCCCGCACCCCTACGTCGACCGCGACGACCTGCACGAGATCTACCGCTCCTGGCGCGCCGTCGCCGACTCCTACGCCCCGCCGCGCGTCCTGATCGGCGAGATCTGGGTCCCCGACGCCGAACGCTTCGCCCGCTACCTGCGCCCCGACGAGATGCACACCGCGTTCAACTTCGACTTCCTGGCCCGGCCCTGGGACGCCGCCGAACTGCGCGCCTCCGTCGACACCACGCTCGCCGCGCACGCCCCCGTCGGCGCCCCCGCCACCTGGGTGCTCGCCAACCACGACGTCACCCGCACCGTCACCCGCTACGGCCGCGAGGACACCCGCTTCCAGTTCGCCACCAAGTCCTTCGGCACCCCCACCGATCCCGCCCTCGGCCGCCGCCGGGCCCGCGCCGCCGCGCTGCTCACCATGGCCCTGCCCGGCGCGCTCTACCTCTACCAGGGCGAGGAACTGGGCCTGCCCGAGGTCGAGGACCTGCCGCTGGACACCCTCCAGGACCCGATGCACTTCCGCTCCGGCGGCACCGACCCCGGCCGCGACGGCTGCCGCGTCCCGCTGCCCTGGGGCGGCGACCGCCCGCCCTACGGCTTCACCCGCGACGGCACCGACCCCTGGCTGCCGCAGCCCGCCGACTGGGCGCCGCTCACCGTCGAGGCCCAGCGCGCCGACCCCGCCTCGATGCTGACGCTCTACCGCACCGGCCTGCGGCTGCGCCGCGAGGAACTGCGCGGCCCGTTCGGCTGGGACGCCGACGCCCCCGCAGGCGTGCTCGCCTTCCGCCGCGGCGACGTCCGCTGCCTGGTCAACCTCTCCGCCGCGCCGCTCCCCGTCGACGGCGAAGTCCTGCTGGCCAGCGGCGAGTTGACGGACGGCCGGCTGCCCGCCGACACCGCCGTCTGGCTGCGCTGACCACCGGCGGCCGCGGACCCGCCGCCCGCCCCGCGCTCACGGAGCCAGGGCGGGCGGCGCCACCACCCCGAACTCCCGGCGCAGCGCCGCCACCGCCGCGAACCACCCCGCCATCCCGTGCACGCCCGGCCCGGGCGGCGTCGAGGCCGAGCACAGGTAGACCCCGCGCAGCGGCGTGCGGTACGGGTCCCAGCGCGGCACCGGGCGCAGCACCGTCTGACGCGGCGTCATCGCGCCCGCCGCGATGTCCCCGCCCACGTAGTTCGGGTTGTAGCGCTCCAGCTCCGCCGCGGGCACGCCCCGGGCGGCCAGCACGGTGTCGGCGAAACCCGGCGCGAACCGCTCGATCTGCCCCGTCACCGCCGCCACCGGATCGGCGCCGTCCCCGTGCGGCACGTGCGCGTACGCCCACAGCGGGCGCACCCCGTCGGCCGCCGCCCGGCCCGGGTCGGCCACCGCCGGGTCCACCACCAGCACGAACGGCCGCCCGCCCCGGCGGCCCCGGGCCACCAGGTTCTCCTGCCGGAACACCTCCGCCCGGCTCCCGCCCAGGTGCACCGTCCCGGCCAGGCCGACCCGCGGGTCCGCCCACGGCACCGGCCCCGACAGCAGGAAGTCCACCTTGGCCGCGCCCGGCCCGTACCGGACCGCCCGCAGCTGCCGGGCGTAGCGCGCGGGCAGCAGCGGCCCCGCGATCCGCAGGAACTCCTTCGGCCCCAGGTCGAGCAGCACCGCCCGGGTGCCGCGCAACTCCCGCAGGTCGTCGACCCGGCGGCCGGTGCTGATCCGCCCGCCGTGCGCCCGGACGTCCCGGGCCAGCGCCTCGGCGATCACCCGGCTGCCGCCCGCCGGGAGCGGCCAGCCGGAGGCGTGCACCAGGTGGCCGAGCAGCAGCCCGGTGGCGGCCGACACCGGCGTCGGCATCGGGCCCACCACGTGCGCCGACACGCCCGCCAGCAGCGCCGCCGCCTGCTCGCCCGCGAAGCCCGCGGCCCGGTGCCCGGCCAGCGCGGTGCCGTGCCGCAGCACGCCCAGCGCCAGCGCGGGCAGCGCCGGCAGCACCGAGAGGTCGCGCGGCGGCCGCCGGTGGTCGGAGAGCAGCAGCTCCACCAGGGCCGGGCTGTGCCGCACCAGCGGCGCCATCAGGGACCGCCAGCGCGGACCGTCGGCGCCCAGCCCGGCGCAGGTCTCCTCCAGCGACCGGTACGCCAGGGCGGCCCGGCCGCCGTCCAGCGGGTGGGCGAAGCCGACCGGCGGGTGGCGCAGTTCGACGCCGCGCGCCGCCAGGTCGAACGCCCGGAAGAACGGGGCGGCCGCCGCCATCGGGTGCACCGCCGAGCAGACGTCGTGCAGCACGTCGTCGCGGAACAGCGGGACCGAGCGCAGCCCGCCGCCGATCCCGTCCGCGCCCTCGTACAGCTCGACGTCCAGCCCGGCCCGGGCCAGCACCACGGCCGCCGCCAGCCCGTTCGGGCCGCTGCCCACCACCACCGCGTCCGCCACGGCGCCCCCCTCGTCCCTCGGTCCGGTTCCACCGTACGCGTCCTGACGGAGGCTCAGGCGCACCACCCGTCCCGGTAGGCGGCCCAGTGGTCCGGGGTGGCGGCGAAGTCCACGTACAGGGCGAGGCCGAAGTTACGCCGGGCGCCCGGGCCGAGGGCGAGCCGGGCGCCGCGGACGGCGGCCCGGACGGTCTCGGCGTCGCCCCGGTGGGCGGGCGTGTCGTCCCAGTACGCGGGCAGGCCCATCAGCAGGTCCACGCCGGCCGGCGTGTGCGCCAGCGCCAGCCCGGTCTGCCGGGCGACGTAGCCGCCGTACAGCGACTCCACCGGCATCGCCGTGTCGTAGGACATCACCGCGACCTGGTCGACCCGCCCGGCCACCGCCCCGAAGTAGTCCGCCGACCAGTACTTGCCGTGGCCGCTGAGCGCGAAGCTCACCCGCCCCAGGCCCGGCACCGGGTCGATCTGCGGGGCGGCGACGGACAGCGGCACCGCGCGCTCGCGGGTCAGCGCCCGCACCCGGTCGAGCAGCGCCAGGAAGCCGGGGGAGCCGGAGTGCACCGGCTCCAGGTCGAGGTGGACGCCGTCGAAGCCCAGGTCGAGGACCTGCCGCGCGGACGCGGCGATCCGCTCCCGGACCTCGTCCCGGTCCAGGTGCAGGCCGTCCTTCTCGGGCGCCACCACGTCGCCCAGCCAGGACTGCACCCGCACCCCGGGCAGCGCGGCGTGCGCCCGGGCCACGAAGTCCGCGGCCTTCGGCGCCAGCGCCGGGTCCAGCGAACCGTCGTGCTCCAGCGGGCCGGTGTGCACGTACAGGTCGCGGATGCCGGTGCCGCGCAGCTGCCCGGCCAGCGCCTTCAGCTCGGTGTCGCTGCGGCGGCCGTCCACCCAGGCGTGGCCGAGCCAGAGCGCGTCCCGGCCGCGGGTGCGGGCGTCGGCCGCCGGGTCGCCCGTGTAGGCGACCTGCAGGTACCCGGCCGCGGCCACCACCGGCCCGACCAGCAGCACGGCGAGCAGCCCCAGCGCGGTCAGCACCCGCCGGCGGCGGCTCCAGCGCCGCCGCGCCCGCAGCCGCCGCGCCGCCCGGCCCGGCAGTGTCCGCCATTCGGACGGACGCAGCGCGTCCACGGCGCGCTGCCACCGGCTCTGTTCCCCCGAAACGGGCATGATCGTGCTCCCTTCCGGTGGACAAGGACGCCCACGATGCGGAACGGGTTCCGTCGCACCGTCCGCGGGCCGATACCCTGGCGGGGTGCGCCCCCGGTACCGGTGGGGCCGCATAGCCGACAGCCGTCGCACTCAGGGAGCAGCCCCATGGCCACCGTTGTACCCACGTCCGCCCAGCAGGACCGCGCCGACGCCCTGCGCGAGGCCCTCGCCACCCGAGTCGTGGTGGCCGACGGGGCGATGGGCACCATGCTCCAGGCGCAGGACCCGACGATGGAGGACTTCCAGCAGCTGGAGGGCTGCAACGAGGTCCTGAACGTCACCCGCCCCGACATCGTCCGCTCGGTCCACGAGGCGTACTTCGAGGTCGGCGTGGACTGCGTGGAGACCAACACCTTCGGCGCCAACCACTGGGCG
Organism: Kitasatospora sp. NPDC088134; assembly: GCF_044741705.1. Taxonomy (NCBI): domain Bacteria; kingdom Bacillati; phylum Actinomycetota; class Actinomycetes; order Kitasatosporales; family Streptomycetaceae; genus Kitasatospora; species Kitasatospora sp. NPDC088134. The sequence goes on along the minus strand of NZ_JBIUTD010000007.1, from coordinate 98,368 downwards.
CTGGGCGAGTACGAGATCTCCGACCGGATCTTCGAACTGTCCGAGGCGGGCGCCCGGATCGCCCGCGAGGTGGCCGACGGGTTCACCGCGCAGGACGGCCGGACCCGCTGGGTGCTGGGCTCGATGGGCCCCGGCACCAAGCTGCCGACGCTCGGCCACACCACCTTCGAGGTGGTCCGCGAGGGCTTCCGGCAGAACGCGGCCGGCCTGGTCGCGGGCGGGGTGGACGCGCTGCTGATCGAGACCAGCCAGGACCTGCTGCAGACCAAGGCGTCGGTGCTCGGCTGCAAGGCCGCGCTGGCCGAGGCCGGGGTCGACCTGCCGATCCTCGCCCAGATCACCGTCGAGACCACCGGCACCATGCTGCTCGGCTCCGAGACCGGCGCGGCGCTGACCGCCCTGGAGCCGCTCGGCATCGACTTCATCGGCCTGAACTGCGCCACCGGCCCCGAGCAGTACAGCGAGCACCTGCGCTACCTGGCGAAGCACGCCAGGATCGGCCTCTCCGCGATGCCGAACGCGGGCCTGCCGATCCTCACCAAGGACGGCTCGCACTACCCGCTCAGCCCGGCCGAACTCGCCGACGCCCAGGAGTCGTTCGTCCGCGACTACGGCCTGGCGCTGGTCGGCGGCTGCTGCGGCACCACCCCCGAGCACCTGCGCCACCTGGTCGAGCGGGTCCAGGGCCGCCCGCTGACCCCGCGCGCCCCGCAGCCGGAAGCCTCGGCCGCCTCGCTCTACCAGTCGGTGCCGTTCCGGCAGGACACCTCCTACCTGGCGATCGGCGAGCGCACCAACGCCAACGGCTCGAAGAAGTTCCGCGAGTCGATGCTCGCGGGCGACTGGCAGGCGTGCGTGGAGATCGCCCGCGAGCAGATCCGCGAGGGCGCCCACCTGCTCGACCTGTGCGTCGACTACGTCGGCCGGGACGGCGTCGCCGACATGCGGGAGATCGCCGGCCGCCTCGCCACCGCCTCCACGCTGCCGATCGTGCTGGACTCCACCGAGCCGCCGGTGCTGAAGGCCGGCCTGGAGATGCTGGGCGGCCGGGCCGTCCTGAACTCCGTCAACTACGAGGACGGCGACGGCCCCGACACCCGGTTCGGGCGGATCGCGTCGCTGGCCCGCGAGCACGGCGCCGGCCTGATCGCGCTGACCATCGACGAGCAGGGCCAGGCCCGCACCGCCGAGACCAAGGTCGCCATCGCCGAGCGCCTGATCGAGCAGCTCACCACCGAGTACGGCATCGACGAGGGCTCGATCCTGGTCGACTGCCTGGCCTTCACGCTGGCCACCGGCCAGGAGGAGTCCCGCCGCGACGGCATCGAGACCATCGAGGCGATCCGCGAGCTCAAGCGCCGCCACCCCGACGTGCAGACCACCCTCGGCCTGTCGAACATCTCCTTCGGCCTCAACCCGGCCGCCCGACAGGTCGTCAACTCGGTCTTCCTGCACGAGTGCGTCGAGGCGGGCCTGGACTCCGCGATCGTGCACGCCGCCAAGATCCTCCCGATGAACCGGATCCCCGAGGACCGCCGGCAGACCGCCCTCGACCTGGTCTACGACCGCCGCAGCGAGGGCTACGACCCGCTGCAGAAGCTGCTCCAGCTGTTCGAGGGCGTCTCCGCCGCCTCCTCCGCCGCCTCCCGGGCCGAGGAGCTGGCCGCCCTCCCGCTGGAGGAGCGCCTGCAGCGCCGGATCATCGACGGCGAGCGCAACGGCCTGGAGGCCGACCTGGACGCCGCCCTGACGGAGCGTCCGGCCCTGGAGATCATCAACGGCACGCTGCTGTCCGGCATGAAGGTGGTCGGCGAGCTGTTCGGCTCCGGCGAGATGCAGCTGCCGTTCGTGCTGCAGTCCGCCGAGGTGATGAAGGCCGCCGTCGCGCACCTCGAACCGCACATGGAGAAGTCCGACAGCGAGGGCAAGGGCACCATCGTGCTCGCCACCGTCAAGGGCGACGTGCACGACATCGGCAAGAACCTGGTCGACATCATCCTGTCCAACAACGGCTACAACGTGGTCAACCTGGGCATCAAGCAGCCGGTCTCGGCGATCCTGGAGGCCGCGCAGGAGCACAAGGCCGACGTGATCGGCATGTCCGGCCTGCTGGTCAAGTCCACGGTGATCATGAAGGAGAACCTGGAGGAGCTCAACCAGCGCGGCCTGGCCGCCGACTTCCCGGTGATCCTCGGCGGCGCCGCCCTCACCCGCGCCTACGTCGAGCAGGACCTGCACGAGATCTACCAGGGCGAGGTCCGCTACGCCCGGGACGCCTTCGAGGGCCTGCGCCTGATGGACGCGCTGATCGGCGTCAAGCGCGGCGTCCCCGGCGCCGCGCTGCCCGAACTGCGCAAGCGCCGGCACGCCCGGGTCGAGGTCGAGGAGCCGGAGGAGGTCAACCTCGGCCAGATCCGCTCCGACGTGGCCGTCGACAACCCGGTCCCGGTCCCGCCGTTCCGGGGCGACCGGATCATCAAGGGCGTCCCGTTCCAGGACTACGCCTCCTGGCTCGACGAGGACGCCCTGTTCAAGGGCCAGTGGGGCCTGAAGGGCGGCCGCAGCGGAGGGCCGTCCTACGAGGAGCTGGTGGAGACCGAGGGCCGCCCGCGGCTGCGCGGCTGGCTGGACCGCCTGCAGACCGAGGGCTGGCTGGAGCCCGCCGTGGTCTACGGCTACTACCCGGCCAACTCCAAGGGCGACGACCTGATCCTGTACCGCGAGGACGGCTCCGAGCTGACCCGGTTCACCTTCCCCCGCCAGCGCCGCGGCCGCCGCCTCTGCCTGGCCGACTTCTTCCGCCCCGAGGAGTCCGGCGAACGCGACGTGGTCGGCCTCCAGGTGGTCACCATGGGCAACCGGATCTCCGAGGCCGCCAACGAGCTGTTCGCCGGCAACTCCTACCGCGACTACCTCGAACTGCACGGCCTGTCCGTCCAGTTGGCCGAGGCGCTGGCCGAGTTCTGGCACGCCCGGGTCCGCTACGAACTCGGCTTCGGCGACGAGGACCCGCAGGACGTGCGCGACATGTTCGCGCTCAAGTACCGCGGCGCCCGCTTCTCGCTCGGCTACGGCGCCTGCCCCAACCTGGAGGACCGCGCCAAGATCGCCGAACTGCTCAGGCCCGAACGGGTCGGCGTGATCCTCTCCGAGGAGTACCAGCTGCACCCCGAGCAGTCCACCGACGCCATCGTGCTGCACCACCCCGAGGCCAAGTACTTCAACGCCAGGTAAGTCTTCAACCGGAGATCATCCGTTCGCCGCGTTGCTGCCCGATGCAATCCGATCGGCCGGGCGTATCCTTGATGATCCTGAACGGGCCGGTCCGCAGCCAGGCCCCGCCCGGCCGGTCCTGCCGGGCGCGCGACGCCGGGCATCCCGCCTGGAAGCACCGGCGAAACACCCAAGTACACCCAGTACGAGGGCGTTCCGCCGGCACTCCCAGCCGGGCCCCCGACGCCGCGCGCCGATCCGGCAGGACCGGCCGGGCGAGGCCTTGGCGGGCCGGCCCGTGCCATCCCCGGAGGCGCTCGCGCCGGGGCATCCAGCAGGAAGGACGGCGCGCATGACGACGGTCTCGACCCCGGTCCGCATCGGTGGGGACGGCGAGGACAGCGGCCTGCAGGCGGTGCTGCTCGACATGGACGGCACCCTGGTCGACACCGAGGACCTGTGGTGGCAGGCCGAGGTCGACCTGTTCGCCGGACTCGGGCACCGGCTCACCGCCGAGGACCGCACCCACGTGGTCGGCGGCCCGATGACCCGGGTCATCGACTACCTGACCGCCCGCACCGGCACCACGCTGTCCGCCGCCGAGCTGACCGAGTTGATCAACGGGCGCTTCGTCGACCTGCTGGCCGGCGGCGTCCCGCTGATGCCCGGCGCCGAGCGGCTGCTCAACACGCTGGCCGCGCACGGCGTCCCGACCGCCCTGGTGTCCGCCTCGCACCGGCACATCATCGACATCGTGCTGCGCAGCCTGGGCGCCGAGCACTTCGCCTTCACCGTGGCCGGCGACGAGGTCCCGCGCACCAAGCCGCACCCCGACCCCTACCTGATCGCCGCCGCCCGGCTCGGCGCCGACCCGGCCCGCTGCGTGGTCGTCGAGGACACCCCGACCGGCGTGGCCGCCGCCGAGGCGGCCGGCTGCCCCGTCGTCGCCGTCCCCTCGATCGCCCCGATCGAGCCCGCCGCCGGCCGGCTGGTGCTGCCCTCGCTGGAGCGCGTCGACCTCGACCTGCTGCGCGGCCTGGTCGTCGCCCGGGTGTGAGCTTCGTCTCTCCCGGTCGCATTCCCGGTTCCGGTCCGCGTCCGGTGCTATGCGGAACGTGTCCGACCATGGGGGCGAAAACGGGCATTGGCTGACAGAACGCCAGCCGCCCCGGGCTGATCGCCTGTACACGCTCAATCCACCGCCCGGGGCTCCGGAGCCCGCCCCGGGGCGATGTGGCACGCTACATCCGATCAGTCCCCGTACCGCGCGCCGTCCACCGCCGGGAGACCCCGGAGGGCGGGCGGGCACGCGGTCGTACCAGCCCCGCGGACGCCGCCCCACCCCGGCGCCGGACGCCGGGCCACCGGCGACCGCCGGCCGCACGCAGTGAGGAAGACCACCCCGCATGACTACGCCAAACCGCCTGGCCGTGCTCGGCTGCGCCGCGCTCGTCGTCTCCACCGCGGCCGGTTGCGCCTCCGTGGAGAAGGTCGCCTCCGGCGGCGGCGACGGCGGTGGCTCGATCACCATGGGCACCACCAGTGTCACCAGCACGCTGGACCCGGCCGGCGCGTACGACGCGGGCTCCTGGCTGGTCCTCAACAACACCTTCCAGTCGCTGCTGAGCTTCCCGGCCGGCGCCACCGTCGCGCAGCCGGAGGCCGCCGAGAGCTGCCAGTTCACCAGCGCCGACGCGCTGACCTACAAGTGCACGCTCAAGGCCGGCCTGAAGTTCACCAACGGCCACCCGCTGACCGCCGAGGACGTCAAGTTCTCGATCGAGCGCACCAAGAAGATCAACGACCCGTCCGGCCCGACCTCGCTGCTCTCCACCATCAAGTCGGTGGAGACGGCCGGCGACCGCGAGGTCACCTTCCACCTGGAGACCCCCGACGCGGTCCTCCCGGCGAAGCTCGCCTCCGCGGCCGGCGCGATCGTCGACCACCAGGTCTTCCCCGCCGACAAGCTGCTCGGCAACGACAAGCTGGTCGGCTCCGGCCCGTACAAGGTCGACTCGGTCGAGATGAACGGCAAGGCCCCGAGCAAGGTCGTGCTCAGCGCCAACTCCGGCTACCAGGGCAGCGCCAAGCTGGAGAACAGCAAGTTCACGCTCCGGTACTACGACAAGCCCGAGACGCTGAAGACCGCTCTCGACAACGGCGACATCGACCTCACCGACAACAGCCTGGACCCGATCACGGCCGCCCAGATCAAGGACGACGACCAGGTCGGCAAGGGCAGCCTGAAGGTCGCCGAGGGCGCCGGCGGCGCCACCCGCTACCTGGTCTTCAACACCAAGAACGAGACCACCGGCAACCCGGCCGTCCGGCAGGCCGCCGCCCAGCTGATGAACCGCGGCGCGCTCGCCCACGACGTGTACGCGGGCACCGTGCAGCCGCTCTACTCGATCGTCCCGGCCGGCATCGCGGGCCACAACACCGCCTTCTTCGACAAGTACGGCGAGGCCGACGTCACCAAGGCCAAGCGCATCCTGGCCAACGCGCACGTCACCACCCCGGTCAAGCTCAACCTGACCTGGTCGCGCGCCCGGGCCGGCGCCGCCGAGACGGAGCAGCTCAAGAAGCAGCTGGAGAACGGCGGCCTGTTCCAGGTCACCGTCGCCCAGGAGCCCGACTGGACGGCCTACCAGGCCGGCTGGAAGAACGGCAGCTACCAGGCCTACACCGTCGGCTGGACCCCCGACTACGCCGACGCGGACGACTACATCAGCCCGCTGGTGGTCGACGGCGGCGCCTTCCACAACGGCTGGGACAACCCGCAGATCAGCACCAAGCTGGTGCCGGACTCGATCAAGCTCACCGACCGCTCCGGCGGCGGCGCCTACGACCAGATCCAGAAGCTGCTGGCCGACGGCGTCCCGATGGTCCCGCTGTTCCAGAACAAGTCGTTCTACGTCTACAAGAGCGGCATCTCCGGCGTCGACTCCACCGTGGACAACAGCGGCGTCTTCCGGTTCTGGCTGGTCGGCCGCACCGGCAAGAAGTGACGTTCCGCCGAGCACTGCGGCCCGCCACCCCGGAAGGGGCGGCGGGCCGCAGTGCGTGCCGGCGGGCTCAGATCGCGCCGGGCCGCACCAGACCGGACTCGTAGGCGTACACCGCCGCCTGCACCCGGTCGCGCAGCTGGAGCTTGGTCAGCACGTGCCCCACGTGCGTCTTCACCGTGGTCTCGCTGACGAACAGCTCCGCCGCGATCTCCGCGTTCGACAGGCCCTTGGCGACCAGCCGCAGCACCTCCACCTCGCGCTCCGTCAGCACGGTCAGCGCCTGCGGCGGCGCCTCCTCGCCCGAGGGCAGCTTGGTGGCGTACATGTCCAGCAGCCGACGGGTCACCGACGGGGCCAGCATCGCCGCGCCGTCCGCCACCACCCGGATCGCCTGCACCAGCTCCTCGGCCGGCACGTCCTTCAGCAGGAAGCCCGACGCGCCCGCGCGCAGCGCCTCCACCACGTACTCGTCCAGGTCGAAGGTGGTCAGCACCAGCACCTTCGCCGGGCCGCCGCGGTCCGGGCCGGCGATCCGCCGGGTCGCCTCCACCCCGTCCATCCGCGGCATCCGGATGTCCATCAGCACCACGTCCGGCTGCAGCGCGCGGACCTGGTCCAGCGCCTGCTGGCCGTCGCCCGCCTCGCCCACCACCACCAGGTCGGACTCCGCCTCCAGGATCATCCGGAAACCGGTGCGCAGCAGCGGCTGGTCGTCCACCAGCAGTACACGGATCGTCACCTACGACTCCTTGCCAGGAATGGTCACAGTAGCGAGCGGCAGCGGGTACGGCGGGGGAGTGCCGCCGAACTCGGGACAGGACGCCTTGTGGTCGCACCAGTCGCACAGCCGGTTGCGGGTCGCCGGGAAGTCACCGGAGTCCACCGCGGCCGTCACGGCCTCCCACAGCGCCTCCAACTTCCGCTCCACCGCCAGCAGATCGGCCTCGTCCGGGTCGTACGTGACCACGTCCCCGCCGCCGCCCAGGTACACCAGCTGCAGGCGCTTGGGGACCACGCCCTTCCACCGCCACACCACCAGCGCGTAGAACTTCATCTGGAACATCGCCTTGCCCTCGAAGTCCCGCGAGGGCGCCCGGCCGGTCTTGTAGTCCACCAGCCGGACCTCGCCGGACGGCGCGACGTCCACCCGGTCGATGTAGCCGCGCAGCAGCAGCCCGGACTCCAGCGCGGTCTCCACGTACAGCTCGCGCTCCACCGGGTGCAGCCGGGTCGGGTCCTCCAGCCGGAACCACCGGTCCACCAGCTTCCCGGCGTCCGCCAGCCAGCCCGCCAGGCCGGCCGGGTCGTCCGGGAACAGTTCGGCCAGCTCCGGCCGTTCCTCCAGCAACCGCTCCCACTGCGGGGCCACCAGTTCGTGCGCCCGCTCCGGGGTGCGCGCCTGCGGCGGCTGGTCGAACAGCCGCTCCAGCACGGCGTGCACCAGCGTCCCGCGGGTCGCGGCGGCGCTCGGCGGCTCCGGCAGCCGGTCGATCACCCGCAGCCGGTACAGCAGCGGGCAGGTCATGAAGTCGCCCGCCCGGGACGGCGACAGACCGGTCGGCCGGGAGGCCGGCCGGGGCGCGGGCGAGGGGTCGGTCTGCTGCATGCCCCGACCCTATTGCACCGGACGGACCGCCCGGGCGCACGGGCCGGGGCGCCCGGCGAACAGGTGGGTATAGGAGGGGGAACACGGGGTGCGCCGCCGATCCCGGGGAGAGATCACGTAGCGTACGAGCAGCAGCGGCCGACGGCGGAGACGGCGGAAGGAACAGGGTGAACGACACCGAGGGACGGGCACCGGGGAAGCCGGAGCCCCCCGACAGGGACGACCGGCCCAGGGGCGGCATCCTGATGGGCCGTCCGTTCGGCGTGCCCGTCTACGTCACCCCGTCCTGGTTCCTGGTGGCCGCACTGATCACCTGGATCTTCGGCAGCCGCCTCGCCGACGTGCTGCCCGACCTCGGCGCCGCCCGCTACCTGCTCGCCTTCTCCTTCGCCGTCGCCTTCTACGCCTCCGTGCTGGTCCACGAACTCGCCCACACCGTCGTCGGGTTGAGGTACGAGCTGGGCGTCCGCCGGATCCAACTGCAGTTCCTCGGCGGCATCTCCGAGATCGAGAAGGAGGCCGGGACCCCCTGGCGCGAGTTCTGGCTCGCCTTCGTCGGCCCGCTGCTCTCGCTGCTGCTCGGCGGCGGCTTCTGGCTCGGCCTGCGCGCCGTCCGCCCCGACACCGTCCCCGGCGTGCTGCTGGCCGGGCTGATGGTCGCCAACCTGGTCGTCGCCGCCTTCAACTTCCTCCCCGGCCTGCCGCTGGACGGCGGCCGGATGCTGCGCGCCCTGGTCTGGGGCCTCACCCGCGACCCGATGAAGGGCACCCTGGCCGCCGTCTGGACCGGCCGCGCGCTCGCCGTCGCCGTCGTCCTCGGCCTGCCGATCCTCAGCTCCGCCCAGGACGTCGAACGCTCCACCGCCGAGGCCATGCTGGACGGCGTGCTCGCCGCGATCCTCGGCTTCATCATCTGGCAGGGCGCCGGGAGCGCGCTGCGCAACGCCCGGCTCAAGCAGGTGCTGCCCGGGCTCAAGGTCCGCGAACTGGCCCGCCGCAGCATCGACGTCCCCGCCGACACCCCGCTCGGCGAGGCCATGCGCCGGGCCCGCGAGGCGCACGCCGGCGCGATCGTGGTGGTCGACGGCAGCGGCACGCCGGCCGCCCTGGTCAAGGAGTCCGCGGTCACCGGCATCCCCGAGCACCGCCGCCCCTGGGTCGCCGTCACCGCCGTCGCCCGCGACCTCGAACCCGGCCTCACCGTCCCGGTCGACCTGGCCGGCGAGGACATCCTCGACACCCTGCGCCGCGCCCCCGCCACCGAGTACCTGGTGGTCCGCCCCGACGGCTCGGTCTACGGCGTGCTCTCCCTCACCGACCTCGAACGCCGCCTCACCGCCGCCCTGATGGGACGCCCCGCCGGAGCGAACTGATCATGTGGTCGGGGGAGCCCCCGGGCTCCCGTAGGATGGCCCCCATGTCCGAACCGACCGGTGCCACCCGCCGACGCGGGCCCTTCCAGGTCGGGGACCAGGTCCAGCTGACCGACCCCAAGGGCCGCCACTACACGTTCACGCTCCAGGCCGGGAACCAGTTCCACACCCACAAGGGTATGTTCCCGCACGACGAGCTGATCGGCGCTCCCGAGGGCACGGTCGTCCGCACGACGGGCAACGTCCCGTACCTCGCGCTGCGCCCCCTGCTCCCCGACTACGTCCTGTCCATGCCGCGCGGCGCGGCCGTGATCTACCCCAAGGACGCGGGGCAGATCCTGGCCATGGCCGACATCTTCGCCGGCGCGAGGGTGGTCGAGGCCGGCGTCGGCTCCGGCGCCCTCTCCACCTACCTGCTGCGCGCCGTCGGCGACACCGGCATGCTCGCCTCCTACGAGCGCCGGCAGGACTTCGCCGACATCGCCAAGGGCAACGTCGAACGCTACTTCGGCGGCCCGCACCCGGCCTGGAAGCTCACCGTCGGCGACCTCCAGGACAACCTGGTGGAGAGCGACGTCGACCGGGTCATCCTGGACATGCTCGCCCCCTGGGAGTGCCTGGACGTCGCCTCCAAGGCGCTCGTCCCCGGCGGCCTGATCTGCTGCTACGTGGCCACCACCACCCAGATGTCGCGCACCGTCGAGGCGCTGCGCGAGCACGGCACCTTCACCGAGCCGCAGGCCTGGGAGACCATGGTCCGCACCTGGCACCTGGAGGGCCTGGCCGTCCGCCCGGACCACCGGATGATCGGCCACACCGGCTTCCTCCTGACGTCCCGTCGCCTCGCCGACGGCGTCGAGCCCCCGCTCCGCCGCCGGCGCCCCGCGAAGGGCTCCTACGGCGAGGACTACGAGACCGGCCCCGAGAGCGAGCTGACGCTCGCCGAGCGGGCGGCGATCCGCAAGGCGCAGCGCGAAGCCGCGTCCCACGACGCCAGGGAACTCCCGTAGGCTGACGGCCCACCGCGAGGTCGCCGTGTGACGGCACGTCAGTGCCCGCACGGCGACCTCGCGGTGCGTGCGCTCCCGCTTCGCGCAGTTCCCCGCGCCCCCATCTGCACCTTTCGCAGGGACGTGTGCGAGGATGCGCGGACCGGAAAGGGGTGTGGCGTGGGGATGCGGCATTGGGTGCTGGTCGCGGCGGGGTGCGCGGCCGTCGTGGGCGGGGCGCTGGGGGCCACCTCGGCGACCGGGGCCGTGACGCCGGCCGGCGCGGGCGGCGGGGCCGCCGCGCAGCCGACGGCTCCCGCGGTGGACGTCACCAAGGTCGCCCTGCCGATGGACTGCGGGCCGTTCCTGGCGGCCACCACGCTGAAGACCTCGGCGACGGTCGGCGGCAGCGCGCTGACCGTGGTCGCCGCGCACTGCCAGGCCGACATGGGCACCCCGCCGGACGCGGTGTTCCTGCTGCGCGCCGACTCGCCGAAGCCCGTCGCGCTGCTCACCGACGCCGCCGGGTACACGCTCACCGAACTGGCGATCCGCAGCGACGGCTCGATCCGCGGCAGGGCCCGGGGCTACTCCTCCGACGACGTGCCGCGGTTCGCCCCGGACCTCCAGGTCGACCTGGTCTGGACGCAGAACGGCGGCACCTGGACGAAGACCGAGACCCGGAGCTCCGCCCGCACCGCCTGACGGGGCGTCAGTCCGCGTCCGGCCCGTACACCTCGACGCCGTCCGCCGCCCGGCGGACGTGGATGCAGTCGCCCGGGCAGTCCTTCGCCGAGTCGACCACGTCCTGGAGCAGCGTCAGCGGGACGGGCACCGTCTCGCCGGGCTGCTGGCGCAACTCGTCGTCGGCGCCCTTCACGTAGGCGAGCCCGTCGATGTCGAGTTCGAAGACCTCGGGCGCGTACTGCGCACAGATGCCGTCGCCGGTGCACAGATCCTGGTCGATCCAGACTTCGAGTGCTTCGCCCGTCCCCGCCATTGCCCCTGCCGTTTCTGCGCTCGCCACCCCGCATTCGGGGACATTCCTGTCACGATACATCCGCGCTGCTTTGAACCGTTGGGCGGTGGGCATCTCCTTGTCAGAGGGGAAGCACCCAGGGCGACCGATCGGACACGCCCGACCCACCTTCTGATCACTAAGGGGTTTACACGACCCCGGTCCCAGGTAGGTTTGGGTCGTCCAGCTCCCCCAGGAGGAGGTGAGGACCGTGGCAGCCCAGGATGACGACTACGACCGCAGCGCCGGCAGGCCCGCACGGGGGTCCGACGAGGCCGCGCAGATCTCGTACCTCGAGCAGGAGATCGCCGTGCTCCGGCGCCGGCTCGCCGATTCCCCCCGCAGTTCGAGGATCCTAGAAGAGCGGATCGTCGAGCTGCAGACCGGCCTGGCCGGTGTGACCGCCCAGAACGAGAGGCTGGTCGCCACCCTGCGCGAGGCCCGCGACCAGATCGTGGCCCTCAAGGAGGAGGTCGACCGGCTCGCCCAGCCGCCGGCCGGATTCGGCACCTTCCTCGAGAAGAACGAGGACGGCACCGCCGACATCTTCACCGGGGGCCGCAAGCTCCGGGTCAACGTCAGCCCCAGCGTCGAGCTGGACGAGCTGCGCCGCGGCCAGGAGGTGATGCTCAACGAGGCGCTGAACGTCGTCGAGGCGATGGCGTTCGAGCGGATCGGTGAGATCGTCACGCTCAAGGAGGTGCTGGAGGGCGGCGACCGCGCGCTGGTCACCGGCCACACCGACGAGGAGCGGGTGGTCCGGCTCGCCGAACCGCTGCACGGCCTCAAGCTCCGTCCGGGCGACGCGCTGCTGCTGGAGCCCCGCTCCGGCTACGTGTACGAGGTGGTGCCGAAGTCCGAGGTCGAGGAGCTGGTCCTCGAGGAGGTCCCGGACATCGACTACCGCCAGATCGGCGGCCTCGGCACCCAGATCGAGCAGATCCGCGACGCGGTCGAACTCCCGTACCTGCACGCGGACCTGTTCAAGGAGTACGAGCTGCGCCCGCCCAAGGGCGTGCTGCTCTACGGACCGCCCGGCTGCGGCAAGACGCTGATCGCCAAGGCGGTCGCCAACTCGCTGGCCAAGAAGGTCGCCGAGGTGACCGGCCGGCCGCAGGGCAAGAGCTACTTCCTCAACATCAAGGGCCCCGAGCTGCTCAACAAGTACGTCGGCGAGACCGAGCGGCAGATCCGCCTGGTCTTCCAGCGGGCCCGGGAGAAGGCCAGCGAGGGCACGCCCGTCATCGTCTTCTTCGACGAGATGGAGTCGCTGTTCCGCACCCGCGGCTCCGGCGTCAGCTCGGACGTGGAGAACACCATCGTCCCGCAGCTGCTCGCCGAGATCGACGGCGTGGAGGGCCTGGAGAACGTCATCGTGATCGGCGCCTCCAACCGCGAGGACATGATCGACCCGGCGATCCTGCGGCCCGGCCGCCTGGACGTCAAGATCAAGATCGAGCGGCCGGACGCCGAGGCGGCCAAGGACATCTTCTCCAAGTACCTCAAGGACTCGCTGCCGTTCCACCCGGACGACGTCAAGGAGCACGAGGGCTCGCTGCCCGCGACGGTCGCCGCGATGATCCAGTCGGTCGTCGAGCGGATGTACACCGAGACCGAGGAGAACCGCTTCCTGGAGGTCACCTACGCCAACGGTGACAAGGAGGTCCTGTACTTCAAGGACTTCAACTCCGGCGCGATGATCCAGAACATCGTGGACCGGGCCAAGAAGATGGCCATCAAGGACTACCTCGACCACGGCCAGCGCGGTCTGCGCGTCTCCCACCTGCTCGCCGCCTGCGTGGACGAGTTCAAGGAGAACGAGGACCTGCCGAACACCACCAACCCGGACGACTGGGCCCGCATCTCCGGCAAGAAGGGCGAGCGGATCGTCTTCATCCGCACCCTGGTCACCGGCAAGCAGGGCGCCGAGTCCGGACGCTCCATCGACACTGTCGCCAACACGGGGCAGTACCTGTAGCACGCGAACCACCCCGTCCGGCTGCGGAGCCCCGCCGAGCCCCGCAGCCGGACGGCGCGTCTGCACCGGCAGTACCGACGGGTTAGGAGGGCCGCATGACCGTACGGCGCGTGATGGGGATCGAGACCGAGTACGGCATCTCGGTGCCCGGCCACCCGAACGCCAACGCCATGCTCACCTCGTCCCAGGTCGTCAACGCCTACGCGGCGGCGATGCACCGGGCGCGCCGCGCCCGCTGGGACTTCGAGGAGGAGAACCCGCTCCGCGACGCCCGGGGCTTCGACCTGGCCCGGGAGGTGGCGGACTCCAGCCAGCTGACCGACGAGGACATCGGCCTCGCCAACGTCATCCTCACCAACGGCGCCCGGTTCTACGTCGACCACGCCCACCCCGAGTACTCGTCCCCCGAGGTCACCAACCCGCGCGACGCGGTGCTCTGGGACAAGGCCGGCGAGCGGATCATGGCGGCGGCCGCCGAGCGGGCGCTGGAACTGCCCAACGGCCAGCGCATCCTGCTCTACAAGAACAACACCGACAACAAGGGCGCCTCCTACGGCACCCACGAGAACTACCTGATGCAGCGGGCCACCCCGTTCGCCGACATCGTCCGCCACCTCACCCCGTTCTTCGTCTCCCGCCAGGTGGTCTGCGGCGCCGGCCGGGTCGGGCTGGGCCAGGAGGGCGGCGGGCACGGCTTCCAGATCAGCCAGCGCGCCGACTACTTCGAGGTCGAGGTCGGCCTGGAGACCACCCTCAAGCGCCCGATCATCAACACCCGGGACGAGCCGCACGCCGACGCCGAGAAGTACCGCCGGCTGCACGTGATCATCGGCGACGCCAACCTCTCCGAGGTCTCCACCTACCTCAAGCTCGGCACCACCGCGCTGGTCCTGTCGATGATCGAGGACGGCTTCGTCGCCGTGGACCTCGCCGTCGACCAGCCGGTCCGCACCCTGCACCGGGTCTCGCACGACCCGGAGCTCAAGCACCTGGTGTCGCTGCGCTCCGGCCGCAAGCTGACGGCCGTCCAGCTCCAGATGGAGTACTGCGAACTGGCCCGCAAGTACGTCGAGGACAAGTACGGGCAGGACGCCGACGAGCAGACCCTGGACGTGCTGGCCCGCTGGGAGGACGTGCTGGGCCGGCTGGAGCGCGACCCGATGAGCCTGTCCCGGCAGCTCGACTGGATCGCCAAGAAGGAGATCCTGGAGGGCTACCGCCAGCGCGACGGCCTGGAGTGGGACAGCCCCCGGCTGCAGCTGGTCGACCTCCAGTACAGCGACGTGCGGGCCGAGAAGGGCCTGTACAACCGCCTGGAGGCGCGCGGTCGGTTCGAGCGCCTGGTCACCGAGGAGGAGGTCCGCCGGGCCGTCTCCCAGCCCCCGGAGGACACCCGGGCGTACTTCCGCGGCCGCTGCCTGGAGCAGTACGCCGACGACGTCGCCGCGGCCTCCTGGGACTCCGTCATCTTCGACCTGCCCGGCCACGACAGCCTGCAGCGGGTCCCCACCATGGAGCCGCTGCGCGGCACCCGGGAGCACGTCAAGGAGCTGCTCGACCGGTGCCGCACCGCGCAGGACCTGGTCCGGGTGCTCTCCGGCGGGTAACTTTTCGATCACCACGGGTGAACAATTCCCGGACGGGGCATCATTCGGGTGAGCAGCCAGCGTTGAACGAGAACACCGAACGAGCGGGGTGAGGGAAATGGCGGACAAGGACACCGGCGGCGGCCAGCAGCGGGCCAGTCGCAACTCCGAGGAGGTCGAGGAACAGGCCGCGGAAACCCAGGCCTCGGACGACCTCAAGGAGCGCCAGGAAAAGCTCGGCGACGACGTCGACGCGGTACTCGACGAAATCGACGAGGTACTGGAATCCAACGCCGAGGATTTCGTCCGCGGATTCGTCCAGAAGGGCGGCGAGTGAGCCGGAGGAGAGTTCCTCCCGTTCACCGGTGAACGGGACGGCGAGCGCCGCAGGCGGGCCCGAGCGCGCCTGCGGCGCCGCGTTCCCGGCGACTTCGGAGAACCCTCCCGAGGGACGTGGAACGGGCCCGCGAAACGGGTAGGGTCCGGGGCACCAACCAACTTTCGATCTTCGATCCGGAAGGACACGCGTGGAAGCCAACCTCAGTGGCACCGGGCGTCTGCCGGCCGCCTTCCTCACTCCCGGCTCCTCCTCGTTCCTCGACTTCCTCGACAGCCACGCGCCCCAGCTGCTCCCCGGCCGGCGCGCCCTCCCCGAGGGCCTGACGATCGAGGCCCCGCACGGCACCACCATCGTGGCGGCGGTGTTCGACGGGGGCGTGGTGATCGCCGGCGACCGCCGCGCCACCATGGGCAACGTGATCGCCCAGCGGGACATCGAGAAGGTCTTCCCGGCGGACGAGTACAGCGCCATCGGCATCGCCGGCACCGCGGGCCTCGCGGTCGAGATGGTCCGCCTGTTCCAGCTGGAGCTGGAGCACTACGAGAAGATCGAGGGCGCCGTGCTCTCCTTCGAGGGCAAGGCGAACCGCCTCACCACGATGATCCGCTCCAACCTGGCGATGGCCATGCAGGGCCTGGCCGTGGTCCCGGTCTTCGCCGGCTACGACCTCGAACTCGGCCGCGGCCGGATCTTCACCTACGACGTCACCGGCGGCCGCTCCGAGGAGCGCGGCTTCGCCGCCACCGGCTCCGGCTCGGTGTTCGCCCGCGGCTCGATGAAGAAGCTCTACCGGGACGACCTGACGGCCGATCAGGCCGCCACGCTCGCCGTCCAGGCGCTCTACGACGCCGCCGACGACGACTCGGCGACCGGCGGGCCCGACCTGGCCCGGAAGATCTTCCCGATCGTCTCGCTGATCACCGAGGACGGCTTCCGCCGCCTCACCGAGGACGAGGTCTCCGCGATCGCGGTCTCCATCACCGACCGGCGCCGCGAGCACCCGAACGGCCCGCAGGCCCCGCTGCTCTGAGTCCGCCCCACCCACCCGAAGGGAGACCGGCGGTGTCCACGCCGTTCTACGTCTCGCCCCAGCAGGCCATGGCGGACCGCGCGGAGTACGCCCGCAAGGGCATCGCCCGCGGCCGCAGCGTGGTCGTGCTCACCTACGCCGACGGCATCATGTTCGTCGCGGAGAACACCTCCCGGGCCCTGCACAAGGTCTCCGAGATCTACGACAAGATCGCGTTCGCCGCGGTCGGCCGCTACAACGAGTTCGAGAACCTGCGGATCGGCGGCGTGCGCTACGCCGACCTGCGCGGCTACTCCTACGACCGGGCCGACGTCACCGCCCGCGGCCTGGCCAACGTCTACGCCCAGACCCTCGGCACCATCTTCTCCTCGGTGGGCGAGAAGCCCTACGAGGTCGAGCTGATCGTCGCCGAGGTCGGCCGCACCGACGCCGACGACCAGATCTACCGCCTCACCCCCGACGGCTCGGTGGTGGACGAGAAGAACGCCGTGGTGGTCGGCGGCAACGCCGACTCGATCGGCAGCTACCTCGGCCAGCGCCACCGGTCCGGCATGACGGTCACCGAGGCGCTGAAGCTGGCCGTCGACAGCCTGGCCCGGGACCCGAACGGGGGCACCCCGCGCACGCTGACGCCGGAGCAGCTGGAGGTCGCGGTGCTGGACCGCCAGCGGTTCCAGCAGCGCAAGTTCAAGCGCATCCTGGGCGGCCAGCTGGCCCGCCTGCTCGGTGGCGACGAGTCCGCCGCCACCGAGGAGGAGGGCACCGCCGCCGCCGAATGACCGGCCGACCGCCGGGGCGGCCCCGCGCGCACGCGGGCCGCCCCGACGGACCGTCACCCGCCACCGAGGGGTTCCACCGGGCTTCGAACAGAGAAGAGTCGCCATCATGGACCGCCGAATTTTCGGGATCGAGAACGAGTACGGCGTCACCTGCACCTTCCGCGGTCAGCGCCGCCTGTCGCCGGACGAGGTCGCCCGCTACCTCTTCCGCCGGGTCGTCTCCTGGGGCCGCAGCAGCAATGTCTTCCTGAAGAACGGCGCCCGCCTCTACCTCGACGTCGGCTCCCACCCCGAGTACGCCACCCCCGAGTGCGACGACGTGATCGAGCTGGTCACCCACGACAAGTCCGGCGAGCGCATCCTGGAGGGGCTGCTGGTGGACGCCGAGCGGCGGCTGCACGAGGAGGGCATCGCCGGCGACGTCTACCTGTTCAAGAACAACACCGACTCGGCCGGCAACTCCTACGGCTGCCACGAGAACTACCTGGTGGCCCGGCACGGCGAGTTCTCCCGGCTGGCGGACGTGCTGATCCCGTTCCTGGTGACGCGTCAGCTGATCTGCGGCGCCGGCAAGGTGCTGCAGACCCCGCGCGGCGCGGTGTACTGCGTCAGCCAGCGCGCCGAGCACATCTGGGAGGGCGTCAGCTCCGCCACCACCCGCTCCCGCCCGATCATCAACACCCGGGACGAGCCGCACGCCGACGCCGAGAAGTACCGCCGGCTGCACGTCATCGTCGGCGACTCCAACATGTCGGAGACCACCACGATGCTCAAGGTCGGCGCGACCGACCTGGTGCTGCGGCTGATCGAAGCCGGCGTGGTGATGCGCGACCTGACGCTGGAGAACCCGATCCGGGCGATCCGCGAGGTCAGCCACGACCTGACCGGCACCCACCAGGTCCGGCTCGCCAACGGCCGGGAGGCCTCCGCCCTGGAGATCCAGGAGGAGTACTACACCAAGGCGCTGGAGTTCGCCGACCGCAAGGGCATCAACGAGGGCACCGTCGCCCGGGTGCTGGACCTGTGGGGCCGCACCCTGGAGGCGATCCGCAGCGGGGACCTGGCCGCGGTCGGCACCGAGATCGACTGGATCATGAAGCACCAGCTGATCGAGAAGTACCGGGCCAAGCACCAGATGACGATGTCCAACCCGCGGGTCGCCCAGATCGACCTCGCCTACCACGACATCCACCGCCGCCGCGGCCTGTTCTACCTGCTGCAGAAGAACGGCCAGGCCCAGCGGGTCACCACCGACCTACTGACCTTCCAGGGCAAGTCGGTGCCCCCGCAGACCACCCGGGCCCGGCTGCGCGGCGACTTCATCCGGCGCGCCCAGGAGCAGCGCCGGGACTTCACCGTCGACTGGGTGCACCTCAAGCTGAACGACCAGGCGCAGCGCACCGTGCTGTGCAAGGACCCGTTCCGGTCGGTGGACGAGCGGGTGGAGAAGCTGATCGCCGGGATGTAGCTGTTGGTGCAGCCGGTCCTGACGGGCCGTCGGGGGCGCGCGCCGCGCCTCCGACGACCCGGACGAATCCGGTCATAGGGTGACGGCATGCGTCGAATCGCCTCCCTGCTCACCCTGCCCCTCGCCGCCGCGCTGCTGGTCTCCTGCGGCAGCGGCTCCGGCAAGTCCCCCTCGGCGACGCCCTCGGCGACCGGCACCGCGGCCGCGGTGCCCAGCCCGGTGGCCTCCGCCGCGCCGATGCCCACCCTGGGCGGCGGGGACTTCGGCGCGAAGGCGACCATCACGCTGCCCACCGAGCCGCCGAGCGGCCGGTTCGTGGTGTCGGTGGCGACCGAGGGCTCCGGCGCGACGGTCAACAAGAACGACTGGGTGACCGTCAACTACACGGCCAAGGACTGGACCACCGGCAAGGAGCTGAACAGCTCCTACGACTCCGGCGGCAAGCCGCAGCTGTACCAGGCCGGCACCGGGCAGCTGGTGCCCGCGTTCGACCAGAGCGTGGTCGGCAAGAAGGTCGGCTCCCGGGTGCTGGTGGTGGCGCCGCCCGCCGCCGGGTTCGGCAGCCAGGGCTCCTCGGCGCTCGGCGTCGGCAAGGACGACACCGTGGTCTTCGTGCTGGACGTGATGCAGACCGTCCCGCAGGACTCCGCGGTCACCGGGGCGATGACCCAGCCGCCCGCCACCGCCCCGCAGGTCACCGACAACGGCAAGGCCGCGCCGACCATCACCGTCCCGGCCGGGCAGCAGCCGCCCACCGACCTCCAGCAGTACGTGCTGGTCAAGGGCGAGGGCCCGGAGGTGAAGAGCGGCCAGACGCTGGTGGTCCAGTACACCGGCGTGACCTGGGCCGACGGCAAGCAGTTCGACTCCTCGTGGAACCACGGCGGCGCGCAGGCGCTCCAGGTCGGGGCCGGCAGCCTGATCAAGGGCTGGGACCAGGGACTGGTCGGCAAGACCGTGGGCAGCCGGGTCGAACTGGTGGTGCCGCCGGCGCTCGGCTACGGCGACCAGGCCAGCGGGTCGATCCCGCCGAACTCCACCCTGGTGTTCGTGATCGACATCCTGCAGGCCGTCTGAGAATCCCCCCGGCGACGGGGTGAGGACCGGACTGACCCGCTCTCATGCCGACCTGACATACTGCTGCCCCGTATCAGCGGTACACGCGTCGTCGGGCGAGATGAATGGGGAGTCATGTCTGAGAAAGCGTCGAGCCCGGACGAGGGCGACAAGACCGGGAAGCTGACCTCCGCGGAGCACGAGTCGATCGTGGTCCCCGCGGAGATGCTCACCCAGGCCGGTTGGGCCCCGCCCTCCCCGGCGGCCAGGCCGGCCGAGGCCAAGGAGGAGCCGCAGGTCTTCGCCTCCACCCAGCGCAAGATCGACCTCTCCGAGGCCGGCTACGCCGAGGACCCGGGCAGCTCCGGCCGGCTCGGCGCGATCCTCGGCTCGGTGGTGGCGGTCCTGCTGATCGGCTCCGCGGTGACGATGTACTACGTCAACAAGGACGACGGGAAGCCCGCCGCCAAGGCCGACTCGGCCAAGCCGACGGCCAGCGCCCCGGCCGCGCCGACCCAGCCGCCGGTGCCGCCGATCAAGGACAGCGCCAAGGTGCTGCCCACGGTGGCCGGCGAGTTCGGCTCCAAGGCCACCATCACCGTGCCCAAGGACGCCCCCGACGGCACCTTCGTGGTCAAGGAGCTCTCCGCGGGCAGCGGCCCCAAGGTGGAGAAGGGCAACTGGGTCACCGTCGACTACACGGCGATGGACTGGCAGACCGGCAAGGAGATCCCCGGCTCCTACGAGGGCGACAAGCCGAAGCCGCAGCTGATCCAGGCCGACGCGGGCAAGCTGATCCCGGCGATCGACCAGGCCATCGTCGGCCACAAGGCCGGCAGCCGGATCGTCGTGGTCGCCCCGCCCGCCGCCGCCTTCGGCGACCAGGGCAGCCCCGACCTCGGCATCGGCGCCAAGGACAGCCTGGTGTTCGTGCTGGACATCAAGCAGGCCACCGCGCCCGACGCGGTGCTCTCCGGCGAGATGACCGCGCCGCCGGCCGGCTTCCCGCAGGTGAAGGACAACGGCAAGAAGCCGTTCGACATCACCCCGCCGAAGGACACCACCGACCCGACCGAGCTGAAGAGCCACGTCCTGATCCAGGGCAAGGGCCGCAAGATCGAGTCCGGCGAGAAGGTCGTCGTCCAGTACACCGGCGCGCTGTACAAGGACGGCAAGAAGTTCGACTCCTCGCTCGACCGCGGCCAGGCGTTCAGCTTCGTCACCGGCGGCGGCAACGTCATCGAGGGCTGGGACAAGGGCATCGTCGGCCAGAACATCGGCAGCCGGATCGAACTGGTCATCCCCGCCTCGCTCGGCTACAAGGACCAGGCCAGCGGCTCCATCCCGGCCAACTCCACCCTGGTGTTCGTGGTCGACATCCTGGACGCCGGCGTCGGCGGCGCGGACTGACGGAGCGTCGCCGCGCCGTAGGATGAACCCCGTTCACGCAACCGAACGAGAAGAGCAACCGTGAGCCTGACCAAGCCGGAGATCGACTTCCCGGGCGGCGACGCCCCGACCGAGCTCCAGATCCGCGACATCGTGGTGGGCGACGGCGCCGAGGCCAAGGCCGGCGCGGTCGTCGAGGTCCACTACGTGGGTGTCACCTTCGCCTCCGGCGAGGAGTTCGACGCCTCCTGGAACCGCGGCCAGACCTTCAAGTTCCCGCTCGGCGGCGGCCGGGTCATCAAGGGCTGGGACCAGGGCGTCGAGGGCATGCGCGTCGGCGGCCGCCGCGAGCTGGTCATCCCGCCGCACCTGGCCTACGGCAACCAGTCGCCGAGCCCGCTCATCCCGGCCGGCTCCACCCTGATCTTCGTGGTGGACCTGCTGGGCGTCTGACCTCGGACGCACCGCCGAGCCCCCGGTTCCGCCAGGAGCCGGGGGCTCGGCTTTCACTGGACGTGCCCGTACCGGTACGGTCAGGCGGGTCACCCCCGATCGGAGGAAGGGTCAGCGATGGCGATCGCCAAGGCGGAGCGGCTGATGAACCTCGCCCTGTGCCTGATGAACACCCGGCGTCCGCTCTCCAAGAAGGAGCTGCGCGAGTCCGTCGAGGCGTACCGGGAGGCCTGGCAACAGGGCTCCGAGGACGCCTTCAACCGGATGTTCGAGCGCGACAAGGACGACCTGCGCGAACTCGGCCTGGTCATCGACGTGGACGAGAACGCGATCGACGGCGAGATCGGCTACCTGGCCCGCCGGGACCGCAACCGCCTCCCGGAGATCGCGCTGGACGCCGAGGAGGCCGCCGCGCTGACGCTGGCCGCCCGGGTCTGGCAGCAGGCCAAGATGTCCGGCGCCGCCAGCGGCGCCCTGCAGAAGCTCCGCGCGGCCGGCGTCCCGTTCGCCGAGGACCGCGAGCACGGCGCGCTGGAGCCCCGCATCCCCGGCCGGGAGGCCGCGTTCGAGCCGCTGCTGGTCGCCGCCCGCGACCGGCGCCCGGTCACCTTCGACTACCGCAAGGCCGGCGCCGCCAGCGCCGAGCCGCGCTCGGTCGAGCCCTGGGCGCTGGAGTGCTGGCGCGGCCACTGGTACCTGGCCGGCTTCGACCGCGACCGCGGCTCCGCCCGGGTGTTCCGGCTCTCCCGGATCACCGGCAAGGTCCGCTCCCGGGCCGGCGCCTTCACCGGCGAGGTCCCCGAGCACGTCGACGTGCGCGCCGTGGTCGCCCGGTTCGCCGGCGAGGGCGCGACCGCCGTCGCCACCGTCAAGGTCCGCTCCGGCGCCGCCTACCCGCTGCGCCAGCGCGCCCTGGCCACCCGCCCGGCCGGCGACGGCTGGGACGAACTGGACGTCCCGCACGGCAACGGGCTGGGCGCCGACCTGGCCGAGTACGGCCCCGACGTCATCGTGATCGGCCCCGAGGACCTGCGGGCCGACGTCATCGACCGGCTGCGCGCCGTCGCCGGTCTCGCGGAGGTGCAGGCATGAGCAACGCCATCGACCAGACCCGGCGGATGCTGTCGCTGGTGACGTACCTGCGCGAGCGGCCCGGCGCCGAGGTCGCCGAGGTGGCCCGGGCGTTCGGGATCACCGAGCGCGAGCTGATCGGCGACCTCAACGTGCTGCCGATGTGCGGCACCTCCTTCCGCGGCGGCGACCTGCTCGACATCGACACCGACGGCGAGCGGATCTGGTGGCACAACGTCGACGACGTCGCCCAGCCGCTGCGGCTCGCCGCCGACGAGGCCACCGCGCTGCTGGTCGCCGCCCGCGCGGTGGCCGGGCTGCCCGGCCTGCGCGAGCGCGACCGGCAGGCGCTCACCCGGGCCGTCGCCAAGATCGAGGACGCCGCGGGGGAGAGCGCCCGCTCCGCCGCCCGGATCGGCGTCACCTTCGAGGCCGAGGGCACCGTCTTCGCCGACATCGACCGCGCGCTCAGCGAGGGCCGGCTGCTCTGGCTGCGCTACTGGTCGCACGGCCGCGGCGAACTGACGGAGCGCGAGGTCGACCCGATCCGGCTGGTCACCGAGGGCCACACCTACCTGGAGGGCTGGTGCCGGACCTCCGAGGACCGGCGCACCTTCCGGCTGGACCGGATCGCCGAGATCAAGGTCCTCGACGAGCCCGCCAACCCGCCCCGCCTGCAGCCCCGCGACCTGTCCGCCGGCCTGGTCGCCCCGGCCGCCGACGACCCCGAGGTGGTGGTCGAGGTCGGGCCCGGCGGCCGCTGGGTCGCCGAGTACTACACCCACGACAGCGCCGAGGAACTGCCCGACGGCGGCCTGCGGATCACGCTGCGCTCCGCCGAGCCCTCCGGGCTGCGCCCGCTCGCCCTGCGGCTCGGCCGGGACGGCCGGATCACCGCCCCGCCGCTCCTCGCCGAACAGGCCCGCACCGCCGCGCTCGCCGCGCTGGAGCACTACCGGGACGGACAGGTCTCCAGCACGTGACCGACGGCACCAGGTTCAAGGTGTACTGCTCGCAGTGCCGGGAGAAGGTCGAACTCCCGGCCCCCGAGTTCCGGCTGGCCCTCGGGGCCAGCAAGGAGCGCACCTTCTACAGCTTCACCTGCCCGGCCTGCGGCGCGTCCGTCCGCAAGATCGCCGGGGAGAAGATCGTCGCCGCGCTGACCGAGGCCGGCGTGCACACCATGCGGCTGCTGCCGGTGGACGGATAGGGAGGCTCCGCGCGTGAACTGGACCCTGGTCGGGGCCGTCCTGCTGTCCACCGCCGGGCTGCTGGTGCTCGGCGTGCTCGCGCTGCGCCTGTGGCTGGACGCCCGGGCGCTGGCCCGGGAGATCGACGGCGCGGTCACCGCCCTGCAGCGGGCCGGGGACAGCGGCTGAGCTGCGCGGACCCACCGGTATCCGATCGTTGGGTACCGGGTTCCCGGCGCGACACCCCGAGCGGCTACCATCGCCCGCAGAGGGGGAGTCCTGCCTCCCGGACTACAGGAAGGCGGTGCTCCCCGATGCGGCTGCTGTCACCCGGATCGCTGCTGCTGGTCGCGGTCCTCGCCGTGCTGCTGTTCGGCGGCAAGCGGTTGCCCGAGGCGGCCCGCGCGCTCGGCCGCTCGCTGCGCATCCTGAAGAGCGAGGGCAGGGCGCTGCGCCGGGAGTTCGACGCCGGCCGGGAGGCGCCCGCCGCTCCCGCCCCCGCGCCGCCGGCCGCCGAGGCCGACCGGGTGGTCAAGGCCGCCCCGGGCGCGTCCCGCACCGACCGGGCCGCCTGAACCGCGGCCCGCCCCACTCCGACCACCTGCGCACGATTCGAGGACCGGGTTGAGCAAGACGACCAAAGCGCCCAAGGACCCTGAGGGGCGGATGGCGCTCGCCGACCATCTGCGCGAGCTGCGCAACCGGATCGTCAAGGCGCTGCTCGCGATCATCGTGTTCACGATCGTGGCGGCGTTCTACCACAAGAAGCTGCTCGACTTCCTGATCGCGCCGCTGCCCGCCTGCGGGCCGGACGGGAAGCCCCCGGCCGGGATGGACCACTGCGCGCAGATCTCCAACATCGGCCTGACCACGCCGTTCACGGTCATGCTGAAGGTCAGCCTCACCGCCGGCGTGGTGGCCGCCACCCCGGTCTGGCTGTACCAGCTGTGGAAGTTCGTCTCGCCGGGCCTGCACCAGCACGAGCGGCGCTACTCGGTGAGCTTCCTGGTCGTCGGCACCCCGCTGTTCCTGGCCGGCGCGGTCCTCGCGTACGTGGTCATGCCGGTGACGGCGCAGATGCTGATCAGCTTCATCGCGGACGGCGTCACCTCGATCGTGCCGGTGGAGGACTACCTCGACCTGATCACCCGCATGGTGCTGGTGTTCGGCGCGGGCTTCGAGCTGCCGCTGTTCCTGGTCATGCTGAACCTGGTCGGGGTGCTCACCGGCAAGCGCCTGCTGGGCTGGTGGCGGGCGATGGTGATGGGCATCACGGTGTTCGCCGCGTTCGCCACGCCGTCCGCCGACCCGCTCTCGATGCTGGCGCTGGCCGCGCCGATCTGGGCGCTGTACTTCATCGCGGTGGGCATCGCGCTGCTCAACGACAAGCGCAAGCTGGCCCGGAACCCGGACGCGCTGCTGGACGACGAGGAGGCTTCCCAGGTCGACCTGACGGTCGAGGAGGTCGAGGGCGCCGAGTCGGTCGGCGGGGTCGAGGCGGTGCAGGCGTCCGCGCCGGTGCCGGCCGCCCGCCGGGACCAGATCGACGACATCACCTGATCCTCCGCCCCGCCCTGCGGACGGCCCCGGACCCCAGCGGTCCGGGGCCGTTCCGCGTTCCCGGGCCGCTGCGGGCGGGGCCGGCCGGGTTGATCGCCGCTGGTGGGGGGCTTGCCGGAGATTCGAGCCATGTGACATATTACTGATGTGCTCAAGCGAACCCCCTACGACGTCGTGGTGGTCGGCGCCGGCGTGGTCGGCGCGGCCTGCGCCTACTACGCCGCCCGGGCCGGGCTGAAGGTCGCCGTGGTGGACCGCGGACCGGTGGCCGGCGGCACCACC
This sequence comes from Kitasatospora sp. NPDC088134, assembly GCF_044741705.1. NCBI lineage: Bacteria > Bacillati > Actinomycetota > Actinomycetes > Kitasatosporales > Streptomycetaceae > Kitasatospora > Kitasatospora sp. NPDC088134. The sequence continues at coordinate 72,979 of NZ_JBIUTD010000007.1, read as the reverse complement.
GGCGCCGGCGAAGGCAACCTGCTGGTCTCCGACAAGGAGCCCGGCCCGGAACTCGACCTCGCCCTGCTCTCCACCGGCCTCTGGCAGGACCTCGCCGCCGAGTTCGGCGACCTGGTCGAGTACGAGCCCAAGGGCGGCCTGGTGGTCGCCGCCCGGCCCGCCGGCCTGGCGGCCCTGCACGGCTTCGCCGCGAAGCAGCGCGCCGCCGGGGTGGCGGCCGTCCCGGTCGCCGCCGACGACCTGCGCACCTTGGAGCCGCACCTCGCCCCGGACCTGCCCGGCGGCTACCTGTACCCGCAGGACGCCCAGGTGCAGCCCGCGCTGGCCGCCGCCCACCTGCTGCGCGCCGCCGGCGCCGACCGGTACCTCGGCGAGGCCGTCACCGCGCTGCGCCGCGGCCCCGGCGGCGCCGTCACCGGCGTCGTCACCGACCGCCGCGAACTCGCCGCGCCCGCCGTGGTCAACGCCGCCGGCACCTGGGGCGGCGAGCTCGCCGCGCTGGCCGGGGTCCGGCTGCCGGTGCTGCCCCGGCGCGGCTTCGTGCTGGTCACCGAGCCGCTGCCGCGGATCGTCCGGCGCAAGGTCTACGCCGCCGACTACGTCGCCGACGTCGCCTCCGGCTCCGCCGACCTGCAGTCCTCCGCCGTGGTCGAGGGCACCCCCGCCGGGCCGGTGCTGATCGGCGCCAGCCGCGAACGGGTCGGCTTCGACCGCACCCTGAACCCCGAGGTGCTGCACCGGCTGGCCGCGCAGGCCGCCGCGCTCTTCCCGGTGCTGCGCACCGTCCAGGTGCAGCGCAGCTACCGGGGCTTCCGCCCCTACCTGCCCGACCACCTGCCCGCGATCGGCCTGGACGGCCGGGTGCCCGGCCTGTACCACGCCTGCGGGCACGAGGGCGCGGGCATCGGCCTGGCGCCCGCCACCGGACTGCTGATCAGCCGTCAACTCACCGATACGGAGCCGGAGTTGGACCTGGCGCCGTTCCGCCCCGAGCGCTTCGAGGGCCGGGAGGACGAGGAGTGAGCGCGCACCCGCCCCGCCCCGGCACCCAGTCGGACGTCCGGTTCGATGTCCGGTCCGCCGTCCGGTTCGAAGCACGCGAAGGCAAGGAGTAGCCGTGGACCCGCTCGACCTGGTGGGCGCCGAACCCGGCCCCGCCCGCACCGTCCTGTTCGACGGCCGCCCGGTGCCCGCGCTGCCCGGGCAGACGCTGGCCGCCGCGCTCTGGGCCGACGGCGTGCTCGCCTGGCGCACCACCCGGGTCGGCGGCCGCCCGCGCGGCGCGTTCTGCGGCATCGGCCAGTGCTTCGACTGCCTGGCCACCGTCAACGGCCGCCCCAACCAGCGCCTGTGCCTGCTGCCCGCCGAGCACGGCGACACCGTCACCACCCAGGAGGGCCACGGCCATGCCGACCTCGACGTCTGAGCCCGGCCGCTACGACCTCGCGGTGGTCGGCGCGGGCCCGGCCGGACTGGCCGCCGCCGACGCCGCCGCCCGCCTCGGCCTGCGGGTCGCGCTGGTGGACGCCGGGGCCCGCCTCGGCGGCCAGTACTACCGGCACCCCGCGCCCGAACTCGGCGCCGCCCGCCCCGACCGGCTGCACCACGGCTGGGCGGCCTTCGCCCGGCTGCGCGAGCGGATCGGGGCCAGCCCGCTGGTCGACCACCTCGCCGGGCACCACGTCTGGGCCGCCGAGGCGGGCGACGGCGACCGGCCCTGGCGGCTGCACGCCACCCGCGGCCCCGGGGCCGGGGACCGGGCCACCGTCCGGGCCCGCGCCGTCCTGCTGGCCACCGGCGCCTACGAGCGGCAGCTGCCCTTCCCCGGCTGGACGCTGCCCGGCGTGGTGACCGCGGGCGGCGCGCAGGCGATGCTCAAGTCCGGCCTGGTACTGCCCGGCCGCCGGATCGTGGTGGCCGGCAGCGGCCCGCTGCTGCTGGCCACCGCCTCCTCGCTGGTCGCCGCCGGGGCCGAGGTCCCGGCGATCGTCGAGGCCACCTCCTACCTCGGCTACGTCCGCGGTGCGGCCGTGCTGGCCGGGAACCCGGCCAAGCTCGCCGAGGGCGCCGCGCACGGCGCCCGGCTGCTGCGGCACGGCGTGCGGCTGCGCCGTTCCAGCGCCGTGGTCGAGGCGCACGGCACGGACCGGGTCACCGCCGTCACGGTGGCCCGGCTGGACGCCCGCTGGAAGCCGGTGCCCGGCACCGAGCGGCGGATCGCCTGCGACGCGCTGGCGATCGGCCACGGGCTGGTCCCGCAGCTGGAGCTGGCCGTCGAGCTGGGCGCCGCCACGGTGGCCGGGCCGGACGGCGCGGTCGCCCTGGAGGTGGACGCGCAGCAGCGCACCAGCGTGCCCGGGCTGTGGGCGGCGGGGGAGACCTGCGGCGTCGGCGGCGCCGACCTGGCGCTCGCCGAGGGCGTGCTGGCGGCCCACTCGGTGGCCGGACAGCCCGCTCCCACACGGGAGTTGACGGTCCGTCGGCGGCGGCGCGGATTCGCCGCGCTGATGGCCGCGGCGCACGCCCCCGGGCCGGACTGGACCGGTTGGGTCACCGACGACACCGACGTCTGCCGGTGCGAGGAAGTCCCGGCCGGGGCGATCCGGACGGCCGTCGCGGAGCTGGGCGCGGCCGACGCCCGCACCGTCAAGCTGCTCACCCGGGCCGGCATGGGCTGGTGCCAGGGCCGGATGTGCGGGCCCGCGGTGGCCTGCCTGTCCGGCGGCCCGACCGGTCGGCCGGACAGCCGTCCGCTGTCCTGCCCGGTGCCGCTGGCGCAGCTGGCGGAGCTGTCGGAGCTGTCGAGGCTGCCGGAGCTGTCGGGGTCCTCCGGGTCCGAGCAGTAGTCCCGGTACGGGCGGTGGGGCCCCTTGTGCACCTCCGTCGCCTGTTTATAAAATGTCACACATCATATCGAGGGAGATCCCCCATGACCCGCACCCCCCACGACTCCGCCCGTCCCTGGCGCGGCATCATGGTCGCCACCACCCTGCCGTTCCGTGACGACCTCACGGTGGACTACGACGCCTACGCGGAGCACGTCCGCTGGCTGATCGACAACGGCTGCGACGGCGTCGTCCCCAACGGCTCGCTCGGCGAGTACCAGACCCTCACCCCCGAGGAGCGGGCCAAGGTCGTCACCACCGCCGTCGAGGCGGCCGGCGACGGCGCTCGCGTGATGCCCGGCGTCGCCGCCTACGGCAGTGCCGAGTCCCGCCGCTGGGCCGAGCAGGCCGCCGAGGCCGGCGCCGGGTCGGTGCTGCTGCTCCCGCCGAACGCCTACCGCGCCGACCGCGCCGCGGTGCGCGCCCACTACGCCGAGGTCGCCGGGGCCGGCGTGCCGGTCGTCGCCTACAACAACCCGATCGACACCAAGGTCGACCTGGTCCCCTCGCTGCTGGCCGAGCTGCACGCCGACGGCTCGATCGTCGCCGTCAAGGAGTTCTCCGGCGACGTCCGCCGCGCCTACGAGATCGCCGAGCTGGCCCCCGAGCTGGACCTGCTGATCGGCGCCGACGACGTCCTGCTGGAGCTGGCGCTCGCCGGCGCCGTCGGCTGGATCGCCGGCTACCCGAACGCGCTGCCCGCCGCCAGCTCCGAGCTGTACCACGCCGCCGTCTCCGGCGACCTGGCCACCGCCCTGCCGCTGTACAGGTCGCTGCACTCGCTGCTGCGCTGGGACTCCAAGACCGAGTTCGTGCAGTCCATCAAGCTCTCGATGGACATCGCCGGCCGCCCCGGCGGTCCGACCCGCGCCCCGCGCCTGCCGCTGGTCCCCGAGATCGAGGCCGCGGTGCGCGCCGCCACCGAGAAGGCGCTCGCCGACGGCCACCGGTAGCGGCGCGGCGGCGGTGCGGTCCGGCCACGGGGGAGCCGGCCCGCACCGCCCGCCCCCGACGACCCGCCAGCCCGGCCGTCACCCCGGCCGTCACCCCAGGCAGGAGAGAGCACCGCGATGCGGACCCGTCACGTCTTCCACGCCGTCGACTCGCACACCGAGGGCATGCCCACCCGGGTGATCACCGGCGGCTTCGGCACGATCCCCGGCGCCACCATGGCCGAGCGGCGCACCCACTTCCAGGAGCACCTGGACCACTTCCGCACCCTGCTGATGTACGAACCGCGCGGGCACGCGGCGATGAGCGGCGCGATCCTGCAGCCGCCCACCCGGCCCGACGCCGACTTCGGCGTGCTCTACATCGAGGTCTCCGGCCTGCTGCCGATGTGCGGCCACGGCACCATCGGCGTCGCCACCGTGCTGGTCGAGACCGGCATGGTCCCGGTGGTCGAACCGGTCACCACCGTCCGCCTGGACACCCCCGCCGGACTGGTGGTCGCCGACGTCCGGGTGCAGGACGGCGCGGCCGTCGGCGTCACCCTCCGCAACGTCGCCTCCTACTGCGTCGCGCTCGACCGCAAGCTGGAGGTGCCCGGGTACGGCACCGTCACCTACGACCTCGCCTACGGCGGCAACTACTACGCGATCCTGCCGCTGGAGCAGTTCGGCCTGCCGTTCGAGCGCTCCCGCAAGGACGAGATCCTGGCCGCCGGCCTGGCCATGATGGACGCGGTCAACGCCTCCGACGAGCACCGCCCCGTGCACCCCGAGGACCCGACCATCCACGGCTGCCACCACGTCCAGCTGCTCGCGCCCGGCTCGGACGCCGTGCACTCCCGGCACGCGATGGCGATCCACCCCGGCTGGTTCGACCGCTCCCCGTGCGGGACGGGCACCTCCGCGCGGATGGCGCAGCTGCACGCCCGCGGCGAGCTGGCGATCGGCGCCGAGTTCCGCAACGACTCCTTCATCGGGACGACCTTCCTCGGCCGCCTGGTCGAGGAGACCACCGTCGCCGGCCTGCCCGCCGTCGTCCCGACCGTCACCGGCCGGGCCTGGGTGACCGGTACGGCGCAGTACTTCCTCGACCCGACGGACCCGTTCCCGGCCGGCTTCCTGCTCTGAGCGCCCCGCCGCCTCCCGCCCCGCCCCCTGTGAAAGGTTTTCCGAACATGAGCACCATCGACTCGTACAACCCGGCCGACCCGGAGGACCTGGTCGCCTCGGTCCCCGCGGTCGGGGCCGACGGCGTCGCGGCGGCGGTCGCGGGCGCGCGGGAGGCGCAGCGCGCCTGGTGGGCGCTGGGGGCGGCCGGGCGGTCGGCCGCGCTGACCCGGGCCGCGGCGGCGATCGAGGGCGCGGCGGAGGAACTGGTCGCCCTGGTGGTGCGGGAGGTCGGCAAGCCGGTCGCCGAGGCCCGCGGCGAGGTCGCCCGGACGGTGGCGATCTGGCGCTACTACGCGCAGGCGCCGTTCGAGGCCGTCGGCGAGGTGCACGAGCCCGCCGCCGGGCAGGGCCTGCTGCTGACCCGCCGCCGCCCCTACGGCGTGGCCGGGCTGATCACGCCGTGGAACTTCCCGCTGGCGATCCCGACCTGGAAGGCCGCGCCCGCGCTGGCCGTCGGCAACGCCGTGGTGCTCAAGCCGTCCTCCGAGGCGGTGGCGTGCGCGCTGCGGCTGGCCGAGCTGGCGGGCCTGCCGGAGGGCGTGCTGACGGTGGTGCCGGGCGGCGCCGCCGAGGGGACGGCGCTGATCGAGGGCGTCGACGTGGTCTCGTTCACCGGCTCGACCTGGGTGGGCCGCTCGGTGATCGCCGGCGCGACCGAACGCGGCATCCCCGTGCAGTCCGAGATGGGCGGCCTGAACGCCGCGCTGGTGCTCCCCGACGCCGACCTCGCGCAGGCCGCCGCGCACCTGGCCAACGCCATCGCCGGGTACGCGGGCCAGAAGTGCACCGCCACCAGCCGGGTGATCGCGGTCGGCGACGCCTACGAGCCGCTCGCCGAGGCCCTGGCGAAGGCACTCGCGCAGACCCCGGCCGCCGACCCGTCCGCCCCGGCCACCGCCTGCGGCCCGGTGATCAACCGGCAGGCGCTGGAGCGGCTGACCGACGCGATCGACACCGCCCGGGCGGGCGGCGCCACCGTGCTGGCCGGCGGCGCCCGGGCCGAGCGGGCGGGCTGGTTCCTGGAGCCGACCCTGGTCGAGGACGTGCCCGCCGGGCACCCGCTGCTGACCGAGGAGTTCTTCGGCCCGGTCGCCGTGCTGCTGCGCGCCGCCGACCTGGACGAGGCGGTCGCGCTCGCCAACGACACCCGGCACAGCCTCTCCACCTCCGTCCACTCGCGCAGCCTGGACGTGGCGCTGGCCGCCGCGGACCGTCTCGACGCGGGCATGATCCGGATCAACGCCCCCTCCAGCGGCGTCGACTTCCACCTGCCGTTCGGCGGCGCCAAGGGCGCCTCGTACGGCGCGCGCGAGCAGGGCCGGGCCGTGCTGGACTTCTACACCGCCTCCCGCACCGTCAGCGTGCTGCCCGCCGGGGAGTACTGAGTGAACGTCACCACCACCGACTACCACACCGCCGGCGAGCCGTTCCGGATCGTCACGGGCGGCCTGCCGCCCGTCCCCGGCGACAGCGTCGCCGAGCGCCGCTCGATCGTGATCGGCGCGGGCGGCCGCGCCACCGCGCCGCGCCGCAGCGCGCTCGACGACGTGCGCCGGCTGCTGACCCGCGAACCGCGCGGGCACGCCGGCATGTACGGCGGGTTCCTCGTCCCCGCCGACGACAGCGAAGCCCACTTCGGGGTGCTGTTCTGGCACAAGGACGGCTACTCGACGGCCTGCGGCCACGGCACCATGGCGCTCGGCGCCTGGGCCGTCGACTCCGGCCTGGTCGCCGCCCCCGAGGACGGCACCGCGCTGGTGCGGATCGACGTCCCCTCCGGCCGGGTGAGCGCCACCGTGCACCGCAGCGGCGGCCGCACCACCGCCGTGACCTTCCGCAACGTGCCGACCCGGGTGCTCGCCCGCAAGGTGGAGCTGACCGTCGCCGGGAGGACCGTCGCCGTCGACCTGGCGCACTCCGGCGCGGTCTACGCCTCGCTGCCCGCCGCCGCCCTCGGCCTGTCCGTCGTCCCCGACCGGCTGCCCGAACTGACCGCCGCCGGACGGGAGATCCGGGCCGCCCTGGAGGGCCACCGGGCGCTGGCCGGCGACCGCGACGGCGTCTACGGCGTCATCCTGTACGACGAACTGCCCGACACGCCGACCGGCCCGCACCAGCGCAACGTCACCGTCTTCGCCGACGGCCAGATCGACCGGTCCCCGTGCGGCTCCGGCACCTCCGCCCGGCTCGCCCTGCTCGCCGACGAGGGCGCCCTCGGCGCCGGGCGGACGCTGCGCCACGACTCGGTCATCGGCACCGTCTTCACCGGCCGGGTCCGCGAGCGGCAGGGCGACGGCGTGGTCACCGAGGTCACCGGCACGGCCCACCGCACCGGCGAGCACCGCTTCGTCCTCGACCCCGAGGACACCCTGGGAGCGGGGTTCCTGCTGTGATCGGCCCGCTGGAGCTGACGCTCGACCACCCGGCGGCCGTCGCCGCGCTGGAGGCGGTGCTGCGCGGCGGGCTGGACGTGGAGAGCTGCCCGCCCCGCTCGGCGGTGCCGGTCCCGGCCGGGGAACTGCTGCTGATGCCCGCCGCGGCCGGCGGGTTCGCGGGCGTGAAGATCGCCGGCGTCGCCCCGGCCAACCCGACGGTCGGACTGCCCCGGATCACCGGCTCCTACCTGCTGCTGGACGGCCCGACGCTGCAGCCGCTGGCCCTGCTCGACGGGGCGGCGCTGACGGCGCTGCGCACCCCCGCCGTGACGGCGCTGGCGCTGCGCGCGCTGGCCGCGCCCGACGCCCGGCACCTGGTGGTGTTCGGCGCCGGGCCGCAGGCGCTCGGGCACCTGGCGGCGCTGCGCGCGGTGCTGCCCGCGCTGGAGCGGGCCACCGTGGTGTCCCGCCGCCCCGGCCCCGCCGCCGCGGCGGTGGCGTACGCGGCCGCGCTGGGCCTGGCGGCCGAGGCCGGCGGCCCGGAGGCGGTCGCCGGGGCGGACGCGGTGGTGTGCTGCACCACCGCCCGCACCCCGCTGTTCGACGGCCGGCTGGTGCCGGACCGGGCGGTGGTCGCGGCGGTCGGTTCGCACGAGCCGGACGCCCGCGAGGTGGACGCCGAACTGGTGGGCCGCGCCGACCTGTTCGTGGAGGCGCGGGCGGTGGCGCTGCGCGAGGCCGGGGACCTGCTGATGGCCGGTGCCCCGGCCGAACGGCTTGCTAATCTGTCCGAACTGGTCACCGGGGCGGCCGCGGTCCGCCATGATCGACCCAGGTTCTTCAAGAGCGTCGGCATGGCCTGGCAGGATCTGGCGGTGGCGGCGGCCCAGTACGAGCGGCAGCACTGACGGGCGGCGCGGGGACCCCGCGCACCCACAACCACCGCCGTGCGCCGGGCATTCACTCTCCGCAACGTGACATTGTACAATCGGGGTCCTCGAACCCCCGGAGGAACACCATGGCCGACCTGAAGCCCCGCAACCTCATCTCCGTCCAGGAGCGGCTGCGCGACCAGGTCGCCCACGCCCTGCGCGCCGCCCTGATCTCCGGCGAACTGCGCCCCGGCGTGGTCTACTCCGCCCCGGCGCTGGCCGCCGACTTCGGGGTCTCCGCCACCCCGGTCCGCGAGGCGATGCTCGACCTGGCCCGGGAGGGCCTGGTCGAGGCCGTCCGCAACAAGGGCTTCCGGGTCACCGAACTCAGCGAGCGCGACCTCGACGAGTTCACCGAGATCCGCGCCCTGATCGAGGTCCCCACCGTCGGCCAGGTCGCCCGCACCGCCACCGCCGAACAGCTGGAGGCGCTGCGCCCGCAGGCCGAGGCGATCGTCGCCGCCGCCCGCAAGCACGACCTGATCGGCTACCTGGAGGCCGACCGCCAGTTCCACCTCGACCTGCTCGCGCTGGCCGGCAACGCCCGCCTGGTCGAGACCGTCGGCGACCTGCGCAAGCGCTCCCGCCTGTACGGCCTCAACCGGCTCGACCAGCGCGGCGAACTCGTCACCTCCGCCGAGGAGCACCTGGAACTGCTCGACGTCCTGCTCACCGGCGACGCCGCGGCCGCGATGGCCTGCATGACCCGCCACCTCGGCCACGTCCGCCACCTGTGGGCCGCCGACGCGCAGGCCGCCGAGCCCGACACGGCGCTGCGGCTGCCCAGCCGCTGACGCTCCGTCAGGACGGTCGAGGCCCTGCTCCCTTCCGGCCACCACCCGCCGGTCCTCCTGCTGCGCCCGTGCTTCCCCGGGGCACCGACCCGGGCCGGCCCGGCCCCGGCGAACTCCGCGCCCGGTGCGGTGCGCGGTTGCGGGCACACTGGAGGGGACGGGAAGGCGCGGTCCGCTCGGCGGGCGACAGGCAGCAGGGAATGCGAGGACCGGCAGTGGCGGAGTACCAGGACGGGCTGAGGGCGGACGGCCTGCCGGCGGCACTGTCCGACCCGGACCGGCTGCGGGCGGTGGCGGCGACGGGCCTGTTGGACACCGGCCCCGAGCAGGTCTTCGACGACCTCGCCGCGCTGGCGGCCCGGATCACCGGTGCGGACCGGGCGTTCGTGACCCTCGTCGACGACGCGCGCTCGTTCTGGAAGTCCTGCGTCGGCGTGGACCTGGTCGACCTCGCCGACCGGCAGGGCCCGTTGGACGGCAGCTACTGCCCCTTCGTGGTCGGCGCGGGCGGCGAGCCCTTCGTCGTGGCGGACGCCGCCGCCGATCCGCGCACCGCCCACCACCCCGCCACCGCCCCGATGGCGATCGGCGCGTGGGCCGGGCAGCCGCTCCTCGACCCGGACGGGCGGGTGCTGGGCACGCTGTGCGTGATCGACACCGCCCCGCGCGCCTAGTCGGACGCGGACATCGCCACCCTGGCGACCCTGGCCCGCTCGGTGTCCGCCGAGATCCACCTCCGCCAGGCCCTCAGCACGGCCAGGGCCGCGCACCGCCGCTCGGCCGACCTCGCCCACGCCCTCCAGGCCGGGCTGCTGCCGAACGAGCTGCGTACCGTCCCCGGGCTGGAGGCCGCCGCCTCCTACCTGCCCGCCTCCCGCCCGGACCGCGCCGACATCGAGGTCGGCGGCGACTTCTACGACCTGTTCCGCACCCACGGGGACAACTGGGCCGCGGTGATGGGCGACGTGTGCGGCAAGGGCGTGCGGGCCGCCCAGCTCAGCGCGATGGCCCGCTACACCATCCGCGCCGACGCCACCGACCCCCGCAGCCCCGGCGGCCTGCTCAAGCGCCTGCACGACGCCATGACCGCCCAGCACGCCGACCGCTACCTCACCTGCGTCTACGCCGCCTTCCACCTCACCCCCCACGGCGCCGCCGGCACCCTCGCGCTGGGCGGCCACCCGCCCGCCCTGATCCGCCGCGCCGACGGCAGCGTCGAGCAGCTCGGTGAGCCGGGCACCGTGCTGGGCGTCCTGCCCGAGCCCGACGTCCGGCTCACCGACGTCCCCTTCGCCCTCGCACCCGGCGACCTCCTGCTCCTCTACACCGACGGCGCGATCGAGGCCCGCCCCCGGCCCGGCACCGACCCGCAGCAGGCCGGGGCGGTCTTCGGCGCGGCCGACCTCGTCCGGGCCCTGGTCGACACCCACGGCCTCGGTGCCGCCGCCACCGTCAAGCAGTTGGCCGCCGTCCTGGACGCCTGGCACGGCGGCTGGTCCAGCGACGACACCGCCCTGCTCGTCCTGCGCACCGACCCGGGCGGCCCGGCCCGCTGAACGGCCCGGGCCGCCCAGTGCGCTCCCGGCGGCCCGGCGGCCCGGCCCGGTGACGTCCCCGAACGGGCTCAGGCCGGGCGCAGGCGGCCGTCGTGCATCTCCAGGACGCGGTCGACCCGGCCGAGCAGGTCGCGGTCGTGGGTGACCATCACCGTCGCCGTGCCGTGGGTGCGGGTGACGGCCGCCAGCAGGTCGACGATCTGCGCGCCGCGCTCGTGGTCGAGGGCCGAGGTCGGCTCGTCCACCAGCAGCACCGAGGGGCTGCCGAACAGCGCCCGGGCGATGTTCACCCGCTGCCGCTCGCCGCCCGAGAGCTGGTGCGGGCGGCGGTGCTGCTTGGCCCCCGCCAGGCCCACCGAGGCCAGCAGCTCCTCGGCCCGGGCCCGGGCCGCCGCCGGGCGGCGCCCGCGCACCGACTCCAGCACCAGCAGTTGCTCCACCGCCGTCAGCGAGGCCAGCAGGTTCGACTGCTGGAACACGATGCCCAGGCGGTCGCGGCGCAGCGCGGTGCGCTCCCGCTCGCCCAGCGCGCCCGCGTCGGCGCCGTCGATCAGCACCTCGCCGCGGTCCGGGCGCTGGAGCGTCGCCGCGACCGCCAGCAGGCTCGACTTGCCGGACCCGGACGGCCCCGCGATCGCGGCGAACTCGCCCGGTGCGACCGTGAGTTCGACCTCGTCCAGGGCGGTCAGCCGGCTCTCGCCGTCCCGGTAGGTCAGGGTGACGCCGCGCAGCGCGAGGCCGGTGCGGACGGCGGTGGTGGCGGGGTCGGGGGTGGTGGCGGTCTCGGTGTTCATGGGGGAGCTCCCGGGAGAGGGGTGGGCGGTCATCGGTTGGCGCCGAGCGCGGCCAGCGGGTCGACGGCGGTGATCCGGCGCACCGCGAGGGCCGCGCCGAGCAGGCCGAGCAGCACCATCGCGCCGACCGGCACCGCCACCGTCCCCACCCCCACGTCGAACGGCACCGCCGCCGAGGCGAACGCCCCGCCGGTCGCGCCCAGTGCCCCGCCCAGCAGCGCGCCCGCCAGCAGCACGGCCGCGGCCTGGGCGAGCGCGTCGCGCACCAGGTAGCCGCTGGACGCGCCCACCGCCTTCAGCACCGCGATGTCCGGGCGGCGCTGCACCGTCCAGACCGTGAAGAACGCGCCGACCACCAGCGCGCTGACCGCGAACAGGAAGCCCTGGATCAGCTGCAGGCTGCCCTGCTCGGCCGCGTACCCGTTGATGCCCGCCAGCGCGTCCGCCCGGGACACCGCCTTCAGGCCGGCCGGCAGGCCGTGCGGGGTGCCGCGCACCGCGAGCGCGGTGGGCTGCGGCTGGCCGGAGACCTGCTGCCAGGTCGCCGGGGTGGTCCACACCGTCGGGGCGTGCGAGAACGAGCGCGCCGCGACCACCCCACTGACCGTCAACTTCTGTGCGCCGAGCGTCAGTTGCGTGCCGGGGGCGAGGTGGTAGGTGTCCGCGGTGTCCTTGCCGACGGCCAGTTCGCCGTCCTGCGGGGCCCGCCCCGCCGACAGCGGCGGCAGCAGCGCCGGGTCGGTGCCCAGCACGCTCACCGAGGCCGCGCCGCCGTCCGCCGTCAGCCGGCTCATCGCCACGCCCAGCGGGTGCACCGCGTCCGGACCGGACGCCGCCACCGCCTGCCGCTGCGCCGCCGACACCGTGCTCGACGCGAACGACACCTCCGGGTCGGCGCCCGCCGGGGCGCCGAACACCACGTCGTCCACCGGCAGTTCGGCCACCGTCGAGGACGCCGCCGAGGCCAGGCCGCCGGTCAGGCCGTACAGGAACACCACCAGGGTCGTGATCAGGGTGACCACCGCACCCATCAGGGCGAACCTCCCCCGGGCGAAACGGATGTCACGGAGTGCGACGAACACGGGAAACCTTCCGAGCGGAAAACGATGGACGGGACCAGCCTGCTCGGCGCGGCCCCCGCTGCCATCGGGGAGAGGAACGGAGTGCGCACCGTCCGAGGGGTGCAGCCGAAAATCCATCGAACGGTTGATGCCGCGCCGCGCCGGGCGGCCCCCGGCGCCCCGTACCCTCGGAAGGCGTGCCCCGTACCGAACCTCCTGTTCCCGCCCCCGTGCCCGTTCCCCCTGGTGAGCCGCACGCCTCCCCGGCCGGCCCCACGCCGGCGCTGCGGCTGGCCAACCTCGCCGTGCACGGCCTGTTCTTCACGCTGCTCGCCGTGCTGCTGGTCCGCGCCGCCGCCGACGGCGGGCTCGGCCCCGGCGGCTGGGCCACCGCCGCCGCACTCGCCGCCGGGTACGCCGCCGGCGGGATACTGCGGCCGGTCCGCGAGTCCCGGGCGCTCGGCGCGCTCTGGCTGCTGGTGGTCGCCGTGCTGTGGATCGGACTGACGCTCCAGCACCCCGAGTTCAGCTACCTCGCCTTCCCGCTGTACTTCGTCTGCCTGCACGCCCTGCCGCCGCGCCTCGGCCTGCCCGCCGTCGCCGCCCTCACCGCCGCCGTGATCGCCGCCCAGACCACCACCCCCGGCGGCCTCACCACCGCCAAGGTCCTCGGCCCGCTGGCCGGCGCCGCCGTCGCCCTGCTCACCGCGTACGGCTACGCCGCCCTCTACCGGGAGAGCCGGGCCCGCCAGCAGCTCATCGACGACCTGGTCCGCACCCGCGACGAACTCGCCGCCAGCCAGCGCGAGGCCGGCCGCCTCGCCGAACGCCAGCGCCTCGCCCGGGAGATCCACGACACCCTGGCGCAGGGGCTGGCGGGGATCGTGCTGCTCGCGCGCGAGGCCGCTGCCGCGGCGGGCCCGGTGGGTGCCGATGCTGTGGGTGCTGTGGGCTCGGCGGGTGCGGGTGCGGGTGCGGGTGCGGGTGCGGGTGCGGGTGCTGTGGGAGCCGTGGGCGCGGTGGGCGCTGACGGAGCGTCGGAGGGCGGTGCGGTACCCGGGGGCGACGGGGCGTCGGCCGTCCGGGCGCTGCTCGGGGAGATCGAGCGGACCGCCTCCGCGAACCTCGCCGAGGCCCGGCGGTTCGTCCACGCGCTCACCCCGCCCGCGCTGGACGACGCCACCCTCGCCGACGCGCTGCGCCGCCTCGCCACCGGCGCGGACGCCGCCTTCCACCTCGACGGCGAGCCCTACCCGCTGCCCGTCGAGGCCGAGGTCGCGCTGCTGCGCCTGACCCAGGAGGCGCTGGCCAACGCCGTCCGGCACGCCGCCGCCCCGCACGTCGCCGTCACCCTCGGATACCTGGACGACACCGTGACCCTCGACGTCTACGACGACGGCGTCGGCTTCGACCCCGCCGCCGCGCCCGCGCCCGGCTCGTTCGGCCTGCACGGCATGCACGAGCGGATCGCCGCGCTCGGCGGCACCCTCACCGTGGAGTCCGCCCCGGGCGAGGGCACCGCCGTCGCCGCGACCCTGCCGGTGCGGGCGATCGACGCCCCGGCCGTCCCGCCCGTTCTTCCTACGGAGGTGCCTCCGGAGCCCGAACGTCCGGGCGGCGCACGGCGGTTCGGGCTCCGGCCCGCCCTCGCGGGGGTGCGCCGGTGATCCGGGTGCTGGTGGTGGACGACCACCCGGTGGTGCGGCGCGGCCTGCGCGCGATGGTCGAGGACCTGCCCGGGGTGACGTCCGTCGGCGAGGCCGCAGACGGCGCCGCCGCGCTCGACCTGCTGGCCGGGCTCCCGGCCGGGCAGCGGCCGGACGTGGTCCTGATGGACCTCCAGATGGGCGCCGGCATGCACGGCGTGGAGGCCACCCGCCGCCTCACCGCGCTGCCCGACCCGCCCGCCGTGCTGATCCTCACCACCTACTCCACGGACGCCGACATCCTCGCCGCGGTCGAGGCCGGCGCGACCGGCTACCTGCTCAAGGACGCCCCGCCGGAGGAGCTGGCGGCCGCCATCCACGCCACCGCGCGCGGCGAGACCGTCCTCGCCCCGCCCGTCGCCGCCCGCCTGCTCGGCCGGGTCCGGGCCGGCCGGCCCTCGCTCTCCCCGCGCGAGACGGAGATCCTCCAACTCCTCGCCGAGGGACTGCCGAACCGCCGGATCTCCAAGCGCCTGTTCATCAGCGAAGCCACCGTCAAGACCCACCTCGTCCACGTCTACGACAAGCTCGGCGTCGACTCCCGCACCGCCGCCATCGCCGCCGGCCTCACCGCCGGTTTGATCCGGCCGCCCGAGCGCTGAGCGTTCGTCTGCTGACAGACAGCCAATTCCTTGACCTGGTTTTGGTACGGTGCTTGCCGAGTCGCCACGGGGGAGAAGCATGCGGCGACTCACCGTGAACACACATGGGGGGGAATCCATGGCCACCACCGCACCCGACCTGCCGCCGGGCACGCTCCGCGTCGCACCGGACGACCTGCGCGCCTGGTCCGCGTCCGTGCTCGACATCGCCCGCTCCTTCCAGGCGGTCGGCGCCGGCGTCGAGGACGAGACCACCGACGCGTACGTGGCACTCGCGGACTGGCTCACCGGCCCGGCGCTGCGGGAGCGCTCGATCCGCTGGGACGACCAGGAGAGCACGCTCGGCAACCTGCTCGTCGACGTCGCCGAACGGCTGCGCCGCACTGCCGACAGCTACACCGCCGCCGACGCCACCGCCCGGCGGGGCTTCGCCACCCCGAACGGCGGGTGGTGACGCGTGCCCGCCTTCGAAGCCGTCGCCGAGGCCCGGCTGGAACGGGTGACCGCCGCCGCCGACGCCTGGAGCGCGCTGCGCAACCGCTACCTCGGGCTGCACGACCAGTTGACCCAGCAGGTGGCGGACCGGATGGCGGCCTTCGGGGCGGCCCTCGGCAACAACCCGAAGGCGGTGACGGCCTTCCTCGACTCGGGCCCCGACGGCACCAACGGCCACCTGGAGTACCTGCTCAAGGACCGGAAGTGGCCCGCCGACAACGGCCACGCCTTCCCCGGGGGTGTCGACCTCGGCGCCGGACCGCTCGGCCCCGCCCTCGAGGCGGCCGCCACCGGCGACCCGGACGACTCGTCCGTCGACGTGATGCAGCGTCATGCGGCCAACACCCAGAACTCCTCCCAGGTCGTGGTCGGCGACGCGCTCAGGGGCCGGCCATGACGGGGGACCGGTTCGGAACGCCGGGCGGGCCCGTGCCGCCGGTGCCGTCGTTCCCGCCCGGACCTCCGGCGGGGAGGGTGCGGAGGGTGCGGCGGTGGTGGGTGTGGTGCGGCGTGCTGCTGCTGGTGGTGGTCGGGGCGTCGGCGGGGTGGTGGTTCGGGGGCGGGTACGAGCGGTGGCAGGACGGGCGGTCGCTGCGCGGGTTGTGCGGCGGGGCCGTCGACACCGGGGAGGTGCCGGACGTCCTCGGCGGTTCCGGCCGGCTGAAGGGCACTGACCGGGGCGGCTCGGAGAACTGGCTGGCCCGCTGCACGGTGGGGACGTCGGACCGCTCCGGTCTGCTGTCGGTCGACATCGGCTGGGGCGAGTCCGCGGCGGGCGAATCGCTGAGCGGCCTCTCCTGGACCGAGCCGGCCCGGACGAGGGGCCAGTGGGTGGCCCCGCTGGGAGCGGGCTGGACGGGAGTGGTCACGACCGGCCGCACACCCCCGGCGGTCGTCCTGGCGCTGCCGTGCACCGGTCCCAGCGCCGGAAAGCACCTGGTCGTCTCCACCCGGGTCCTGCTCGACGTTCCGGAGAAGGACGCCGCCGACCCGCAGGAGTCGCCGGAGACCCGGGCCGGGCTGGGCCGGATCACGGTGCGGACGGCGGAGCGGGCCTCGGCCCGCTGGAACTGCGGGGCCGTGTTCGGCGCCCGGATCGAACGCGTCCCGGGCGCGGAGAGCCGGACCCGCGCGGACGCGGGCACGGAGGGCGGCAGCTGTGCCGGAGTGCCCGGCCCGGTCGGCGAGGGACCGGCGGACGCGAAAGCGCCGATCGAGAACTGCACGGCCCTGCGGGCGGACGACACCAGGCAGGTGAGCTTCGAACTGACCGCCTTCCAACCGCCGTTCGCCCAGGGAATGCGGACCTTCCTCGGCCCCGCGGCCGCCCGCCCCGGCCCGGGAACCTCCGGTGAGCTCCGCTGGGCGACCGCCTCCTGCCCGACGGGCGAAGCCCTCTACCTGCTCAGAACCCGCGCCCAGGACCGGACCCCGGCCGCGGACGCCCTCGCCGGGTTCGCCCGCCGCTCCGCCGAGCGCCACGGCTGCGAGGCACCCCGGCTGCCCTGACGGGGCGTCGGTGCGAGGGGCCGGGGCGGATGTGTTCCGGCATGCCGTGCACCGGGCCGCCGCGCGGGAGAAGCGCGTGCGGCGACCCGGTGTCGAACACCTGGGGGATCCATGGACGAAGTTGTGCCGGGCATGACGCGGCCCGGTGGTACGGCTGCTGCCGGGAGCCGGTCGTGACCCCGCCGCCGCCGAGGGCTTCCGGAGGGGCCCGGCGGTGGTGGGTGTGGTGCGGCGTGCTGCTGCTGGTGGTGGTCGGGGCGTCGGCGGGGTGGTGGTTCGGGGGCGGGTACGAGCGGTGGCAGGACGGGCGGTCGCTGCGCGGGTTGTGCGGCGGGGCCCTCGACACCGGGGAGGTGCGGGAACTGCTCGACGGGGCAGGCCGGTTGCGGGGGCACGAGGAAGCGCCGAACGGGGCACTCGTCGACTGCTGGGTGTCGGCGCCCGACCGGTTCGGGATCCTGTCGGTCCGGATCGGCTGGGAGGTGCCGATGACGCGGGACGTGCTCGACGGGTACCGGCGCAGCCGGCCGTCCAGGGCTGCGGGCACCCCGCTGGTGCCGCTCGGGGCGGGCTGGGCCGGGGTGGTGTCCGCGCTGGACGACGGGACGGCGCGGCTCGCGCTGTCCCTGCCCTGCACGGGCAAGGAGTCCGCACGGCAGCTGGTCGTCGAACTGAACGCCGACCCCACCAGGTCGCGCACCGGCCCCGCGGACGATTTCGCCTCCGCCGACCAGCGGGCCAGGCTCGGACGGATCGCCACCCGGATCGCGCGGCGCGCCGACACGCTCTGGGGCTGCGCCGCTCCGCTCGGGGGCGCGGTCACGGAGGTCCCGGGCCGCACGGCCGTGGCCACCGCCGACCGGGGCCGGGCGGACGGGACCTGCGCCGGGGTCGACGGCCCGGTCCGTGAGGGGCCCGCCGACCCGACCGTGCCGATCGAGGACTGTGCCGTCCTGCGGCCCGGTCGGCCCGACACCGAAGTCCTCCGACTGTCCGCCTACTACCCGCCGTTCGCGGCCGAGGCCCGCTACCGGGAGGGTCTGGCCCCGACGAAGACCGAACCGGGAGTCCGGGGCGACGCGGCGTGGGCGACGGCGAAGTGCCCCACCGGCCAGGCGTTCTTCCTCGCGGTTCGGCTGGAACGGATGGACACCCCGGCTGCGGACGCCCTCGCCGGGTTCGCCCGCCGCTCCGCCGAGCGCCACGGCTGCGAGGCACCCCGGCTGCCCTGACGGGGTGTCGGGGCGAGGTGCGTGCTGGTCAGCGGCCTGCGGGGGCGGCGCGGACGGTGTGGACGGTGCGGACGAGGCGGGCCCGGTCCTCGGGGTGCTCGGCCAGCCAGGAGCCGAGCCGGTGGGTGGAGCCGGGGAAGGTGAGGCGGGCGAAGTCGGCGCGCTGCCGCAGGGCGTCCTCGATCCGGGAAGTGACGCCGGGCGGGATCACCTCGTCCCGCTCCGGCACGACCAGTACGGCGCGCCCGGGGAAACCGGCGAGCAGGCCGTAGGCGTTGCTGTGCTGCCAGCTGTCCGGGCGGCGCAGGACCTCGGTGAACCCGTGGTCGAAGGGCAGCTTCCACGCCTCGGGCGCGTACGCGGCGGGCGCGGCGAGCACGACCGCCGAGACCTGCCCGCCGAGGGCGCCGACCAGGTCGGCGACGGTCTGGCCGCTCATCGAGAACCCGACCAGGACGACCGGCCCGGTGCCCGCGAACTCCCGGACGACGTGGCGGGCCTGGACGAACCGGCGCTCCAGGCTGAGCGCCCCGAGGGTGCCGGTGCTGTCGCCGTGGCCGGAGAAGTCGAAGGCCAGAGCGCGGTGTCCGGCCCGGGCGAAGTCCCCGACCAGCGGCAGGTTCCGGGCCCGACCGCTGCTGCCGGCGCCGTGCAGGACGACCACCGCCTCGGGCCGCCCGGGCGCGTCGGGCCCGGCCTCGGTGGCTTGCAGGACCTCGCCGTCGACGGTGAACGTGCGCTCGTGCTGTCGCATGTGATGCTCCCTCGGGAAGGGGCCCGCAACCGGTGCCTCGGGCGAGGCATGCCCCGGAGTCGATGGTGCCGCAGCGGGGGCCTCCGGAGGTCGACCGTCACGCACCGGCGCGCCAGTCGGCGGGGCCGGTCCGGCGGCAGCGCCTCGCAAGCGTCCCGGGCCTGGGCGGTCGTGCAGTCCACGAATCGCCGGGCCGGGCTTCTCGACGTCCGGGCGCAGCGCCGTGGTCATTCTGCGCCACCTCCCTTGTTCGGGTGGGAAACTCCGGCTTCGGCCGCGCGGCCGCCGTGGACGGGGCACCGGCACGCGGGCCACGTCAAGGTGGACAGGTTGTGGTAGGCGTCGTCGATCGGATCGTCGGACGTTGCGATCGACCGGAAGACCCGGCTGCCATCCGCCGGGTCGACCCGGTACGTCCTGATCACGAGCTTCGGGTTGCTGCGGCCGGCGTCTGGCATGGGAACCTCGCTGATGTGGTGACGAGCGCTGGGGTGTGGACATCAGCATCGACGTGGTCGGCAGTGGGCTCCAGGGGGTCGGTCTTTACACCGCACCTGTAAAGCAGAGGACCCCGCCAGGGCTCGCAGAGGAGTTCAAGCTCACCGGGCCCTGGCGGGGTCCTCGGTTACTGTATCGCCCGGTGGCTTGCGGCGGTGAGTGCTTCGACTTCTGGCACTTCGACGTAGTCGACTGCTCACTTGCCGCTACGATCCCCCACGTGGGTGTTCACAACGGAGCGGTAAAGGTCGGTGTGTCGGGCGAAGTCGACGGCGGGTCGAGTGCTGAATCGCTCGCGCTCTACTGGGGTCGGTTGCTCAAGCAGTTCCGCGAGCAGGCGGACTTGTCGGCGGCCGAACTCGGTCGATTGATCAACTACAGCCCGGCCGCGATGAGCCACTTCGAGAACGCCCACCGGATCATGCCGATGGAGACGGCACGGGCCTGTGACGACCTCCTGAAGACGGGTGGCCAGTTGGCGGGCCTCCTCCCGTACGTCCTGTCAGTCGATCTGCCACCGGAGTTCAAGGACTACGTGAGGCACGAGCGCCGGGCGACTCAGATCCTTGCGTTCGAACCACAGGTGGTGTCCGGGCTGTTCCAGACCGAGGCGTACGCCGAGGCGGTGCTCCGTGCGGCGAGGTTGGACAACCTTCAACAGGCACTGGCGAATCGAATGAATCGGCAGGAGATCTTGCGAGGAGACGACCCGCCGTACCTCTGGGTCATCATGGAGGAGCACATCCTCGACAAGCTGGTCGGCGGCCGCGAAGTGATGCGTGCTCAGATCGAGCGGCTGCTGGAAGAGGCAGAGAACCCACGGGTCGTCATACAGTTCATCCCCAAAACAGTTGGGGCTCACGCGGGCTTGGACGGACCTCTCACCATCCTATCCTTCGCCGAAGGTCCGGACATTGTTTATTGCGACGGTCACGCTTCCGGGCGACTGATCCTTCCGGCGAGAGCGGTTGCGGCATGTTCACGTGCCTATGATCTCCTCAGGTCGACGGCGGTCTCGCCAGATCAGTCGATCGCCATGTTGAAGGCCAAGTTGGAGGAGCTAACACCATGAGCAAGACCACGGACGAGCTGACCTGGCGCAAGAGCAGCTACAGCGGTGGCTCCGGCGCGTGCGTCGAAATCGCTGTGCCGAGCACCGCCGTGATCGCGGTCCGGGACTCGAAGGACCCGCACGGCCCGCAGCTGCGATTTTCCGCCGAGGCGTGGGCGGCGTTCGCGACTGCCACCGCGGCCGGTGAGTTCGGTCAGGTCTGAACTACCTCCATCCAAGCCTGAGTTCGAAGCCCCTGCCGCCTCTCGGTGGTAGGGGCTTCGGCGTGTCGGAGGCCGATCGGTGTCGTGGTGCTCGGGGGTGGGGCGGGAGGATGGTGGGTGTGGACGAGATGACGAGGGTGGCTCTGCGGTATGTCGCGGAGCAGATACCGGTGGCGGAACTGCCGATGGTGGCAGCCGAGTTGCTGGTGTTCGGGCATGATTCGCCGGCGCTGCGGGACTTGGCCGGGCGGGGGCGGGGGGAGTCGGCGGCGGAGTTGGAGGAGTTGCTGCGGGAGGTGTTCGTCGAAGCGGGGACGGAGCTTCCCGGGGCGGAACGGGCCGAGCGGTGGCTGTTGGGGGATCTGGCCGCCCGGTTGCGGGCCGGGCTGGTCACTCCGGGGGAGGTGGAGGCGGAGGTCTGGGGCGGGATGGCGGCGGAGAGCGCCGATGCCGCCGAGGCGCGGTTCCGGCGGGCGGCCCGGGCGGCCTGCTGTGCCGACTGCCGGGCCGGGCTCGCCCCGGCGGAGCGGCGGGCCTGGGAGGACGAACTGTACGCCGCGGCAGTGGAGTTGACGGGATGAGGGGAGGCGCGGGGGCGGGTTCGGCTGAGGGGCTGTCAGTTGACCGTGCCACTCTGCGGTCCATGAGCGACGAGAACGTGATCACGCTGCGGGCGGACTGGGGTACGACCAGGTTGGGGAGCCAGCCGATTCCCGTGCACTGCGGGCGCCTTGCCTACGACCTCGACCTGGGGGAGTGGGAGTGCGCCTGGTGCGACGACCGGGTACACGTGCGGAACGTACCCGACTGGCCGCGTCGCGGGGCCGCTCCCCGGTAGGGCTGCCGACGGGTTCGTGGCAGGCCCCCGACGGGCGGAAGGCCGTCCGCCGGCCCCCGCGGGTGTGGCAGGATGCCGCGCATGGCCGCCCCGCAACCCCAGTCCCGTGCACGGGTCGGACGCCCCCGCGCGCAGGGTCGGTCCGCCAGTTCGCTGACGCCCCGGGAACAGGTGCTGGCCGCGGCGGCGGAGCTGTTCACCGAGAACGGGTACGCCGCCACCACCACCCGGGCGGTGGCCGAGAAGGCCGGGCTGCGGCAGGCGTCGATGTACCACTACTTCGCGCGCAAGGAGGACATCCTCGCCACCCTGCTGGAGTCCACCGTCGAGCCCTCGCTGCGGCTCGCCACCTCGCTGCTGGCCCGCCCCGCGCTCGACCCCGCCGCCCGCCTGTGGGCGCTGGCCGCCGCCGACGCCGCCCTGCTGCACAGCGGCCTGTACAACCTCGGCGCGCTCTACCAGCTCCCCGAGGTGCGCGGCGAACGCTTCGCCGACTTCCGCCGCTCGCGGGCCGAACTCAAGTCCGCCTACGGCGAGTTGCTGCACCTGATCGACCCCGCCGACCCCGGCCGGGAACTGCGCTGCGACCTGCTGCTCGGCCTGGTCGAGGGCGGCGTCGCCGTGGTCCGCGACCAGGACGCCCACCCCGCCGCCGAGGTCGGACCGGCCGTCGCCGACGCGGCGCTGCGCCTGGCCGGCTGCGACCGGGCGGCCCGGGCGGCGGCCGCTGCCGCCGCCCGCGACCTGCTGCCCCGACAGGCCCCGGAGCGGGGCCGGGCGGGTGGGGATCAGGCGAACTGCCCCGGGACGTAGTCGCCCGCGGGCTGCTGGACGATCACGTTGATCCGGTTGTAGGCGTTGATCAGGGCGATCAGGCTGACCAGCGCGGCCAGCTGCTCCGTGTCGTAGTGCCGGGCGGCCTCCGCCCACGCCGCGTCGTCCACGCCGCCCGCGGCGTCCGCGATCCGGGTGCCCTGCTCGGTCACCTCCAGCGCGGCGCGCTCCGCCGGGGTGAAGACCTTGGCCTCCCGCCAGGCCGCGACCAGGTTCAGCCGGACCTGGGTCTCGCCCGCGTGCGCCGCGTCCTTGGTGTGCATGTCGGTGCAGAACCCGCACCCGTTGATCTGGCTGGCCCGGATCTTCACCAGCTCCTGGGTGGCGGCGGGCAGCGCCGACAGGCCCAGCGCGTGGCCGGCCGAGTTGATGTACTTCAGGAACTTCGCACCGAGCGGGTTGGCGAAGTAGTCGAGACGAGCGTCCACGGTGGTTCTCCCGATGTCTGCGCCGCAGCGCGGTGAGTGCTTCCACCAGGAGTGACCCCGCCGCCCGCCCGAGTGTGACAGCTCGCTGATGTGACGCCAGTCACGTCGCCCGGTCGTCCAGGTTCCACCGCTCGGGGAGGTCCGCCTCGCAGAACACGCACACGAAGAACCCCTCCCGCACCACCTGCGCCGCTCCGCACCCCCGACACCGCCGGAACACCACCGCCTGCGTGAACCCGCCCGGATGTTCGACCCCCACCGCCGCCAGCGCCCCGGCGACGGCCGGCCAGCACGCGGTGTCCGGGCAGTACCCCGTCGACAGGTTCGACACCTCCACCACCCGCATCCGCCCGCCACCCGCCGGGCCGAACGTCACCTCGCCCGCCGCCAGCACCGCCCCGCCGCCCGCGCACGCGACGTGCTCGCTGCGCCGGTCCGCCAGCCGCAAGGTTTCGTCCGCACCCACCGTGTACGTGAACGGCCCTACCGGGGAAGGCTGTTCGGCCAGCCAGGCGGCGAGCGCGGCCGGGTCCGGCAGTCCGGTGCCGGGCGGTGCGTGGCGGGCTGCCGCCGCGATGTCCGGCGGTCCCACGTACGGATAGGTCCGCAACCTCGTCCCCTCTCTCTTCGGTGCGGCCATTGTCGCAGTGGGTTCCCCGGGGGTTCCCGGGGCGGGGCGGTGGGCGGACGTAGGGTGGGGGCGGGGTCGCCGGCTGGAGAGGGAGCGGGTATGGGCATCGACTTCGACTGGGCGGTGCCGGTGGTCGCGGCGCCGATGGCCGGTGGGGCGAGCACTCCCGAACTGGTCGCCGCCGTCAACGGGGCAGGGGGTCTCGGGTTCCTGGCGGCCGGTTACCGCAGTGCCGCGGAGATGAGTCAACAGGCCCAGTGGGCAAGGGAGTTGACGGGCCGTCCGGTCGGCGTGAACCTGTTCGTGCCCGGGCCGCCCGCCGAGGCGGCGGCGGTCGCCGCGTACCGTGAACTGCTGCTGCCCGAGGCCCGGAAGTGGGGCGTCGAACTGCCCGCCGTGATCCCGCCCGACCGGGACGACTGGGACGCCAAACTGGAGGCGCTGCTGCGCCGCCCCGTGGAGTGGGTCTCGTACACCTTCGGTCTGCCCGAGCCCGCGGAGGTCGCGGCCGTCCGCGCCGCCGGAATGCGTCAACTCGGCACCGTCACCAGCCCCGAGGAGGCGCGGGCCGCGAGCGCGCTCGGCCTCGACGCCCTCACCGTCCAGGGCCCCGAGGCCGGCGGGCACCGGGCCACCCACCGTGCCGAGGACCGGCCCGACACCCGGCCGCTGCTCCAACTCCTCACGGCGGTACGGGAGGTGACGGACCTGCCGGTGATCGCCGCCGGCGGGCTCGGGGACGGGGCGTCGATCGCGGCCGCGCTGCGGGCCGGGGCGGTGGGGGTCCAACTCGGCACCGCGTACCTCCGGACGGAGGAATCCGGGGCGTCCGCCGCCTACCGCCGGGCCCTCACCGCACTCGACACCACCACCGTCACCCGCGCCTTCACCGGCCGCCCGGCCCGCGCCCTCCGCAACGCCTTCACCGAAGCCCACGCCGACCAGGCCCCACCGGCCTACCCCGAGATCCACCACCTCACCCAGCCGCTCCGCGCAGCCGCGACCCGCCGGGAGGACCTGACGGCGATGCACCTGTGGGCGGGCACCGCGCACCGCTCGGCCCGCGAGGGCGGGGCGGCGGACGTGACAAGGGGGCTGTGGGAGGACGCGCTGCGCGCGGGCTGAGAGGGTCACGCGGCGGGCGTGGCAGGTGGGGTGGGAGGACGCGCTGCGCGTGGGCTCGCCGCGTAGCGTCGTGGGGGGTGAGGGGAGGGGCGCCCCTGCGGAGGGGAGTCCGTGGGGGGCGCCCCCCGGGGGGTGGGGTCAGGGGAGGAGGGTGGCCATCCAGGATTCGATGGCGGCGGGGTCGCGGGGGAGGGCGTTGGACATGAGGCGGGCTCCGTCGGAGGTGATGACGAGGTCGTCCTCGATCCGGATGCCGATGCCGCGGAGTTCGGCGGGGAGGGTGAGGTCGTCGGGCTGGAGGTAGAGGCCGGGTTCGACGGTGAGGACCATGCCCTCCTCGAGGACGCCGTCCAGGTAGGTCTCGGCGCGCGCCTTCGCGCAGTCGTGCACGTCGAGGCCGAGCATGTGGCCGCTGCCGCAGAGGGTGTAGCGGCGGTAGAGGCCGGAGTCGTCCTGGAGGGCCTCCTCGGCGGAGACCGGGAGCAGGCCCCATTCGGCCAGGCCCTCGGCGATGACGCGCATGCCGGCCCGGTGGAAGTCGCGGAAGGAGGCGCCGGGGCGGAGGGTGGCGATGCCCGCGGACTGGGCGGCGAGGACGAGTTCGTAGACGTCGCGCTGGGCGGGGGTGAAGGTGCCGGAGAGCGGGAGGGTGCGGGTGATGTCGGCGGTGTAGAGGGTGTCGGTCTCCACGCCGGCGTCGAGCAGCAGCAGTTCGGAGGGGTTCAGCGGGCCGTCGTTGCGGATCCAGTGCAGGACGCAGGCGTGCGCGCCGGAGGCGACGATGGTCTCGTAGCCGGTGCCGTTGCCCTCGGCGCGGGCCCGGGCGTCGAACGCGCCCTCCAGCCAGCGTTCGCCGCGGTGGTGGCGCAGCGCGGCGGGCAGCGCGCGGACGACGTCCTCGAAGCCGCGGGTGGTGTGGTCGACGGAGAGCTGGAGCTGTTCGATCTCCCAGGCGTCCTTGACCAGGCGCAGTTCGGAGAGCGCGGCGGCGAACTGCCCGTCGAGGACGGCGGACGCGGCGGCGGGCCGGCCGGCCAGTGCGTCGAGGACGGGGTCGACGCCGGAGACGATCCGGGTCGGGACGGAGCCGGTGAACAGCTTCGGCAGGTCGTCGAGGTGGGCCGTGCGCAGACCGGTGAGCTGGGCGGCCTCGGCGAGGTCGGCGCGCCGGCCGACCCAGAACTCGCCGTAGCGGCGGTCGCGGTAGAACTCGGCGGAGCCGCCGGACCGGTCGGAGCGGGGGCGCAGGTAGAGGACGGGCTCGCCGTCGGGCTCGATCACCAGGACGTGGCCGACCTGCTCCTCGCCGGTGAGGCCGGTGAGGTGGGCGTAGCCGCTGTAGGGGCGGAAGCGGTAGTCGCAGTCGTTGCTGCGGACCTTCAACTGCCCGGCGGGGACCAGCAGCCGCTCGCCGGGGAAGGCGGCGGCGAGCCTGGCCCGGCGGGCCGGGAAGAAGGCGTAGCCAGGGACGCGTTCGTCGGCGGGCAGCGGGGTGGCGGCCCACTGCCCGGCCATGAAGGCCTCCAGGGCGGGGGTGACGGGGAGGTCGTGGCTTCCGGTGTTCAGCGTGGGCTGGTCGGCCATCGTCGGGGGCTCCTCTGACCTGGTCTGTTCGGTGGTCTGTTCGGTGGTCTGTTCGGTGGTCCGGCGGGCGGCCGGGCCGCTGGCGCCGGGCGGACGGGCGGTCCGTCCCGGGGTGGCTGCGCGGGCACCTCAGGAGGGCTGCGCGGGCAACTCGGTTGACGGGAAAGGCACTTGGCTGCCGGAGAGCGGCAATGACACGGCTCGGTAACAGTCCGGCCGCCTCGTTGCGCAGTGCAATTTCACATTACTATGTTACGGGTCACACCTCAGAGCGGGCCAGACCCCGGCGGAACGGATTCCCCGTTGAGCGGCCCCCACTTCCGGAGTTGCACATGAACAGGCGTACCCACGCCGCCCTCGCGGCGGCCATCGCGACTTCCCTCTCCCTCGGTCTCGGGGCCTGCAGCAGCACCAGCGACAACAGCGGCGACACCGGCGGCGAGAAGGGTGTGACCACCCAGGGCAACGGCATCATCGGCGGCACGCCGGTCAAGGGCGGCACCCTCACCATCCTGTCCAACCAGGACTTCGACCAGCTCGACCCGGCCCGCAACTGGACCATGCCGGTGATGGACGTCGGCGTCCGGATGCTCTACCGCACGCTCACCACCTTCAAGGCCGCCCCGGGCGCCGAGGGCCTGAAGATCGAGCCCGACCTGGCCACCGACCTCGGCACCCCGAGCGACGGCGCCAAGACCTGGACCTTCCACCTGAAGGACGGCCTCAAGTACGAGGACGGCACCCCGATCGTCGCCGACGACATCAAGTACAACGTCGAGCGCTCGTTCTCCGCCGAACTGGCCGGCGGCCCCGACTACGCGGTGCGCTACCTGGCCGGCGCCGACACCTACAAGGGCCCGCTGGGCGGCGAGCGCCTCGGCAAGGACTCCATCGAGGTCCCCGACGCCAAGACCATCGTCTTCCACCTCAAGCGCCCGGTCGCCGAGTTCGGCTACACCGTCACCCTCCCCACCTTCGCCCCCGTGCCGAAGGCCAAGGAGACCGGCGCCAACTACTCCAACCACCCGGTCTCCTCCGGCCCGTACAAGATCGAGAGCTACGACCGGGGCAAGCGCATGGTGCTGGTCCGCAACACCAACTGGGACCCGGCCTCCGACACCGTCCGCAAGGCCTACCCGGACAAGATCGTCGTCGACCAGACCCTGAAGAGCGGCGGCATCGGCGACCGCCTGATCGCCGACCAGGGCGAGGACAAGAACGCGATCTCCTACGTCGACCTGCTGCCCGCGAAGATCTCCGAGGTGCTCACCAACCCGGACGTCAAGGCCCGCCTGATCAGCGAGAACGCCGGCTGCACCACCATGCTCGACATGAACAACACCAAGGCGCCCTTCGAC
Source organism: Kitasatospora sp. NPDC088134 (assembly GCF_044741705.1). Lineage (NCBI taxonomy): Bacteria > Bacillati > Actinomycetota > Actinomycetes > Kitasatosporales > Streptomycetaceae > Kitasatospora > Kitasatospora sp. NPDC088134. The sequence continues at coordinate 45,593 of NZ_JBIUTD010000007.1, read as the reverse complement.
AACCCGAAGGTCCGCCGGGCACTGCAGTTCGCGGTCGACAAGGAGTCCTTCGCCGCCTCGATGGGCGGCCCCGCGTTCAACGACGTCGCCACCACCTACCTGCCGCCGGTGCTCACCTCCGGCGCCCCCGTCGACCACTACATGATCAAGCCGGCCGGCGACCCGGAGAAGGCGAAGCAGCTGCTCACCGAGGCGGGCTTCCCGAACGGCTTCGACACCGAGATGGTCACCTCCACCGGCGGCAAGCAGCAGGCCGAGGCGCTCCAGGCCGCCCTTAAGCGGGTCAACATCAACGTCACCATCACCACCGTCGACCCGACCGCCGTCAACTCCATCGTCGGCGACAAGGACAAGCAGCCCGGCCTCGCCCAGCTCGGCTGGTGTCCCGACTACCCGTCGGCCGCCACCTTCCTGCCGATGATCTACGACGGCCGCCTGATCCGCGACAAGGGCAACAACGGCAACATGACCCGCTTCAACGACGCGGAGACCAACGCCGAACTCGACCGGATCGCCGGCCTGTCCGACCTGCAGAAGGCCAACACCGCCTGGCTGGAGCTCGACGCGAAGATCATGGAGAAGTCGCCCGCCGTCCCGCTGGTGTGGGCCAAGAAGCCGCTGCTGGTCGGCTCCAACGTGGCCGGCGCCTTCGCCCACCCGGTCTGGGCTGGCCAGATCGACTACGCGGTCATCGGCCTCAAGTCCGTGAAGTGAGGCGGTAGTTCACCATGACCACCCCGCTCGCCCCGGCCCCGGCCGGGGGAGCGGGGGCCCCGGAGGCCCCCGAGAAGGCCCCCGCCGCCCCCGCCTCCCCCTGGGCCCTCGCCCTCCGCACCGTCCGACGCCGGCGCACCGCGCAGCTCGGCCTCGGCATCATCGTCTTCTTCGTCCTGGCCGCCGTCCTCGCCCCCGTGCTCACCGCGATCAGCGGTACCGAACCGGACACCCTCGACAAGAAGTCCATCGACCCCTACCTCGGCGGCCTGCCCCGCGGCGACTTCGGCGGCATCGGCCCCAAGCACTGGCTCGGCGTCGAACCCCTGCTCGGCCGCGACATCTTCGCCCGCCTGCTCTACGGCGCCCAGATCAGCCTGTTCGTGGCCTTCAGCGCCGCCCTGCTGATCACCCTGATCGGCACCGTCCTCGGCATCACCGCCGGCTACTTCGGCGGCCGCGTCGACGCCGTGATCAGCCGCTTCATGGACGTCATGATGTCCTTCCCCAGCCTGATCTTCATGATCGCGCTGCTCTCGGTCGCCCGGGACGTCAACCGGGTCGCCCTGCTCATCGGCGTGATGTCGGTCTTCTCCTGGCCCTACATCGCCCGCGTCGTCCGCGGCCAGACCCTCTCGCTCAAGCACCGCGAGTACGTCGAGGCCGCCCGCGCCAGCGGAACCACCGACCGGCGCATCCTGTTCGGCGAGATCCTGCCCAACCTCACCGGCACCGTCATCGTCTACGTCACCCTCGCCATCCCCGGCCTGATCGGCACCGAGGCGGCCCTGACCTACCTCGGCGTCGGCATCCGCCCGCCGACCCCGTCCTGGGGTCAGATGATCTCCGACGCGGTGCTCTACTACAAGGTCGACCCGATGTTCTTCATCCTGCCCAGCGCCTGCCTGTTCCTGGTGGTCCTGGCCTTCACCCTGGTCGGCGACGCGCTGCGCGACGCGCTCGACCCGAAGGGCAGCCGGACGTGATCGGATTCCTGCTCCGCCGGCTCGCCGCGATGGCCGCCACCCTGTTGGTCATCTGCGCGCTCACCTTCACCGTCTTCTACCTGCTGCCCAGCGACCCCGCCGCCCAGTTCTGCGGCAAGGACTGCTCCGCCGACCGGATCGAACTCGTCCGGCAGCAACTCGGCCTCGCCGACCCCCTGATCGTCCAGTTCTGGCACTACCTGGTCGGCATCTTCGCCGGCCAGACCATGGGCACCGGCCAGTACGCCGTGCACTGCGGCTTCCCCTGCTTCGGCTACTCCTTCCAATCCGCCCAGCCCGTCTGGGACCTGATGATGGACCGGCTGCCCACCAGCGTCGCCATGGCCCTCGGCGCCGCCGTGCTCTGGCTCGTCCTCGGCGTCGGCACCGGCGTCGTCTCCGCCCTGCGCCGCGGCAGCTGGCTCGACCGCACCCTGATGGTCGGCACCATCGGCATCGCCGCCCTGCCGGTCTACTTCACCGCGATGATCCTGCTCTACCTGTGCGTCGTCGGACTCGGACTCCCGATGAACCCCGGCTACGTCGCCTTCACCGAGAACCCCGGCGAATGGCTCAGCCACCTGATTCTCCCCTGGATCACCCTCGCCCTGCTGTACGCCGCCATCTACGCCCGGATGACCCGCAACTCCGTCATCGAGACGCTGGCCGAACCGTACGTCCGCACCGCCCGCGCCAAGGGACTGCCCGAACGCCGCGTCGTCGGCAAGCACGGCCTGCGCCCCGCCCTCACCCCCGTCGCCACCATGCTCGGCATGGACCTCGGCGGACTGCTGGCCGGCGCCCTCATCACCGAGTCCATGTTCAGCCTCCCCGGCGTCGGCAAGCTCTTCGCCGACTCGCTCAACAAGTCCGACCAACCGGTGATCATGGGCGTGACCCTGCTCGCCTCCTTCTTCATCGTCAGCTCCAACCTGGTCGTGGACCTCGTCTACGCCTGGATCGACCCCCGGGCGAGGCTCGCATGACCGAACCCCTGCTGGCCGTCGAGGACCTCCAGGTCCGCTTCCGCACGGCCGAAGGCACCGTCCACGCCGTCAAGGGCGTCGACTTCACCGTCGAACGCGGCCGCACCCTCGGCATCGTCGGCGAATCCGGCTCCGGGAAGTCCGTCACCTCCCTCGCCGTCATGGGCCTGCACCGCGGCGCCACCGTCACCGGCTCCGCCCGGCTCGACGGCACCGAACTCATCGGCGCCGGCGACGAGCAACTGCGCCGGCTCCGCGGCCGGAAGATGGCGATGGTCTTCCAGGACGCCCTCACCGCCCTGCACCCCTACTTCACCGTCGGCGACCAGATCGCCGAGGCCTACCGGCAGCACTTCGGCGGCACCCGCAAGCAGGCCCTGGCCCGCGCCGTCGACGTCCTCGGCGACGTCGGCATCCCCGAACCCGCCCGCCGCGCCCAGGAGTACCCGCACCAGTTCTCCGGCGGCATGCGCCAACGCGCCATGATCGCCCTCGCACTGTCCTGCGAACCCGACCTGATCATCGCCGACGAACCCACCACCGCCCTCGACGTCACCGTCCAGGCCCAGGTGCTCGAACTCCTCGTCCGCCTCCAGCAGGAACGCGGACTCGGCATCGTCCTGATCACCCACGACCTCGGCGTCATCGCCCGGGTCGCCGACGAAGTCCTCGTCATGTACGGCGGCTCCGCCGTCGAACAGGCCACCGCCGACACCCTGTTCGCCCACCCCCGGCACCCCTACACCCGCGGCCTGCTCGACTCGCTGCCCCGCCTCGACGCCGGGGACGACACCGAACTGCGCTCCATCCCCGGCAGCCCGCCCTCCCTGCTCGCCCCGCCCGCCGGCTGCGCCTTCCACCCCCGCTGCGCCGTCCACGCCGCCAAGCAGGACGCCCGCTGCACCGGCGAACGGCCCCCGCTGCGCATCGTCGACCTCGGCCACCGCAGCGCCTGCGTCCTCGATGAGGTGACCGCATGACCACCGAGACCGCCGTCACCACCGGACCCGCCGACGGCCGCACCCCCGACGCCCTGCTCAGCGTCCAGGACCTCGGCATGACCTTCCCCGGCGCCCGCGGCACCCTGCGCCGCCTCCCCGGCGTCCGCGCCGTCGACGGCGTCACCTTCGACGTCCGCCCCGGCGAGACCCTCGGCCTGGTCGGCGAATCCGGCTGCGGCAAGTCGACCACCGGACGGATGCTCGTCCGTCTGCTCGACCCCACCGCCGGCACCGTCCGCTTCCGCGGCCAGGACATCACCCGCACCCCGCAGGGCCGGCTCCGGCCACTGCGCGGCAAGTTCCAGATGATCTTCCAGGACCCGTTCGCCTCGCTGAACCCCCGGCAGACCGTCCAGCAGATCATCGGCGCCCCGCTGCGCGCCCAGGGCGCGAGCACCGAGAAGATCCGGGCCGAGGTCCGCGACCTGGTCCGGCTGGTCGGCCTCGCCCCCGAACACCTGGAGCGCTACCCCCACCAGTTCTCCGGCGGCCAGGCCCAGCGGATCGGCATCGCCCGCGCCCTCGCCACCCGCCCCGAACTGGTCGTCGCCGACGAACCCGTCTCCGCGCTCGACGTCTCCATCCAGGCCCAGATCGTCGGCCTGATGGAACGCCTCCAGCGCGAACTCGGCGTCGCCTACGTGTTCATCGCGCACGACCTCGCCGTGGTCAAGCACATCAGCCACCGGGTCGCCGTCATGTACCTCGGCCAGATCGTCGAGATCGGCGACAAGCAGCAGGTCTACGACCGCCCCGCGCACCCCTACACCAAGGCGCTGCTCTCCGCCGTCCCGCTGCCCGACCCGGCCGCCGAACGCGCCCGCGAACGCATCGTCCTGCTCGGCGACCCGCCCAGCCCCGCCAACCCGCCGAGCGGCTGCACCTTCCACCCCCGCTGCCCCAAGGCCCAGGCACTCTGCCGGACCGAGGCGCCGCTGCTCACCCCCCACACCCCCACCCGCCAGGTCGCCTGCCACTTCCCCGAGGCGTAGCGGACCCGGCAGGGGTGCGGTCGACCACCCGAACGGCCTTGCCCGAAAAGCAATCTGACGAAGCGTCAACAAGCTTTCCGGGCCGCCGGGTTGCCCGCGCCCCTGCAACCCCCCACCCCGTCCCGACCATGGAGCCCCCACCATGCGCCCGACCCGAAAGACCCTGCTGGCCACGGCCGTCGCCGCCACGCTCGCCCTGCCCGTCCTGCAGAGCGCCCAGAGCGCCCAGGCCCTCCCCGCCGTCACGGCCGCCCCCGCGCCCGCACCCGTCGCCGCCCCCGCCGGGCGCGGGGCCTACGACGAGGTCGCGCACCTCGGCTCGGCGACCGAGCGGACCGGCACCGCCGCGCCCGCGCCCGGCGGCGGTGTCCTGGACGGCAACCGGATCCCCGGGGCGCTGCCCGCGAGGATCGGTCAACCGGCACCCGCGGCAGCCGAGTCGGGGCCGACCGGCGCCGCCGCGACGACCGCGGCCGGCGTCTCCTGCGACCTGAACGGCATCACCGGCCTGTCCCCGCAGGGCCTGGCCGACTTCCTGGCCGACCCGGCCGTCACCGAGAGCTGCCTCGGCGCGATCCTGTGGACCTGGGACGCCCGGTTCGCGACCACCATGGACCCGGCGCACGTCCAGGCGGTCGCCGCGAAGGCGCAGAGCCTGGCCGCGGCGAACGACCCGAACCTGTACCAGCTCTGGTACTTCCTGCACGCCGCCGTCTTCCACGACTTCACCCAGGACTCGATCGACCTGACCGCCGCGCCGACCACCGCCGCCGTCCAGGCGGCGATCGACGCCCACCTCGCGGGCGGCCGCGCCTTCGACGCGACGCCCGAAGCCGGCCTGGTGATGCGCGAGTTGGGCATCGTCGCGGGCGCCACCGGGATCCGCGAGCACAACCTGCCGCTGTTCAAGCAGATCCTGTCGCACTTCGGCCCGGGCAGCCCGCTGGTGGCCGTCCCGCAGTGGGGCGGCGGCGCGCTGGCCCCGCTCACCGCGAACTTCCTCGGCATCGGCAACCGCGACCGGGCGTACGTCTCCGCCGTCACCGCGGACGCCGAGTTCCGCGGCCTGCTGCGCGGCTTCGCCACCGCCGGGTACCTGAAGGGCACCCCGAACGAGTGGGTGGCCCGCGACGCCATGGGCGAGTACGGCCGGTTCGGGCAGATCGACGCCCTGACGGCGCAGATCACCGGCGAGATCGGCGCCCTGCTCACCGACACCGGGACCACCTTCGGCACCTCCACCGGCCCGTGGATCAAGGTCGTCGGCTGGGCCAACACCTACCAGGTCTGCGCCCAGTACGACGTCTGCACCGACACGATCGAAGCCCGGCTCTTCCCGCAGACCTACAGGTACGACAACGGCGCCATCGAGGTGCACACCGCCCTCGACAAGGCCACCGTCGACCGGATGTACTATGCCAGCAAGCAGGTCAAGACCCAGTTCTTCCGGGTCCTGGGCACCGATGCCCCGCTGGCCGGCGACACCAACGACACCCTGCACATCCACCTCTACGCGACCCGCTCCGACTACGAGGTCTACCACCCCCTGCTCACCGGGATGGCCACCAACAACGGCGGCATCTACATCGAGCGGGGCGCCACCTTCTACACCTACCAGCGCACCCCCGCCGAGTCGTACCTGACGCTGGAGGAACTGTTCCGGCACGAGTACGTGCACTACCTCAACGGCCGCTGGGCGGTGCCCGGTTACTTCGGCGACCCGCGCTGGTACGCGAACGACCGGACCACCGCGATGGACGAGGGCACCGCCGAGTTCTTCGACGGCGCCACCCGCGACCAGGGCATCGCCGTCCGCCGGGCCCTGGTCGCCGCCCTCGCCCGCGACGAGGCGGCCGGCATCCCCCGGATGACCGTCGACCAACTGCTGCACGCCCGCTACGACGACACCCCGGCCTTCCACTTCTACAACTACGCCGGCACCTTCTTCGAGTTCCTCTGGACCGCCCACCCGTCGCTGCTGCGCGAGATGTACGGCCACCAGCGCGCCGACGACCCGGCCGGCTTCGACGCCTGGCGCACCCGCCTCGGCGCCGACCGCAACCTGAACGCCGAGTACTCCGCGTTCCTCGACGCCCAGATCAAGCAGGTCGACCAACTTACCGTCCCCAAGACCGACTTCACCCCGAACGGATACCTCCAGTACGCCTACCCGGCCGAGGTCCGGGCGGCGTTCGCCAAGGCCACCTACAACACCCCGGACTGCACCGACAACGGCGACTGGGACAACAAGCCGATGCGCTTCGTCTGCACCGGCCGGATCACCGCCAACCTGTCCGACGCCGGCAACCCGGACCGGGTGTTCAAGGACATGTCCGCCACCGTCGACTACTTCGTCCTGACCCGCACCAAGGGCGTCGCCAACAACCTCGACGACATGAACTGCTGGTTCGGCAAGGTCGACGTCTGGACCGGCGGACAGGCCGGCAGCGCCGACTACACCTGCGAGGGCCCGCTCCGCCGCTGAGCGGCACACCGACACCGGCCCCCGCCCCAACGCCCCCGCCCCGACCGGCCGTTCGACCGCTTCCGCGGCCGGCCGGGGCGGGCCCACCCCGCGCCCCGGGCCCTGCGCGCCCGCGGGCCCCGCGAAAGGAACCACCGCGTGACCGCGCTGTCCTGGGACGGCTCCGCGCCGTCGTCCGGCCGGACCGAGACCACCCGCACCGTCGAGGCCGGGCCGCTCGCCCTCCGCGTCACCGCCATCGGCAGCGACACGGCCCCCGCCGTCACCGTCACCGCCACCGGCACCCCCGGCGTCCTGCTGGTTGAGGCCGCCGCCACCGGCCCGGACACCCGGCTGCGCATCGAATGGCACCTGCCCTGCACCGGCGCCACCGGCTACTGGACACCCCACACCAACACCAGCTGGCTACCCCCCAGTTGGGCGCTGCCCCGGGAAGCCTCACTGCCCAAGGGCGCCCCCGTCGGCAGCCTGGTCGGCCCCGGCGACGGCGCCCTGTGCACCTTCGCCGTCGGCGAACTCGTCCGACCCGTCACCATCGGCGAGGGCGCCGTCGAGGAGACCGGCCGGTTCAGCTGGTGGGTCGAGCACGACGGCCCGACCCTCGCCCTCCGCCTCGACCTGAGCGGCCGCCACTTCGCCGACACCGTCCGCGAGTGCGCCGACTGGTGGGCCGGCCTCGCCCCCGTCCGCACCGTCCCCGCCGCCGCCTTCGCACCGGTCTTCTGCACCTGGTACGCCCTGCACCTGGCGATGACCTCCGCCGACGTCGAACGGCTCGCCGCCCTCGCCGCCCCGCTCGGCTTCCGCACCCTGATCGTCGACGACGGCTGGCAGACCGACGAACGCACCCGCTCCTACGCCACCACCGGCGACTGGCGGCCCGCGCCCCGGGACTTCCCCGACTTCGCCGCCCACGTCCGCCGCGTCCAGGACCTCGGCCTCAACTACCTGCTCTGGCACGCGATCCCGTTCGTCGGCGACCGCAGCGAAGCCGCGAAACTGCTGGCCGGGCACACCCTCGCCCACCTGCCGCTGCTGGAGACCTTCCTGCTCGACCCGCGCAGCCCCACCGTCCGCGCCCACCAGGTCGACCGGCTCGCCGCCGCCGTCGAGGAACACGGCGTCGACGGCCTCAAGGTCGACTTCATCGACACCTTCGCCCGCAAGCCCCAGCCCGGCGCCGCCCCCCACACCACCTCCCCGGAAGCGGACTGCGCCACCGTCGCCGAAGGCGTGCGGAAACTCCTCGCCGCCCTCGACACCCGGCTCCGCGCCACCCGCCCCGACGTCCTGATCGAACACCGCCAGGACTACATGGGCCCCGGCCTGTGGCCCTACGCCGACATGGTCCGGGCCACCGACTGCCCGCACAGCGCCGTCGAGAACCGGGTCCGCACCGCCGACCTGCGACTCACCGCCGGCCCGCTCGCCGTGCACGCCGACCCGCTGACCTGGCACCCCGACGAGAGCCCCGAACAGGTCGCCGTCCTGCTCCAGTCGGTGCTGTTCGCCACCGCCCAGGTCTCCGTCGACCTCGGCGCCCAGCACCCCGACCGGCTCGCCGCCGTCGCCTTCTGGCTGGGCGTCATGAAGGAACACCTCGACCTGCTCCAGCGCGGCGAACTCCGCCCGCACCGACCCGAATTGGCCTACCCCCTGATCGAGGCCCGACGCGGCGCACAGCTGGCCTTCGGCCGCTACGCCCCGCTGCCGGTCCGGGCCGCGGGGGAGTGGGAGCTGCTGCTGGTCGCCAACGCCGACCAGGACACCCTGGTCCGGATCGGGTTCGACCGCGCCCCCGGCACCGTCGACCTGCTGGTGCAGGACTGCCTCGGCGGCACCGTCGCCCGGGCGCAGACCCCGGTCGGCGGCACCGAACTCTCCGTCCGGGTCCCCACCGGGGGTCTGCTCACCCTGCGCCGCTGAGGACCGGCCCGCCCGTCAGACCTCCAACTCCGGTTCGATCCGCTTGAGCTGGTGCCGGGCCATCGCCAGGTTGGCCCGGTTCCGGTCCAGCGCCAGGTACAGGAACAGGCCCTTGCCGGTGCGGGAGGTCAGCGGGCGGATCAGGTGGTACTGGCTGGACAGGGTGATCAGGATGTCCTCGATCGCCTCGTTCAGGTTGAGCAGCTCCATGGCGCGCAGCTTGGCCCGCACCACGTCGGTGTTGCCCGCCGCCGCGACGTTCAGGTCCAGGTCCGGGCCGCCGCCGATGGTGCCCAGCGCCATCCCGCTGTTGTAGTCGACCAGCGCGACGCCGATGGTCCCCTCGATGCCGCCCATGATGTCCTTGAGCGCGGTTTCGACAGTAGTCATTTTCTCCGAGTACCTCTTTCTGGAAAGGAACTGACGACCCGTCAGGTCTCGCGGCCTGCGGGTGCCTCGAACGGATGGGACAGTGGGGGAGAGGCCGGCGGGGGTGGAGTCGGAGCTCAGGAGGGCGTCCGGTCCAGGTCCGGGCCGGCCAGGGCGGCTATCCGCACCCCGGCCCGGCGGGCCTCCAGGTGCAGCCGGCCGACATTGGCCTGCGCACCGGCCAGCAGGGTCAGCACGGTGTACGCGCCCGCGGCGTACGTCGCCGTGTAGCCGCGCTCGCCGCGGGTGATCAGCTCCCGGAAGGCGCCCTGCCCGGTCGCCTCGGTGAGCCGCGCGCCCACGCCGAGCGCGGCGGCCGTCAGCGCGGCCACGCTCTCCGCCTCCAGCGCCGCGGTGTCGTGCGCCACCACCAGCCCGTCGGTGGTGGCGACCAGCGAGCCGGTCAGGTGCGGGACGCGCGCCCGCAGGCCGCGCAGCTCGGCCTGCACCTCGGCCTCCGGCAACCCGGAGGGCCGCCGCGCGGTCAGCTGGCGGAACGTGCGCTTCATGACGGGACGGGTGGGCAGGGACGGGTGATCGGACATGTCACAGAGCCTCCAGAGCGGCGCGTAGTCGGAGCAGCAGGCCCACCTCCGGGTCCGAGGGGTCGTAGGAGCGCGGACCGGGCGGCAGCAGCACCTCGGGCAGCGGCGCCGCCGGCGGCGCGGGCTCCGGTACGGCGGCCGGGGGCGGGTCGAAGGCGGCGGGGGCCGACGGCCGGGCCGTCAGCAGCCCGGCCGCGGCCAGCTGCCGGACGTCCAGCAGCGTGCCGAAGGTGGAGCGCCCCAGCAGCCGGGCCAGCTCGGGCACCGTCCGGGAGCCGTCCGCCGCCGCCAGCAGCGCCTGCCGGCGGCGGTGCGGCACCGCGATGCGGCGGGTCGGCGCGCTGCCGGTGGGCAGCAGCGGGGCCCGGTCCAGCTCGGCGGACGGCCAGCAGGCGTCCAGCAGGGCCCGGCGGCGGCCCACCGCGCCGCGCAGCTCCAGCACCGACAGCGGGCGGGAGAGCCGGAACGCCGGGCGGGCCGCCGGGTCGAAGCGCAGCTCGCCGCCGTGCTGGGCGAGCGCGTCCTGCGCACCGTCCAGGGTCGCGGCCAGCCGGGCGAGTTCGAGCTCGCCCGCGCCGACCAGGCCGCGGTCGAGCAGGTGCTCGGCGAGCCGGCCCGCGCCCGGCAGCAGGGCGTCGTCCCAGTCCCGCACCGCGATCCGGCCCGCGCCGACCAGCAGGTGGCCCACCGTGGCGGCGTGCGGGGACTCGGCGTGCACCACCAGGCCGCCCGCCAGGTGCACCGCGCCGTCCGGGCCGTGCAGCGCGCCGGTGGCGCCCTCCGCGGCCAGGTCGGTCAGCGCGGCCTCGAAGGTGGTGGCGGGCGCGCAGCTGGAGCGGCGGCGGCGCGGCAGCGGGGCGGCGTGCGTCCGCCGGGCCCGGGGCCGTTCGACGGACGCCCGTTCGGCGACCGGATCGGGGTCGAACTGCCGTGCGGCGGGGGAGAGCTGGGTCGCGGCGACCGGGGAGGCCACCAGCAGCGGCGGCACCCCCGGCGGCACCGGGAACGACACCGAAGGCGGTAGCGCGGGCGGCAGCGTCGGCCGGGGCGGGACGGGCAGCACCGGCAGGACCGGGAGCACGGCGGGAGGTGCCACCGCGGTCGGCGCCGTCGGCGCCTCCAGGGGCGGGGCGAGAGTGTCGGCGGGCCCGGTCACGAGAGCACCAGCCGGTCGGCGATCGCCGCGAGCCGCAGCCGGGCCATCGCCAGGTTGCCGGCCTCCCGGTCGAGCCGCAGGTAGAGGAAGACGTTGGCCTCGAAGGACGCGGGCACGAAGCGCAGCAGGTGGTAGTTGCCCGCCGAGGTGACGATGACGTCCTCGGCGGGCGGGGCCCCGGTGTCCGGGTCGGCGAACGAGGGGGTCTGGGTGACCGCGCGGGCGAGCTCGGTGGCGTCGGCCGCCCCGACCTCGTGGTCGCCGTCGGGGCCGAGTCCGGCGGTCCCTATCGCCAGGCCGTTCGTCCAGTCGACCAGGCTGACCCCCAGGGCGCCGGTGATCCCCATGGCTTCGGCAAGGCACTCCTCGATCCCGGGCACGTACCGCGTTCCCTCCCCACCGTGCGGGCGGGCACGGCGCGTCGCTGCCACCGCGCTCACCTGCGGTAGTCTGACCAGGACGCTACGCTACCGGGGGCACCCCGGGAGGGCGAGACTTTCCGGCATATCCCTCGGGCATATGCGCGAATGCGCTAGGGTGCCCGGCCGGTTGAGGCCCCGTCAGGTTCCGGTGCCGGTGCTCCCGGCCGGTGCGGGAGCGGCTTCGGGCGCGGGCTCCGGCTCGGGCAGCTCGCGCATCCGCGGGATCGGCGAGAACAGCACCCACAGGCCCGAGGCGACCGCCCCGACCGCCGCGATCCACAGCGCCGGCCGCAGGCCCAGGGTGCTGCCGAGCAGACCGCCCAGCAGCGAACCCACCGGCCGCACACCGAAGTTGACGGCCTGGTAGGCACCCTGGACCCGGGACCGCAGGGCGTTCGGGATGCAGGCCGCGAAGATGCTGCCCGCCGTGATGTCGAGGATCATCACGCCGATGCCGGACAGGAACTCGGCACCGAACAGCAGCGCCGCACCGCCCGTCGAGCCGCCCGCCAGCGGGACCAGCAGCAGCGGCGCGGGGAAGGCCACCAGGCCGAACAGGAAGGCCGGGCCGACGCCGATCCGGGCCGCCAGCCGCCCGGTGAGCGCCGCGCCGAGCAGCGTGCCGACCGCCGCGGCCGACAGTACCGCGCCCAACAGGCCCGCGCTGAAGCCGAGTTCACGGGTGGCGTAGAGCACGAACAGGGCGCTGACGACGAAGGTGAACAGGTTGACGGTGGCGGTGCCGAGCAGCGCCGCCCGGATCACCGGGTCGCGGCGGATCCAGCGCATGCCCTCGGCGGTCGAGCCCTTCCCGGACGCGGCCGGCGGCGGCTCGACCGGGTCGATCCGGCGCAGGAACAGCGCCGAGGCGAGGAAGGAGAGCGCGTCCGCGACCAGGGTCAGCGGGGCGGCCAGCAGTTGGACCAGCAGGCCGCCGAGACCGGGGCCCGCCACGTAGGTCGCGGCCCGGCTGCCGTTGATCAGCGCGTTGCCGCGCAGGTACTGGTCGGCGGGCACCAGGGCGACGAACAGCGGCGGGTTGCAGACGTTGAACAGCACCGAGAGCGCACCGGTCAGCAGCACCGCCGCGTACAGCTGCCAGAGCGTCAGCAGGCCCGCGCCCCAGGCGAACGGGACGGTCAGCAGCACCGCGGCCCGCCCCAGGTCGGCGGCGATCATCATCCGGCGGCGGTGCCCGTAGCGGTCCGCCCAGCCGCCCGCGTGCAGCGACAGCAGCAGGTAGGGCAGGTAGCCGGCGGCGGACAGGTAGCCCATCTGGGCGGCGTCGGCGTGCAGTGCGGTGGCCGCGATCAGCGGGATCACCAGCAGGGTGACCTGGTCGCCCAGCGAGGAGACGGTCTGCCCCGTCCAGTAGCGGCGGAACGCCGGGTCGTGCAGCAGCTCGGGTATCCGGCGGCGCAGCGGGCCGGCGGCGCGGGTGTCGGCGGGGCCGGTGCCGGAGCGGGTGTCGAGGGCGGTCACGGCTGCTCCTCGGGGCGCTCGGCCTGCGCGGCCTGCGCGGACTCGGCCAGCGGGACGGCGAGTTGGACCAGCAGCACCGGGCGGGAGCCGGTCGGGCGCAGTGCCCGGTCGGTCGCCCGGTCCAGGTAGGGGCGTGTCAACTCGGCGATCCGCCGGTCGAGTTCGGTGAGTTCGGCGGCGGTGAGGTGGAGCAGGGTGTCGCCGTACCCGGCGGCCTCGCGCCACTCGGGGGCGTCGCCGGGGCGGCGCACCAGCCACTCGGTGGCGCGGGCGAAGTAGGTGTCCAGGACGGCCCGTTGCAGCCCCTCGGTGGCGGCGGCCTGCTCGGGGTCGGCGGGGGCGGCGTCCCAGCTGGTGAAGACGGCGGTGGCGCGCCAGGGCTTCTCCCGGCCGCGCCCGCCGCCCGCCTCCTCCACCAGCCCGTACTTGGCGAGCTGGCGGAGGTGGAAGGAGCAGCTCGCCACCGATTCGGTGCCGAGCAGCTCCGCCGCGCGGGTCGCGGTCAGCGGACCCTCGCGGCGGAGCAGGCCCACCAGGGCCATCCGGGTCGGATGGGCGTACGCGCGCAGGGCGCGCGGATCGGTGAGCCGGATCTCCGGCGACTGCTCGCTCATGTTCTAAAGCTAGCTTTAGAAAGAACTCTTTACAAGCCCTGGGCGAGCGGGCGGCCGCCGGAGTGTCGGATCGTTCGCGGGCTCAGGAGGCCGGGCCCACCTTGATGGTGGTGAGCTTGCCGCCCTGGGTCTCGCGGACCACCTCGATCCTGGTGTTGGTGTCCGGCACCTTCACCCCGAGCTGCGGGATCGCCGGGTCGGTGTAGACCCCGGTGCGGTCGTTGAACACCGGCACCGCCGGCTTGGCCGGGACCTTGGTCGCCACGCCCGCCTTGTGCAGGGTGAACGCGGTGGTCGGCTTCAGCGAGAAGGTCGCGTCGTACGGCTGCGACCGCCCGTTGGTGACGGTGCCGTCCGCGAAGCGCTGGGCCTGCGGGCGGGCGTCGACCGGGAGGATCAGGCCGCCGCCGAGGTGGTCGACCGTGTTGTTGTCGCCGTAGGCGGTGTCCCACAGCCAGACCAGGACGCCCTCCTGGTACGGGTAGTTGTCGATCACGTTGGTCTTGCCCGCGACGCCCGAGTACCCGAAGTTGTACGGGCCGGTCTGCAGGAAGGCGCCGTAGCCGGTGTAGCGGCGGTTCTCCACCAGGTACGCCCGCGGGTGCTGCTTGACCGCGTCCTTGCCCTGGATGACCGAGAAGCCGACCTGCGCCCAGCCGTTGTCGCCGCCGCTGCCGCCGCCGTTCTCCGCGCCGTCGGCGAACAGCACCGCGCCGCCCGCGGTCAGCTTGACCGCGTCGATCAGCACGCCCTTGCCGTGGGTGTTGGAGTCCGAGGTGACGTGGACGCGCACCTGCACGCTGCTGCCCAGGTAGGCGTCGAGCGGGATGTGCAGCTGCCGCCAGCCGTTGGAGCTGCCGCTCAGGCCCGGGGTGAGGGCCGTGGTGTCGCCGATCGGCTGCCCGTCGACGGTGCCGTGCAGCGGCGTCCAGGTCTTGCCGCCGTCGGCCGAGGCCTCCACCGAGAGGAAGTCGTAGTCCTGCTCGGTGTCGTACCAGGTCGCCGCGTCCAGGGCGGCCGGGCCGGCGGCGCCGGTCAGGTCCACGGTGCGCGCCAGCGAGGCGTCCATGTTGTCGCCGGTGTCGCTCCACCACTGCTTGCCGCCCTCGAACGGGGTGGCCAGCGTGGTGGTGGTGCTGCTCGGCGGCAGGTGCACCAGGACGGCCTGCGCCTGGTCGGTGTGGTAGCCGCTCACGCCCAGGGTGTGGCTGGAGCGGGTGGCGGCCTGCGCCTCGTCGTAGTCGAGCCAGCCGAGCTGCAGCTTGCTCCACGCGTCCAGGTCGCCCGGGTACTCGCCGGTGGTGTTCTTCCCGCGGCCCAGGTACGAGGCCGAGGACATCAGCGACCAGAAGCTGACGGAGTTGTCGCCGCCGGTGGTCGGGTACAGGTCGGGCAGGCCGAGGTTGTGGCCGAACTCGTGCGAGAAGAGGCCCACGCCGCTGTTCTCGCCCGCCTGCACGTAGTCGTAGACGTACAGGCCGGTGTCGCCGACCGGCGCGCCGCCGATCCGGTTCCCGGCCGGGCCGGTCTGGCCGGACGGGTCCGGGAAGGTCCAGCTGCGGTGCGCCCACAGGGCGTCGGAGCCCTGCGCGCCGCCGCCCCAGGTCTCGTCGACGCCGGCGTGCACCACGATCACGTTGTCGAGGTAGCCGTCCGGCTCGTCGAAGTTGCCGTCCTTGTCGTAGTCGTAGCGGTCCTGGGTGTCGTACTGCGCCAGTTCCGCCTTGACGTCCGCCGCGGTGCGGCCCTTGGCGATCTCGCCGTCGTACCAGGCCTTGGTCGCGTCCCGGACGAACTCCTGCGCCTGGGTCCAGGCACCGCCGCCCTGCGGGCCCTTGTTGGAGCCGTAGCGGGCCTCGTTCCACGGCAGCGTCACCCAGTCGGTGACGGTGCCCTCGACGTCGTACCGGCCCGAGGACTGGGTCCGGTAGTAGTTGCGCAGGGAGTTCGCGCCGGGCGTGCTGTCGAAGAACATCTTCTGGTAGTAGTCGCGGCTGAAGTCGCGCTCCCAGTAGGTGTGCGTGTCGTCCTTGCCCGGCTTCGGGATCGCGTTGTGCTGCGGGCCCGGGGTGCCGCCGTAGCGGGCCTGGCCGTTGTACTGGGTGGTGGTGTCGACCTGGTCGCCGAACTGGGCCAGGATCACGAACACCTTGTCGGTGCGCTGCTTGGCCAGCTGGACGTAGTCGTTGCCGACCTTCACCCTGGCCGGCGCCGACCTGCCGTTCTTGGCGACCCGGCCCTGGTTGACCTCGGCCAGCGCCTGCGCGGTGAGCGCCTGCCGGGCCTTCTCCTGCGGCGGCAGCGGCGACTGCGGGGCCTCCTGGCCCTCCGGCGCCTGCTCGGCCGTCAACCGGACAGTGGGGGAAGAGGGTTGGGCGAACGCCGGGACGGCGGTCAGTGCTATCGCACCGGTTGTCAGCGCGGCCATGAGGGCCGTGGGGAGTCTGCGCAAGTGACCCGCTCCTTTAAGGGATGGGCAAAGGAATGAGCGGTAATATTTCACATGTCATCTGCTACAGGGAAGGGGCCGGCGCCGACTCGTCGCGGAGGCCCAACTTTTCCCGCAGGAAGGCGAGTTCCGCCGCCGCGACCCGCTCCAGCGCCCCGTCGGGCAGCATGTGGCTGACACCCGGCAGCGGCAGCACGCTGTGCGGCCGGCCCGCCCGGGTCAGCGCCGAGGAGAGCCGCAGGGTGTGCGAGGGGTGCACGTTGTCGTCCGCCAGGCCGTGGATCAGCAGCAGCGGACGGGACAGCCTCGGCGCGTCGTCGACCAGGCAGTCCGCCGCGTACCCCGCCGGGTTCTGCTGCGGCAGGCCCAGGTACCGCTCGGTGTACGCGGTGTCGTACAGCCGGAAGTCGGTGGGCGGGGCGCCCGCGCAGGCCGCGTGGAACACGTCCGGGCGGCGCAGCACCGCCAGCGCCGCGAAGTAGCCGCCGTACGACCAGCCGCGCACGCCGACCCGCGCCAGGTCGAGGTCCGGGTGCGCGGCGCCGAGGGCCTGCAGGGCCGCCACCTGGTCGTCGAGCGCCACCTGCGAGAAGCGGCGGAAGATCGCCCGGGTGAAGTCCGGCGAGACGAACGGGGTGCCCCGGTTGTCGACCGTCACCACGGCGAAGCCCTGGTCGGCCCACCATTGCTTGAGCTGCCAGCGGCGCGGCTCGTTGGCGATCACCTGGGAGCCCGGGCCGCCGTACACGTCCAGCAGTACCGGCAGCTTGCGGCCCGCCGCGTGCCCGCGCGGGTACAGCACCGCGGCGGGCAGCCCGTGCTCGGTCACCCGGGACAGCAACGGCCGCGGCCGGTAGGGGAGTTCGGCCGCCAGGTCGGGGAAGTCGGTGCTCCCGGCCGGGGTCCGCAGCTCGCGCCGGACGCCGTCCAGCGAGGCCGAGGTGAGCAGCAGCACCTCCCCGGTGTGCGCGGCCACCGCGTGCACGCCCGGGCCCGCGGTGAGCTTCTCCAGCGCGCCGGTGTGCGGGTCCAGCAGGAACACGTGCTGGTCGGCCGGGTCGCCGTCGCCCGCCTCGATCAGCAGCCGGCCGTCCCGCCACGGGCCGACCACCCGGCGGACCTGGAGCCGCTCGTCGGTGAGGATCTTGCCGTCCAGCGCGACCCCGCGCGCGGCCGGGGTGTCGGCGGAGGTCAGCACCCGGCCGTCGGCCAGCCGCAGCGGCGTGCCGGGCAGCGGGTCGACCCAGAACTCGTCGACGGTGCGGCTCAGTTCGCGGGTGGCGCCGGTCGCCGGGTCGGCGCTCAGCAGCAGCACGTTCTGCTGCAGCCGGTCCGCGACGGTCAGCAGCAGCTCGCCGTCGCCCTCCCAGCCCGCCGCCGTCAGGTACGGGAACTCGGCGCTGTCCCAGCGCAGTTGCGTCGCCGAGCCGTCCAGCCGCAGCACCCAGAGCTGGACGTCCGCGTTCGGGCCGCCGGCCTGCGGGTAGGCGAAGGACTCGGCCGGGCGCTCCGGGTGCTCCGGGTCGGCGAAGTGCCGCAGCGGCAGCGCGGATTCGTCCACCCGGGCGGCCAGCAGCGCGCTGCCGTCCGGTGCCCACCAGTGGCCCCGGGTGCGGCCCAGCTCCTCCTGCGCGGCGAACTCCGCCACGCCCCAGAGCGCGCCGTCCGCCGGGCTGAGCCGGCCGCCCGGGGTCAGGTGCAGGGCGCCGTCCGCGACGTACGCGACGGTGTCGCCGGCCGGGTTCGGGCGCGGGTCGAACGCGGTTCCCACCACCGGGAGTTCGGTGCTGGTGCCGGTGTCGGTGGCGCAGCTGAACACCCGGCCGTCGAGGGCGAAGACGGCGGTGCCGAGGTCGGCGGTGGCCGCGAAGGAGCCGATGCCGGGCGCCCACAGCCTGATCCGCTCGCGCAGTCGGCGCTCCAACGGCGGCAGTGCGGCGGCCGCCCCCGTGCGGGCCGGGTCGATCGCCGAGGGGTCGGCGACCAGGCGCTCCTGATGGGTCGTCAGGTCGTACAGCCACAGGCGCTCGACCGGATCGGTGGGCCCGGTGGAGCGCAGGAACAGGGCGCGGCTCGCGTCGGCGGCGAGGGTGACGGCGCGGGGCGAGCCGTAGCCGAAGCGGCCGGTGGCGGCGCTCAGCTCGAGGTAGGGGTCGGTGTGAGTCACCCGCCGATGGTTGCCGTGCCAGGGGCGGTTCGGCTAGAAGTATGCAGTGTGAAATGTCACACAACATGGAGCGGGTGGCGATGACGAACACGGGGAACCCGGGCGCGGACGCGAAGACCGGTGCGGGCGGGCCGGAGCGGTTCGCCCCGCTGCCGGGCAGCAGTACGCTGTTCGGCCTCGACCCGGGCGTCGCGCACCTCAACCACGGCTCCTACGGGGCCGTCCCGGTACCGGTCCAGCGCCTGCAGGGCCGGCTCCGCGCCGAACTGGAACGCGACCCGGACGGCTTCTTCCTGGAGGCGCCCGAGCGGGTCGGCCGAGCCCGCCACCAGATCGCCGCCGCCCTCGGCGGCGACCCCGACCGGCTCGCCCTGATCACCAACGTCACCGAGGGCGTCGCCGTCGCGCTCGACACCGTCCCGCTCGCCGAGGGCGACCAGGTCCTGGTCACCGACCACGGCTACGGCGTGGTCACCCGGGCCGCCGAGCGCCGGGCCGCCGAGAGCGGGGCGAGCGTGCACTGCGTCCGGCTCTCCCCGCACACCCCCGACGCGGAGACGGTGGCCGAACGCGTCCTGGCGGCCGTCACCCCGCGCACCAGGGTCGCCGTCCTCGACCTGGTCACCTCGCCCACCGCCCGGGCGATCGCCACCCCCGCGCTGCTCGCCGCGCTGCGCGAACGCGGCGTCATCACGGTGGTGGACGCCGCGCACGCGCCCGGCGCGCTGCCCGTCGACCTGGGCGGCGCGGCCGGCGGGGCCGACTTCTGGGTCGGCAACCTGCACAAGTGGGCGTTCGCCCCGCGCGCCACCGGCGTGCTGGCCGTCGACCGGCAGTGGCGGCCCCGGGTGCGGCCGCTGATGTTCTCCTGGGAGCACGACCGGGGCTTCCCCCGGCGGGTCGAGTGGCGCGGCACCTTCGACTACACCGCCTGGCTGGCCGCCCCCGCCGGGTTCGCCCTGCTGGAGCGGATCGGCGCCGAACAGCTGCGCGCGCACAACGACCGGCTCGCCGCGCACGGCCAGCAGCTCCTGGTCGAACGCACCGGCCTGCGCGCCCTGCCCGCCCTCCCCGGCCTCGGCATGCGCACCGTCCGCCTCCCCCCGGGCGTCGCCGAGGACGAGCACGCCGCCAAGGCCCTGATGGTCGCCGTCCGCCGCACCCTGCACACCCGGATCGCGGTCCGCCCCTGGCCCGGCGGCGGCATCCTCCGGATCAGCGCCCAGCTCTACAACCGCCCCGCCGAGTACCTCCGCCTCGCCGACGGCCTGGCCCACCTGATCACCCGTTAGCCCGGCAGTCCGGGAACGGGGGGACGACGGGCGGGGAACGGCGACGGGCACCACTGACCCCTGGGGAGTGGTGCCCGTCGTGGTGCTGCCGGTTCACCGGGCGGCGCGCAGCTCCTCCAGCAACAGGTGCTGGTCGGCCAGCAGCTCGGTGAGGATGCGGCGGGCGGTGCGGAGCAGGTCCGCGACGTCCGCGCCGGCCAAGGCGTAGACCACGGTGGACCCTTCGCGGGTCGCGGTGACCAGGCCGGCGCGGCGGAGGACGGCCAACTGCTGGGAGAGACTGGACGGTTCGATGTCGAACTCGGGCAGCAGGTCGCGGACGGGCGTCGGTCCGGCCTGGAGCAGTTCGAGCACCCGGATGCGCACCGGGTGGCCGAGCATCCGGAAGAACTCGGCCTTGGCCTGGTAGAGCGGTACGGGCATGCTTCCTCCCCTTCCCGGCGGCGGGCGGGCCGCCGCCCCGCGCTCAGACCTCCAGCGTCGATTCGATCCGCTTCAACTGGTGCCGCGCCATCGCCAGGTTGGAGCGGCTGCGGGCCAGCGCCAGGTACAGGAACAGGCCCCGCCCGCCGGCCGTGGTGAGCGGCCGGATCAGGTGGTACTGGCCGGTCAGGGTGACCAGGATGTCCTCGATGCCGTCGTCGTGGAGGTTGAGCATCTCCATCGCCCGCATCTTGGCCCGGACCAGGTCGGTGTTGGCGGCCGCGGCGACGTTCAGGTCGATGTCGCCCCCGTCGCCGAGCGTGCCCAGCGCCATGCCGCTGCCGTAGTCCACCAGGGCCACGCCGATGGCTCCCTCGATGGTCATGGCTTCCTTGAGCGAGGTCTCCAGATTGGCCATCGCCTGTGCTCCTGTCGTCGCGGGTCGGTGGCACGACTGTAGGAACGGGATCGCAGCGCATCCGACTGTTGATCGGAATCCTTCGAAGCTGGCTGCTTTCGGATCGCTGCTCGGCGATCTACCGACCGCATGAAGACATTTGCAACTCGGGATGTGAACAGTTCACCTGTGCGAGATTTCCGCCGGGCGCGCCGGGGAAGGCCGCCGGAACGTGACGGGGCCCGGGAGCGGTATCCAGCTCCCGGGCCCCTGGGTTGCCACCCAATTGCTCTGCACCGGCACGTTTAAGGACGGTGATCATGCTCACAGCGTTTGCTTTACCGTTGAAGCTACCGCGCCACGTAAGAGGCGCAGGAGGGAATCGAACCCCCATCCGACGCTACTGGCCCCGTCCGGTCGATCCGGCGCTCGGCGGCGAATGCTGAGACTTGAGCGAGAGTCTGAGTTTCACGGGATGCCTCTGCCTGCTTGGGCCACCCCGGCGCGATGGTGCCGGGGGAGGGATTCGAACCCCCACCGTGTCCCGATGTCAGCTTCAACTTCAGTGTCAGCTTGCGCTCTTCGCGCCACCCCCGGTCTCACCCGGGGGAGATCATGGGGCTACCCGAACAGGTAGCCGAAGACGGCGTCGCCGACCCGGCGGTCGGTGACCTCCGCCCCGTTGGCCTCCTCGCGGGCGAACTGCACGGCCTGCTGCAGCTTCTCCACCCGCTCCACCAACTCGTTGACCCGCCGGGCCGGCAGCGCACCCGAGAACTTGACGGTCGTCCAGTACCCGACCGGGATGTCCTCGTAGTACACCTCGACCTGCGCCGGGTGCTTCTCCGTCGCCTCCGCCTTCACGTGGTTGCGCGGCACCTTCTTGGTGCGGATCGTCCGCACCGCCTCGGTCTTCCACGCGTCCGTGGACACGTCCAGCGACCAGGACTCCGCGGCGTCCAGCACCGGGAGCTTGCGGACGAACGTCCGCAGGTCGGTCAGCTGCTTCTCCAGGAAGAGCAGGTACGTCACCGGCGCGTCCGCCACCAGCGTCCGCCCGTCGACCACCACGTCGGCCCGGGCCTCGGTGTTCGCCCAGTCCTTGGTGGCCGTCACGTCGAACAGCCGGGTCAGCGTCGCCGCGGTCGCCCGCAGCACCTCCTCGGCCTTCACCTGCACCCGGGTGGACTCCGGCGGCAGCTGCTCGCCCTCCTCGTCCTTGGGCTGGTACGTCCGGGACAGGCCGGCCAGCAGGGCGGGCTTCTGCAGGTCCTGGTGGGACTGCGTGAGCTCCTGGAAGAACTTCGACTTGACGCCCTTTTCCACGGCGATGATCTGGTTCAACTTGGCCACGGCGCAGACGCTATCGGCACACCCGTTCGACCGTCACCGGGTTTTCCACCAGCCCCGATCACCCACCGCAAGCACCCGGCCACCGCCCGCGCCCCGCCGTCCCGGACCGCCGGGCCACCGCCCGCGCCCCGCCGCTCCGAAGCGCTTCGAAGTGCTGCGAAAGTCTGATGTTGATGTCGGTCCCGGCGGGTAATCTCAGGCTGAGATGCTCGATCACCACACTCCACGCACCCGCTGCGCCCCGTCGCCCCCCGCGGCCACGGCCCCGCAGCCGCAGGCGTCGCCGTCTGCGCTTCCGTCCAGCCACACCCACGGGAAGAAAAGGTGACGCCAGTGCCCGGCACTCCCATGCCCGAAGAAGAGCAGCTCAGCCCCGCCGAGCGGTACGCGGCCGCGCGCGAGCGCGCCAAGCGGGAGGCCACCGCCCTGCACGGCTTCCAGCAGCTGTACGACTTCCCGCTCGACGACTTCCAGCTCAGGGCCTGCGAGACCCTGGAGAGCGGCAAGGGCGTCCTGGTCGCCGCACCGACCGGCTCCGGCAAGACCATCGTCGGCGAGTTCGCCGTCCACCTCGCGCTGGCCTCCGGCCGCAAGTGCTTCTACACCACGCCGATCAAGGCGCTGTCGAACCAGAAGTACGGCGACCTGGTCAAGCGCTACGGCGCCGCCAAGGTCGGCCTGCTCACCGGCGACAACTCCGTCAACGGCGACGCGCCGGTGGTCGTGATGACCACCGAGGTGCTGCGCAACATGCTGTACGCGGGCTCCAGCGCCCTCGACGGCCTCGGCTACGTGGTGATGGACGAGGTGCACTACCTCGCCGACCGGTTCCGCGGCGCCGTCTGGGAGGAGGTCATCATCCACCTCCCCGAGTCGGTGACGCTGGTGTCGCTCTCCGCGACCGTCTCCAACGCCGAGGAGTTCGGCGACTGGCTGGACACCGTCCGCGGCGGCACCGAGGTGATCGTCTCCGAGCACCGCCCCGTCCCGCTCTGGCAGCACGTGATGGCCGGCAACCGGATGTACGACCTGTTCGCCAGCCCCGACCGGGACGGCCGCCCCAAGGGCAGCCTGAAGAACCCTGCCAAGGCGGTCAACCCCGAACTGGTCCGCCTCGCCCGCTCCGAGGCCGACCGCGGCCGGGACAGGTTCGCCCGCGGCCGCGGCCGCTCGATGCCCACCGGCCGCCCCGGCCGGGTCTGGACGCCGGGCCGGGTCGACGTGATCGACCGGCTGGACGCCGAGGGCCTGCTGCCCGCGATCACCTTCATCTTCAGCCGGGCCGGCTGCGAGGCCGCCGTTCAGCAGTGCCTCAGCTCCGGCCTGCGCCTGAACCGGGAGGCCGACCGCCTGACGGTCCGCCAGTTCGTCCAGGAGCGCTGCCGCGACATCCCCGACGAGGACCTGCACGTCCTCGGCTACTACGAGTGGCTGGACGGCCTGGAGCGCGGCATCGCCGCCCACCACGCCGGCATGCTGCCCCGGTTCAAGGAGGTCGTCGAGGAGCTGTTCGTCAAGGGCCTGGTCAAGGCGGTCTTCGCCACCGAGACGCTCGCCCTCGGCATCAACATGCCCGCCCGCTCGGTGGTCATGGAGAAGCTGGTCAAGTGGAACGGCGAGACCCACGCCGACATCACCCCCGGCGAGTACACCCAGCTCACCGGCCGGGCCGGCCGCCGCGGCATCGACGTCGAGGGCCACGCCGTGGTGCTCTGGCAGCGCGGCCTCGACCCGGAGGCGCTGGCCGGCCTGGCCGGCACCCGCACCTACCCGCTGAAGTCCTCCTTCCGCCCGTCCTACAACATGGCCGTCAACCTGGTCGGCCAGTTCGGGCGGCACCGCTCCCGGGAACTGCTGGAGACCTCCTTCGCCCAGTTCCAGGCCGACCGCTCGGTGGTCGGCATCGCCCGCCAGGTCCAGCGCAACGAGGAGGGCCTGGACGGCTACCGCGAGTCGATGACCTGCCACCTCGGCGACTTCGACGAGTACATGCGCCTGCGCCGCGACCTCAAGGACCGCGAGAACGCACTCGCCCGCGAGGGCTCCACCCAGCGCCGCAACGCCGCCGTCGAGGCGATCGAACAGCTCAAGCCCGGCGACATCATCCACGTCCCGACCGGCAAGTTCGCCGGCCTCGCGCTGGTCCTCGACCCCGGCCTGCCGCCGGACAGCCGCAGCGGCCGGCACCACCGGCACCCCGACTTCCAGGACGGGCCGCGCCCGGTCGTGCTCACCGCCGAGCGCCAGGTCAAGCGCCTGGCGATGATCGACTTCCCGTACCCCGTCACCGCGATGGACCGGATGCGCATCCCCAAGTCCTTCAACCCGCGCAGCCCGCAGTCCCGCCGCGACCTCGCCTCCGCGCTGCGCACCAAGGCCGGGCACCTCGAACCCGAGCGCTTCCGCAAGGGGCGCGCCGCGGCCGCCGACGACCCAGAGATCAGCCGGCTGCGCGCCGCGCTGCGCCAGCACCCGTGCCACGGCTGCGACGAGCGCGAGGACCACGCCCGCTGGTCCGAGCGCTACCACCGCCTGCACCGCGACACCGAACTCCTCGAACGACGGATGCGCTCGCGCACCCACACCATCGCCCGCACCTTCGACCGGGTCTGCGGCCTGCTCACCGACCTCGGCTACCTGAGCGGCGACACCGTCACCGACGACGGCAAGCGCCTGGCCCGGCTCTACGGCGAACTCGACCTGCTCGCCTCCGAGTGCATCCGCGAAGGCGTCTGGAACGGCCTCGCCGCGGCCGAACTCGCCGCCTGCGCCTCCGCGTTGGTCTACGAGGCCCGGCAGTCCGACGACGCGGTCGCCCCCCGGGTGCCCGAGGGCGGCACCAAGCAGGCGCTCGGCGACATGGTCCGGATCTGGAGCCGCCTCGACGACCTGGAGGAGCAGCACAAGATCTCCACCGCTGAGGGCGTCGGCCAGCGCGAACCCGACCTCGGCTTCGCCTGGACGGCCTACCGCTGGGCCCTCGGCCACGACCTCGACGCCGTCCTGCGCGACGCCGACATGCCCGCCGGCGACTTCGTCCGCTGGACCAAGCAACTCATCGACGTCCTCGGCCAGATCCAGGACGCCGCCGGCGACAACACCGACCTCCGCAAGACCGCCCGCAAGGCCGTCGACGCCATGCGTCGCGGCATCATCGCCTACTCCTCCGTCGGCTAGGCCACTCCGCCTCCGCCGCCGGTCACCGCCGCCACTCGTTCGGGTGGCGGCGGTGCCGTACCGCCGACCGGACGGCCGGGTTCCCCCGACACTCGGTGAGTGCCACCTGCAACGGGCTTCCGCAGCGCGGCCGTTGCGGCTGGGACGGCTGCGGTCGGCCGCCCCGGCCGACCGCCCTTCGAGCAGACGCGCGCAAAGGGGAACGACGATGACCGAAGCAACGGCGTACGCGGGACCGGGGACGGCCGGCTGGCTGTTCCGGCAGGACTGGGCGTTCAGCACCCTCCCGGACTTCGGCGACATCCGGATCTACGCGAAGGCCCTGCTGGTCGCCGCCAAGGGCGACGGCGTCCTCGCCCCGGAGGAGCGGGACTGGGTCCTGGGGTACATGGGCACCCTCACCGGGGGGAACCCGGACCTGCTGCGGGAGCTCGCCGCGTACCCGGCCGACGAGGACGTGGTCGCGCTGGTGGAGAGTTCGGAGGTGCTCGCCCGGGTCACCCGGGTGCCGCTGGTCTTCGACGCGCTGCGGGCCTGCGACGCGGACGGCGTCATCGCCCCCGGCGAACTGGAGCAGATCAAGCGACTGGCCGCCGCACTGGGCGTCCCCGAAGAGACCGTGGACCGCCTCCGGGAGGCCCACCGGCAGGAGAAGCAGGCCCGCGAGGCCCGGATCGCCGCAGTCTTCCCGGAGGGCACCCCCTTCTAGCCGCGTCAGGCAAAGGTTGCCCGACGCGGCACTGGGCGATCGATTCCAAGGGGGCAGGCCCTGTGGCGATCAGTTCGCCCCGTGGTGAGTGGGGAGGAGCCGGGTGGTGGCGACGTTGAGGCGCATGCCGGAGGGAATGCGGCCGTCGGTGTCCAGCAGGGCCGGGGCAGCGGCGAGGAACTCGGCGCGCAGGCTCGCGGTCTGCTCCGGGGCGAGCACCACCATGTCGTAGAAGGCTTCGGTGGTGGAGTCCCAGACCTGTTCCGGGGTGCCGCCCATGTCGATGACGACGGTGTCCCAGCTCACCGGCGCGAATCCGGCTGGGCCGAACAATTCGTCCAGGCCCGCACGGCTGCGGGCCCTGCCGTCGCCGAGCCGCGGCATGGACCGCTCCGGCGATGCCGCCTTGAAGCAGGGGCGGGCAAGGGTCAGGAACAGGCTCATGGCCTCGCCGTCGACGGCCCCGCCCCCGACGGCGACGGCCAGCCGGCCGCCGGGCGCCAGCACCCGAGCCGCCTCGGCGGCTACCAGGTCCACGTCGTGCATCAGCATCAGCGCCATGTGCGACACCACGGCGTCGAAGGAGTTGTCGGCGAACGGCAGTTCCTGGGCCCGCCCTTGCCGCAGGTCCGCACGTGTGAGGGCGGGACGCACCCGGGCCAGCGCCAGCTCCTGGTCCGCCAGGTCGATGCCCGCCAATTCCTCGGCACCGGCCGCGGCCAGCACCTCCAGCAGCGCGCCGTCCGCGCAGCCCAGGTCAAGCACCCGGCGGGCGCCGGCGACCTCGGCGGCCAGAACCTGGTAACTGGTGCGGCCGTCGGCGAGCGGGGCCCGCTCCGTGTTGACCGACTGGCGCCCTGGTCCGTTGTTGTGGAAGTCGCGCAGGAACATCTCGGCGGCCTCGGACCTGGAGCTGCGGGACGAGGGAGTTGTGGTCATCTCCCGGACCCTACAAGGCAGTCGCCAAACGCGCCCTTCCTTTGAACGGTGGAGTCGGCCGGCGCTGCTGTTCCGGGGCGATGCGCGGGAGTCCGAGGTCGGTGTGTTCGGTGTGTGAAGACGGACTTGGACTCCCGCGCGACCGCACTCCAAGCGAGTTCGAGTCGCAGCTGTTCACCATGCGGTCGCTGAGCGCGTATGACCACTGACGGCTTGGAATCGATCATCCCGGGCCTGTCGTCGAACCCCCGGTGCGGCCCCGCGGTGGTCGGTGCGGCGAGAGTGTGGGCCGGCGCCGTAGCAGCCCCGTTCACGTGACAGGTCCGCAAGCGCCGACACCAGGGCCCGACCGACGCCACGCCCAGCTCGTACAGGAACATCTCGGTTCCCTTGCCCGGACGGGTCATTGCCCGTGGTGCGTCGGCACGAGCCGACCGGTCACCGTCCCGGGGGGAACCGCCCGCGAGCGAAGCACGGGGAACGCGACAGGACCCTTCGCCCGGTCGGCGGTCAGGTGGCGGGGGCCGGGCCGGTGGAGGCGCGGGGGATGAGTTCGGTGGCGAGTTCGACGTGGAGGGCTTCGACGGTGTGGCCCTCGACGAGGCGGAGGAGGAGGCTGACGGCGAGGTTGCCGAGTTCTTCCAGGGGTTGGCGGACGGTGGTGAGGGCGGGGACGGCGGCGCGGCTGAGGGGGTCGTCGTCGAAGCCGGCGACGGAGAGGTCGGTGGGGACGCGCAGGCCGCGTTCGTGGGCGGCGCGGAGGGCGCCGATGGCGGCCTTGTCGTTGAAGGCGACCAGGGCGGTCGGGCGTTGGGGGAGGTCGAGGAGGCGGGCGGCGGCCGCGTGGCCCTGGTCGCTGGTGGGTTCGATGCCGGTGACGAGTTCCGGGGGGATCAGGACGCCGGCCTCGGCGAGGGCCGCGGTGTGGCCGGCGAAGCGGGAGGTGGCGGCCAGCCAGTCGCCGGGGCCGTTGATGAAGCCGATCCGGCGGTGGCCGAGCGCGACCAGATGGGCCGTCAGGTTGCGGGCGCCGGTGAAGTGCGAGGCGGAGACGGCCGCGATGTCCCGGGGGACCGGCGTGCGGGGGTCGACGACCACGAACGGGACGTCCTGGCGCCGGAGTTGCTCCAGTTCGGAACTCTCCTCGACGGGGAGGACCAGCAGCGCCCCGGCGAGGTCGCGCCGGTGCGGCAGCGCGGCGAGCGCCCCGTTGCGCTGCGCGGAGCCGCCCGCGCTGAGGATCAGCTCCCGGCCGTGCCGGTCCAGCGCCTCGGCGACGGCGGTGACGACGGTGCCGAAGTAGTCGGTGAGCAGGTAGGGGCAGCGGACGAACACCGCGCCCGGGCGGCCCGTCCGCCGGGGCGCGGCCGTCTCGGGCGAGCCGAGCCGTTCGATCGCCGCGCGGACGGCGGCCCTGGTCCCGTCGGCGACGACGGCCTGCCCGGTCAGGACCCGGGAGACCGTCGCGGGGGAGACCCCGGCGGCGGCCGCGATCTCCCGGACGGTGACCCGCGTCGACTTCGGCCTACCCATGTGTTTCACCGTTCCGTTTCACGAAAGGGATCGTACCGCTCCCAACTCGCAAGGGGTGCAGGAATCTTGACATGGGGAAAGCGGGTGCCGTTTCCTGAACGCAGGCACGGATTCCAGAAATGTTTCATTTCGTTTCATGAAGGCGCGGGGGTGAGGCCCCCGACGTGAGGAGCCGCAGCATGCCCGGACCGCACCGCTCCACCCGGATCGCCGTCGCCCTCGCGCTGGCCGCCACCGCGCTCGCCACCGCCGGCGGGACGGCCGCCCGGGCCGCCGACACCACCGCCCAGGTCTGGATCACCACCGCCGACGGCAGCAGCCGGCTGGCCCGGGCGGCGAGCGTCCCGTTCGCGTCCGACTCCCCGCAGGCGCAGGACATTTCGATCGACGCGGGTGACGTGCGGCAGCCGCTGGTCGGGTTCGGCGCGGCGTTCACCGAGTCCTCCGCGCACCTGGTGGCGGGGCTGCCCGCCGCCACCCGGGCCGCCCTGATGAACGACCTGTTCGCCACCACCGGCAGCGGCATCGGCCTGAACTACCTGCGCCAGCCGCTCGGCGCCTCCGACTTCGTCTCCCACCTGCCGTTCTACTCGTACGAGGACACCAGGGGCGCGTTCTCGATCGCCCGCGACCAGCAGGAGATCCTGCCCGCGATCACCCAGGCCCGGGCGGTCAACCCGAACCTCCGGATCATGGGCACCCCGTGGTCGCCGCCCGCCTGGATGAAGACCTCGGGTTCGCTGAACGGCGGCAGCCTGAAGCCGGAGAACTACGGGGACTTCGCCGACTACCTGGTGAAGGCGGTCCGGGCCTACGGCGCGGCCGGCGCCCCGATCGGCGATCTGACGGTGGCCAACGAGCCGGAGTTCCAGACGACTTACCCGTCCACCGGGATGACGGCCGCCCAACAGGCCGACTTCATCAAGGTGTTGGACGCCAGGCTGACCGCGGCCGGCCTGCCCACCGAGCTGTACGCCTACGACCACAACTGGGACGACCCGAACTTCCCGCTGAGCGTGCTCTCCCAGGACGCCGCGGTGGCCCGGCTCAAGGGCGCGGCCTTCCACTGCTACGGCGGGCAGCCCGAGGCCGAGCAGCAGGTCGCCGACACCGGGAAGGCGGTCTTCTTCACCGAGTGCACCGGCAGCGACTCGGCCACCCCCGCGCAGACCTTCGCCGACACCCTGAAGTGGCAGACCGAGAACCTGATCGTCCGCAACCTGCGCAGCGGCGGCCGCACCGCCGTGCTGTGGAACGTCGCGCTGGACGCCAACGGCGGCCCGCAGTACGGCCACTGCTCCACCACCTGCAACGGCGTGCTGGAGATCGCGGACGGCACCTACCGCAAGAACGCCGAGTACTACGTGCTCGGCCACCTCTCGAAGTTCGTCAAGTCCGGTGCGCACCGCATCGGTTCGACGAGTCAGGGCAGTGGCGGCCTGCAGAACGTCGCCTTCCTGAACCCGGACGGCTCGCGCGGCGACGTGGTGCTCAACGCCACCGGCGGCTCCCAGCACTTCTCGATCAGCGAGGGCGGTCGCTCCCTGGTCTACGACCTCCCGGCCGGGGCGGTGGCCACCTTCACCTGGCCCGGCGCACCCGTCGGCGGCGGAACGGGCGGGACGGTCGACCCCGCCGTCCCCTACACCCTGGCCAACACCCACTCCGGCAAGTGCGTGGACGCCACCGGCTGGGGCACCGCCAACGGCACGGCCGTCCAGCAGTGGTCCTGCGGCACCGGCGCCAACCAGCAGTGGCAGTTCACGCCCACCGACGGCGGCTACTACCGGGTCGTCAACCGGAACGCCGCCGCGACCGGACAGGTCCTGGACGTCACCGGGGCCGCCACCGCCGACGGTGCCGAGATCCAGACCTGGCAGTGGTCCGGCGGCGCCAACCAGCAGTTCCGGCCCGCCCGGCAGGCCGACGGCAGCTGGACGCTGGTGAACCGCAACAGCGGCAAGTGCCTGGACGTCACCGACGTCTCCACCGCCGACGGCGCCCGCCTCCAGCAGTGGACCTGCACCGGCGGCCCCGCCCAGACCTTCCGCCTCACCCCCGCCGGCTGACCGTCCGGTCTCCCGAGGAACCCCCGTACCGGGACGGCCGGTTGGTGGACCGGCCGGCCCCCGCGGGAGGCCCGCCCCCGGTGTGCCTGAGCACCGGTGGCGGGCCTCCCGGCTCCCCGCCGGCACCCCCGCGGCGGCTCCTCGTGCCATGACCGCCCCTTGACCCGGTCAAGACTGACGCCGGATCAACTCGACGTGTTCCGTTCAAGTGCCGCTCACTCCATCATGGGACGGTGTCCTGCGCGACTACGCGCGTAGCGCACTGTCTGTGACGAACACCCACGGCACGAGGAGATCGACAGATGATCAGGGCACCGAGGACCGTCCGCCCGACCGGCCTGGCGGCCGCCGCCCTGGTGGTGGCCGCACTGGCCACCGCCGTCCCGCAGCACGCCCACGCCCTCGCCCCGGCCGCCGCGAGCGCTCCGGCCGCCGGCAGCGCCACCGCCGCGCAGGCCGCCACCACCACCCCGAAGCGGGTGCTGTTCGACAACACCAAGGCCGAGACCGCCGGCAACGCGGACTGGATCATCTCCACCAGCCAGCCCGACCCGCTCGGCCAGAACGCCAACCCCAGCACCGAGACCTCCTGGACGGGCGCGATCTCCGCCTGGGGCGTCGCGCTCCAGAAGACCGGCCAGTACAGCCTGAAGACCCTCCCGGCCGGCAACACCATCACCTACGGCACCGGCGGCGCGCTCGACCTCGCCAACTTCGACGAGTTCGTGCTGCCCGAGCCCAACATCCGGCTCAGCGACGCCGAGAAGACCGCCGTGATGAAGTTCGTCCAGAACGGCGGCGGCCTGTTCCTGATCTCCGACCACACCGTCAGCGACCGCAACAACGACGGCTGGGACTCGCCCGCCATCATCAACGACCTGCTGACCACCAACAGCGTCGACAGCACCGACCCGTTCGGCTTCTCCGTCGACCTGCTGAACATCGCCACCGACAACCCGCGGGCGATCGCCGACACCACCGACCCGGTGATCAACGGCCCGTTCGGCAAGGTCACCGGCTCGATCATCCGCAACGGCACCACCTTCACCCTCAAGCCCGCCGACAACCCGAACGTCAAGGGCCTGGTGTACCGCACCGGCTACAGCGGCACCACCGGCGCCGCCTTCGCCACCTCCACCTTCGGCAGCGGCCGGGTCGCCGTCTGGGGCGACTCCTCGCCGATCGACGACGGCACCGGCCAGCCCGGCAACACCCTCTACAACGGCTGGGACGACCCGGCCGGCACCGACGCCGCCCTCGCGCTGAACGCCACCGCCTGGCTCGCCCAGGGCAGCGGCGGCGGCAGCACCGGCACCGTCGCGCTCACCAACCCCGGCGCCCGCACCGCCACCGCCGGCACCGCCACCAGCCTGCAGCTCGCCGCCACCGACACCGCCGGCGGCACCCTCGCCTACTCCGCCACCGGCCTGCCCGCCGGCCTGACCGTCAACCCGGCCACCGGCCTGATCAGCGGCACCCCTACCACCGCGGGCAGCTACGCCGTCACCGCCAAGGCCACCGACTCCACCGGCCCGTCCGCCACCGCCGCCTTCACCTGGACCGTCAACCCGGCCGGCGGCGGCACCGGCTGCACCGCCGCCCAGCTGATCACCAACCCCGGCTTCGAGACCGGCTCCACCTCCGGCTGGACCGAGACCAACAGCGGCGGCGCCAGCACCATCAACTCCAGCAGCAGCGAGCCCGCCCACAGCGGCACGTACGACGCCTGGCTCGACGGCTACGGCGCCGCCAACACCGACAGCCTGGCCCAGACCGTCACCCTGCCCGCCGGCTGCACCACCTACGCGCTGAGCTTCTGGCTGCACATCGACACGGCGTCCTCCGCCACCACCGTCTTCGACACCCTCACCGTCACCGCCAACGGCACCACCCTCGCCACCTACTCCAACACCAACGCCGCCACCGGCTACCAGCAGCGCACCCTGAACCTGTCCGCCTACGCGGGCCAGAGCGTCACGCTGAAGTTCACCGGCACCGAGGACTACACCAAGCAGACCTCGTTCGTCCTCGACGACATCAACGTCAACGTCTCCTGAGCCGTCCGGCCCGGGCCGTCGCCCCCCCGCGCAGGGGGGGGCGACGCCGGGCCGACCGCGGTTCCGTGCATCATGAGGAGATGAACCGAACCGACCGGCGCTTCCACGTCATCGTGCTGTCGAACTTCGCCAGGGGCTTCGACAAGTACGCGCTCGCCTACGACAAGGCGGGCATCCCGGAGAGCAGCTTCCCCGACCGGTTCCACCTGCTCACCCGCGCCGAACTCGGCATCGGCATCGACAAGGCCCGCCGCCTGCTGGACCGGCTGGCGATACCGGGCGACCGGCTGCTCGTGCTGGAGACCGAGGTCGACCCCGCCGAGCTGCACCCCAACACCCGCACCGGCCTCGGCGCCGAACTCCACCGGCCCGCCCTCCGGCTCGCCGCCGTCCACGAACTCGACGGCACCGAGGACGGCGGCGACGGGGCCGCGCTCCGCCCCACCACCGTCGAGGACGCCATGGCGGCCTCCCTGCACCTGCACCAGGACGTCCAGCGCCCGTACGCCGAACTGCGGCCGCGCTCCGTCTCCGTGCTGCCGGTCGCCAACGCCTGCCAGGCCAAGTGCTCGTTCTGCTTCTCCGCCGCCTCGATCTCCGCCGACCAGCCCCCCGCCCGGGTCCCCTGGGACACCGTCGAAGCCTGGCTGGCCCGCGCCCGCGAGGCCGGCGCCGAACGCGCCGTCATCACCGGCGGCGGCGAACCCACCATCCTCCCGTTCGACCAGCAGCTGCGCCTGGTCGCCGCCTGCGCCGCGGTCTACCCCAAGACCGTCCTGATCACCAACGCCCACAACCTCGCCAAGGGCGGGCCCACCGACCGCGCCGACCGCCTCGCCGCCCTGCACGAGGCCGGCCTCGGCGTGCTGGCCGTCTCCCGGCACCACCAGGACGACGCCGTCAGCGGACGCCTGATGATGCTCGACACGCCCGTCGGCGAGGTGGTCGAAGCCTGGCGCACCGGCCGCGACCGCTGGCCCGGCCTGCGACTGCGCCTGATCTGCGTCCTCCAGCACGGCGGCGTCGCCGACGAGGCCGGGATCGCCGCCTACCTCTCCTGGGCCGCCGCCCTCGGCGTCGAAGAGGTCTGCTTCAAGGAGCTCTACGTCTCCACCAGCACCGAATCGCTCTACTTCGACCGCGCCGCCAACACCTGGAGCCGCGACCACCAGGTCCCGCTCGCCGTCCTCACCCGGTTCGCCGCCCGGCACGGCTTCGAGACCGTCGACCGCCTCCCCTGGGGTGCCCCCGTCCTGGACGGCAGCTGGGACGGCCGGCCGATGCGGCTCGCCGCCTACACCGAACCCAGCCTCTACTGGGAACGCGCCCACGGCGTCGCCCGCAGCTGGAACGTCCTCGCCGACGGCCGCTGCTACGCCTCGCTGGAGGACCGGGCCAGCGAGATCCTCCCGGCAGGAGCGGCCACCGCATGAGGTACGACGAGTTCCAGCACTACCGGGAGCAGCAACTCGCCGCCCACCCCGGCCTGGTGGACGCCGCCGAGACCAACGTCTACCGGGCGCTCGCCCCGCTGCGCCCGGCCGACCCGGCCGCCCCCTCCACCGTCGACCCGGACCGGACGGTGTACCGGTGCGACCTGGCCCGGACGTGGCTGCACCGCTACGGGCTGCCGCCGGAGTGGTCCCGGCGCGCCATGGTGAGCCGCGGCGTCCGGCACGGCCTCGCCCTGATGTTCCGTCAACTCCATGCCGAGCAGGCCGAGTTGTGGATTCCGTCGGACGTCTATCCGGTCTACGGCGAGCTGGCCCGGGCGGCCGGCCTCACCCCCGGCGGCTACCCGACGCTACCCGCCCCGGGCCTGCCGCAGGCCCCGCCGACCGGCCGCCCCGAGTACCTGCTGCTGACCAACCCCAGCAAGCCGCTCGGCCGCTTCCTCACCGACCCCGAGTGCGCCGAACTCACCGCCTGGCTGGGGGAGTCGCCGCACCGCCGCCTGCTGATCGACACCGTCTACGACCTCGGCACCCCGTTCGCGGCCGGCACCCGCCGCCTGCTGGAGACCGGCCGGGCCGTCCTGCTGCACTCGGTCACCAAGGGCTGGCTGTGGCCGCAGACCTTCGGCATCGTCCTGCTCGGCCCCGACCAGTCCGGCGCCGCCGAAGCCTTCCGCACCGACCCGCCCGACCAGAGCCGACTGCGGCTCGCCGAAAGCCTGTTGGGCACCCACGCCGACACCCCGCAGCGGATCGCCGACGCGCTCGCCGACCGCGCCGAGCGGCTGTTCGCCCGGCTGCCGGCCGAGGTGCTCGCCGCGATCCCGGCCGCCGCCCGGACCAGCCCCGGCAACTACTTCTTCCCGGTCCCGCTGCCCGCCGCCGCCCTGCGCGAGCAGCACGGCCTGCTCGCCCTGCCGGTCACCGTCTTCGGCGCCAACCCCTGGCCCGGCTCCGTCCTCACCAGCCTCGCCGACACCTTCGGCCCGACCCCGGCGGTACCGCGATGAAACCCCTCACCGACCTGGCCGTCTACGACGACGCGGACTTCTACGACCAGGAGTTCGCCGGCCGCACCCACGACATCCCGTTCTTCCTCGACCGGGCCGTCCGGGCCGGCGGCCCCGTCCTCGAAGTCGCCTGCGGCACCGGCCGGATCACCCTGCCGATCGCCCGCGCGGGCGTCGACGTCACCGGCCTCGACGTGGTGCCCGCCATGCTCGCCCGGGCCCGCCGCCGCTCCGCGGCCGAACAGCTCCCCGTCGAGTGGCTCGAACAGGACTGCCGCAGCATCCGCACCGACCGCCGCTTCGCCCTGGTCTTCTCCGCCACCAACGCCATGCAGCACCTGCACGACCTGGACTCGGTGCTGGCCTTCCTCACCTCCGCCCGCGACGTCCTGCGCCCCGACGGCACCCTGATCCTGGACGTCTTCAACCCCGCCCCGGCCAAGCTCTCCCGCCTCCCCGACGCCCCCTACCACCACAAGTCCGTCGCCGACCTCGACGGCACCCCCCTCGACGTCCGCGCCAGCACCGGCTACGACGCCGCCACCCAGGTCCTGCACTTCACCCTCGACTACCTCCGCGCGGGCGAGCGCGTCCGCACCAAGAAGGTCAGCATGCGCTGCTTCTTCCCCGAGGAACTCCTCGCCCTCTGCCGCCTGGCCGGCCTCGACGTCCTCGACCGCCACGGCGACTACGACGCCTCCCCCTTCACCAGCACCTCCCCGAAGCAGATCCTGCTCTGCCGCCCGGCCGCCTGATCCGCCTCGCCGCCCGGCCGCCTGAC
This sequence comes from Kitasatospora sp. NPDC088134, assembly GCF_044741705.1. NCBI lineage: Bacteria > Bacillati > Actinomycetota > Actinomycetes > Kitasatosporales > Streptomycetaceae > Kitasatospora > Kitasatospora sp. NPDC088134. The sequence continues at coordinate 10,045 of NZ_JBIUTD010000007.1, read as the reverse complement.
CCGCCAGGCTGCCCGACCCGCCCCGGCGTCCTCTTCCGGTCGTGTCCGGCCGAACCACCGGCCCCGGCCCGCCCCATCCAGTAGCGTGACCTCCGTTGGTGATCCGGAGGAGCGGAGGCTGCATGAACGGGCGGGCGGAGCCGGAGCACCCCGAACCGCCGTCCGTGCGAAGCAGCGTGAGCAACAGCCTGTCCGGCGTCGCGCACGGCCCGGTCCTCCAGGCCGGCAGCGTGCACGGGGGCATCAACCTCACCACCTACCACGCGGCCGGGCCGGCCGCGCCCGAGTACCGCCGCCCGGACCAGGTGCCGAGGCCGCCCCGGCGCTTCGTGGACCGGGTGGACCCGCTCGCCGAGTTCGACGCGGCGTTCGTCGACGCCGAGTCCGGCCGGGGCTGCCCGATCGGCGTGTTCAGCGGGATGCCCGGGATCGGGAAGAGCGCCGCCGCCAGCGAGTGGGCGGACCGCAACCGGGACCGCTTCCCCGGCGGCCAGTTCTACGTCGACTTCGGGAAGCTGGGCGAGGGAGCCGGCCGGGACGTCTCCGAGGCGCTGGCGATGTGCCTGCGCGGCCTCGGAGTCCACGAGACCTTCCTGCCCACCGGGCTCGCCGACCGCACCGCGCTCTACCGGACCATGTCCGCGGACCGGCGGATGCTGCTGGTCCTCGACGACGTGAGCAGCCCGGCGCACGTCACCGCCCTGCTGCCGCACGGAGCGGGCAGCGCCGTGCTCGCCACCAGCAACCGGCGGCTGGGGGAGCTGGCCGGCGACGGGGCCGTCCTGCTCGAACTCGACGTCCTGGACCGGCCGAGCGCGCTCGAACTGCTGGCGGCCCGCTGCGGGCAGCCGCAGCTCGCGGCGGAGCCGGCCGCCGCCGACCTGGTGGACCTGTGCGGCGGCCTGCCGCTGGCGATCCGGCTGTGCGCCGCCCGGCTGGCCACCCACCGGCGGCTGACGGTCGGCGCACTGGTCACCGAACTCGCAGACGAGAAAGCCAGGTTGAACATCATCGCAGCATCGTCCGGCCCGGAGGAGCGCAGCATGTCGGCAGCACTCGAACTGGTCTGTCGGGACCTCCCCGACCCGGCCGCCGCGATCTACCGGCTGCTGGGCCTGCTGCCCGGCCGGGCCTTCGACACCGGCCTGGTCGCGGTGGCGGCCGGGCGGGAACCGGCCGCCGTCCAGGAGGCGCTGGACACCCTGGAGGCCGCGAGCCTGCTGGTCCGCGGCGCGGACGACCGGTACACCATGCACAGCCTGGTCCGGCTGCACGCCCGGGAGTCGGCCCGCCGCGCCGACCCGCCCGGCACCGAGGAGCAGGTGGTGCGCCGGGCCACCGGCCACTACCTGGCGCTGACCCTGCGCGCCGACCTCGCCGTCCGGACCGACCGGCTGCGCTTCACCGACCCGGCCGAGATCCTCGGCACCGGCCCGGACGCCCCTGGCCCGGAAACCCCCGCCGCCGGACCGTTCGCGGCCGCGGACCGCCCCGGGGAGGCCGCCCTGGCCTGGCTGGAGGCCGAACGCGGCAACATCCTCGCGGTGCTCCGGGCCGCCTACGGCTTCGGCCTGCACCGGCCGGTGTGGCAGCTGGCCGAGGTGTTCACCGTCCTCTTCCTCCACCACCGCCACCTCGCCGACTGGCGGGAGTCCCTGGAACTCGGCGCCGACGCCGCCGCCGAGGACGGAGCGGCCGCCGCCGAGGCCCGGCTGCGCAGCCTGCTCTCCCGCCCGCTGCTCGACCTGGGCCGGGACGCCGAGGCGCGGGCGCAGTTGGAGACCGCCGACCGGCTGGCCGTCGAGACCGGCCACCTCGTGCTCCAGGCCTCCGTGCAGGAGTTCCTCGGCCGCTACTGGGACCGGCACGACCCGGCCCGGGCGATCGACGCCTACCGCACCTCGCTCGACCTCAACCATCGGGCCGGGGAGGCCCGCGGCGCCGCGCTGGCCCGCTACTTCCTCGGCTGCGCGCAGGACGCGGCCGGCGACCGTGCCGCAGCACTGGCCGAACTCACCGCCGCCCGTACGGAGTTGCTCACCCGCGGGGACGCCAGGATGGCGGCCCGGGCCCTGGCCGACCAGGGGCGCGTCCGGGCCCGGCTCGGCGACCGCCCCGCCGCGGCCGCCGACCTGCGGCAGGCCGCCGCCGAACTCGCGAAGCAGCAGGCCACGTACTACGAGGCCCAGGCCCTGGAAGACCTCGCGCCGCTGCTGGACGACCCGGCCGAAGCCGAAGAGTGCCTGCGGCGGGCCCTGGCGATCTACGAGGAGGGCGGCAGCCCGAAGGCGGCCGAGGTCCGCGCCCGGCTCGCCGCGGGCTGACCGGCCGCTGTTCCGGGACGGTCCGGGCACAGCACCACCCGTTCCGCGCCGGCACCATGACGCAGCGTCACCACAAGGCCGTCCGGGCCGTCCGATTCCTCCGTGCGGAGGCCCAGTCGCAGGCAGGCGTAGACCGCGGCGGCGGCGATCCCCGGGTCCGGCCCCGCCCCGGTGGCCAGCACGGTGCTGCCGTCGCGCAGCCGGACCAGGCAGCCGTCCGCGACGGGCAGGGCCGCCGCCCGGGCGCCCGGGAACGCGGCCAGCAGCTCGGCGAGCCGCTGCCGCCCGGCCTCCTCGGGGAAGACCGGCGACCCCTGCAGCAGCGCGGTGGCGCTCTCGGTCAGCCGGGTGTCGGGCTCGTCGACGTCGCAGGCCAGGTGCCAGAACGCGTCGGCGGTCTCGGCCGTCTCCCGGGCCAGGACGGCGGGGAAGCGCCGGAGCTCGACCTCGACCGCCCGCCCGCTCCGAGCGGTGACGGCGGTGCGGACCAGCAGCGACCGGGCGGGCCCGCCGTCGCCGGCCACCGGTGCGAAGGCCCGGGCCGTGCGGGCCGGCTGCTTGGGCGGCGCCAGCCGGAGCAGGTCGTAGACCGTCTCGCGCAGCCGAGGCAGCGACTCCCCGGGAACGGCGAAGGCCATCTCCACCGCCTCCCGGTAGCGCTCCGGGGTGTGCCCGGCGACCGCCGCGGCCAGCTGCTCCGGCAGCGGCCGGTCGAGGTCCAGCCGGGGTGCCGCGGCCCGCAGCGCCCAGGACGCCGTCCCGGCCACCGCCTCGGCACCGAACGCGGCCAGCAGGACGGGCCGGCCCGCCGCCGCGCCGTACAGGGTCACCGAGCCGTGGTCCCCGACCACCAGGTCGGCGGCGAGCAGGGCCTGCTGCCAGCCGTCCACCGGATCGACGGTGATCAGCCCGGCCTCGGTGGCCCGGCGCTGGAGCACCCGGACCTGCCAGGCGCCGTGCCCCGACCAGACGTTCGGGTGCAGGACCAGCGCCACCCGGTACTCGTCGGCGGGCAGGTGGGCCAGCAGCTCGGCGGGCAGCTCGGGGTGCTGCCCGATCAGCGACCCGGTGCCCCAGGTCGAGCTCAACAGGACCAGCCGCTGCCCCGGCCGGACCCCGAGCGCGGACCGGTACCGCTCGCGCCAGCGCGCACCGGCCAGCAGCCGATCGTGGCACGGATCGCCGACCAGGACCGTCCGGCCGACCGTCCCCGGGTGCGCCGCGGCCAGCTGCGCCGCCTGGTCCGGGTGCGACAGCGCGATCCAGGCCCGGCGGGAGGCCAGCAGCTCCTCCGGGACCAGCCCGGACAGCCGGGTGCCGGGACCCACCGGGGCCGGCACCTGCTTCTGGAAGCCGATCCCGTGCGGCAGCACGAGGACCGGGCAGTCGCCGGCCGGGGCGGTGACGTTCTCCGAGGCGGAGATCACCAGGTCCGGCGAAACCTCGTCGACCTGCGACCACGGCATGGTGCGGCAGCCGAGCGAACGGAGCAGATCGAGCACGCCGTCGTTGAACGCGGACGCCGGATCGTAGGCGAACACGATGGTGACCCGGGCGTCGTCGCCCAGCACCTCCGGCACCACGTCCAGCACCCGCACCAGCGAAGTGACCGTCCGGGCCGCGACGACCACGTTCCGTTCCCCCGCGAAAGTGCGCCACCGCCCGGCCCCCCACCCCACGGGAACACGAATGCGCTCATCGGGACCCATCGCCCACCTCCGCCCGCTCGCAGGGTCCCACACAGCCCCCCGAACCGCTCAGACGGCTCGCGGCTCGCGGCTCGCGGCTCGCGGCTCGCGGCTCGCGGCTCGCGGCTCGCGGCTCGCGGCTCGCGGCTCGCGGCTCGCGGCTCGCGGCAGTATCACAGATCAAGCTCGGCTGCCACATCTCCGCTGGGAATCTCCGTGCTCTCCAAAGGCGCCACTCCACACCCAAACCTATAGGCATGCACGTGCCCGCAACCCGGAGCGCGGTCTTCCGGAGGCGGCTACTCGCGTGCCCCCGCCGCCTCGATGGCCCGTCCGCGGGTGGTGCGCCAGGCGGAGAGGACGGCCGCCGTCACCGCGACCGCCGCGCACAGGGCCGTCGCCTGCGCGACCGCCGTCCAGGGGACCGTGACCGCGAACCCGCCGACCAGGCGGCGCAGCGCGGTCGCCTGGGTGGCCGCGACCGCGGCGCCGGCCACGGCGGCGAGCAGGCTGCCCACCAGCACGGCCAGCACGGACTCCGCCGCGATCAGGCGCAGGACGTGGGCCCTGGTCGCGCCCGCGAGGTTGAGCGCCGCGAGTTCGCGGCGGCGGCCGGCCGCGGCCATGACCAGGGTGTTCGCCACCGAGAGCAGGGCGTAGCCGACCGAGATCCCCAGCACCACCACGCTCGCGTTCCGCGACTGCGCGCGCTGCTTGGCCGCCAGCCGGTCGAAGTAGCGGTCGGCCGGTCCGACCAGTGCGGTCCGGCCGTCGAGCGCCGCCCGGGCCGCCGCCGCGTCCGCGGGGGTGCCGAGCCAGGCCAGCGCGGGCAGCCCGCCGGCCGCGTGCGCCGCCGCGAGGTAGGTGTCGTCGCCGCTCAGGCCCGTCCGGACCACCGCCGCGATGCGCAGTTCGGTCCGCGAGCCGTCGGGCAGTCGGCAGCCGACGGTCTGCCCGACCGACAGGTCGTCGCTGCGGGCGGTGTGCTCGTCGACGACCAGGAAGTCGTCCCCCAGCCCGGTCAGCGAGCCCGCGACCACGGTCGGGGTGAGCAGGGAGCCGAGCGCGCCGGGCGGGACGGCCTGGCCGGTGAGTGAGTCGAGCACCGTGCCGTCGGCGCCGGTGATCTCGATCCGGGTGGGGGTGACGGTGGTGGCGCGCAGGTCCGCGAGCGCGGCGACCGTCGGACGGTCCAGCAGCCCGCCGTCCTCGGGCAGCACCACCGCGGCAGCGCCGGTCCGGCCCCGGGCCAGCTCGACCCGGGCCCGGTCGCCGGCGGCCTGCATGCTCACCATGGCCGCGACCAGGCCCACCGCCACCACCACCGGGGTGACCGTGGCGGCGGTCCGGCGCCTGGCGTTGAGGGTGTTCTGACGGACGATCAGCGCACCGGCGCCGAGCCGGCCCAGCGGCCAGGTGGCCAGCCGCGCGGCGGGTCGCAGCAGCACCGGCGCGAGCAGGGCGAGGCCGCCGACGAAGAGCAGCGGCACCGTGCCGTACTTGCGGGCGTTCACCGCGTACTCGGGCGAGGTCGAGGTGATCGTCCAGCCCGTGGCGACGGCGCCGGCCAGCAGGCCGAGGGCCAGCACCCAGCGCAGCGGCGTCATCGCCCGGGTGTTCGCGGCGGAGTCCCGCAGGGCCGCGACCGGGCGGACCCGGGCGGCCCGGACGGCCACGGCGGCGGCGCCCAGCAGCGCCGACGCGAGGCCGAGCAGCACGGCCGCCAGCAGTGCGAGCGGATCGACGCCGATCCCGAACCAGTCGGGTGCGACGCCGTGACCGACCATCCACCCGCGCAGCGCCCCGGCGCCGAACACGCCGAGCACCGCCCCGACCGCCGACCCGGCCAGGCCGACCAGTCCGGCCTCGGCCAGCACCAGGCCGGCCACCTGCCGCGGCGTGGCCCCGGTGAGCCGGAGCAGCGCCAGCTCGCGGCCGCGCTGCTCGACCGAGAAGGCGAAGGTGGCGATCACGATGAAGACCGCGACCGTGACCGCGATCCCGCTGGTGGTGGCGGCCATGGCCTGCGCGTTGAGCAACTGGTCCGCGCCGCCGGACGGGTCGGGGTCGGCCTGGCGGCGGTCCGGCCCGGTGAGCAGCAGCACCCCGTCGGCCGACGGCAGCGGGCCGGCCGGGCCGGTCGCGGCCAGGGCGTTGACCGGCGGCGAGATCCGCGCGGCGGCGGAGTCGGTGAGGAAGGCGGCGTGCTCGAACCAGCGCTGCTCGGTGGCGCCGACCACGGTGTAGGCGGAGCGCCCGGCCGCGGTGGCGAGGTCGATCCGCCGGCCGACCAGCTCGGCGCCGCCGGTCAGCACGATCTCGTCGTCCGCCGCCGGGGCCCGGCCGGCCGTCAGGTGGTACGGCGTCAGGGCGGCCGAGGACCAGCCGTGCCCGACCCCGTCGGACGGGCCGCCCGGCCACCGGGCCGGGAAGGTGCGGTCGGCGACGGCCCCGGACGGTGCCTCGGCGAGCAGGGCGGCGGGCAGTCCGGCGGGGAGCCGGGCGGCCTCCCCGCGCGCGTCGACGGGGACGGCCACGGCGGTCGCGGCCGCGAACCGCTGGGGCGCGGGGTGCGGCGTACCGAGGGTCGCGGCCAGGACGAGCGCCATCATCGAGATCAGTCCGGTGCCCAGGGCGAGGGCGACGAACGTCCCGACGAAAGCGGTCCAGCGGCTGCGCAGGTTGGCGAGGGCCAGGGTCAGCAAGTCGCCGCCCCCGCACGGTCGGCCGCAGCGTGGCCGGCGGGTTCGTGGTCGCCGGACCCGTCCGGCTCGTCGTCGAGCGGTTCCAGGGTGGCCATCCGGGCGGCGACGGCCTCGGCCGTGGGGTCGGCCAGGTCGTCCACCACCCGGCCGTCGGCCAGGAAGACCACGCGTCCGGCGTACGAGGCGGCCACCGGGTCGTGGGTCACCATGATGATCGTCTGCCCGTGCTCGACGACGATCCGGCGCAGCAGCGCCAGCACCTCCCGCGAGGTGCGCGAGTCCAGGGCGCCGGTCGGCTCGTCGGCGAACAGCACCTGAGGGCGGGTCACCAGCGCGCGGGCGATGGCCACGCGCTGCTGCTGGCCGCCGGACAGCTCGCTCGGCAGGTGCGCCGCACGCGCGGCCAGGCCCAGTTCGGCGAGCACCCGGTCGACCTCGGCGGGCCGGGGCGGCTTCTTCGCCAGCTTGAGCGGCAGCTCGACGTTCTGGCGCGCGGTCAGGGTGGGCAGCAGGTTGAAGGACTGGAAGACGAAGCCGATCCGCTCGCGGCGCAGCTTGGTCAGCGCGGTCTCCGACATGCCGCGCGGGTCCACCCCGGCCAGCCGGACCCGGCCCTCGTCCACCTGGTCGAGCCCGGCCGCGCACTGCAGCAGGGTCGACTTCCCGGAGCCGGACGGCCCCATGATCGCGGTGAAGGTCCCCGCCGGGAACTCCAGGGTGACCCCGTCCAGCGCCGCGACCCGGCTCTCGCCGGAGCCGTACGTCCTGCGGACTCCGGTCAGCGCGACGACCGCGCTGTCTTGCTGCATGCTGAACCGCCCCCCGAGTTGATCAACGAATCGGGGGACAGTAGTAGCAGATCCCGGTTCCGCCGACGACCTCAATTCGCCCGGGACGGACGCGCCCGGCCTTCCCGGCCCTCGCAACCCGACCGCCGGGTCGGCGGCGGCGCGGACGCCCGCGAGGTCGCCGTACTCCTGGATCAGTACGAAGGCCGGGAAGCTGCAGTCTCACCGCACGCTGCTGCCGGGCCGGCGCCGTACGGGAGGCGAACGGCTACGCACGCACCTGCTCAAAACGCGAACGTCTCCTGGACGAACTCCGTCGGTCGGCTGAGCTCCGCGGAGTACACCGGGTGCTCGTCCACTCCGAGGGCGCGCATCAGCTCGATCGTTGGGATCCGGTAGCGTCCGCCCACCCGCAGCACGGGACAGGGGAATGCCTGGCGCTGGAGCATCCGGTAGGCGGTGGAGGGGCAGACGCCGAGCGCACGCGCGGCCGTCCGCACGTCCACCACCGTCGGCAGCTCGAACATCTCGACGAAGCTGAGCGGGCCTTGGGAGGTCGGGCTCACAGGAGCCTCCCCGTACGGCGTCCGGTGACAGTGGTGGATGCGGACCGTGAGTTCCGGGCCCGGCACTGGTCGTCCTGCGGGGCCGCCCGATCCGTAAGGCGGCGCAGGGTCTCCTTGCCAAGGCGGTTTGCCGGGAGGGTGAAGCGCAGCGGTGTGCGCAAGCCGTCGGGCCCGTCCGGGCGGCTGATCTCCACTTCCGTGCCGTGCTGCTGCTCGGCGGGTTCGGGTTCGTCGTGCGGAGTCAGCCGGGAGTCCTCCCCGAGATTCTCCAGAAACGCGCTCGCAGTCTCCTTGAGGCCGGCTCGCGCGAATCGCCACGCACTGCTGCGAGCGGCCTTGATCAGGCCCTCGGCGGTCGGCAACACCTCGAGGTTGGTGGTTCGCAGTTCGGTGACGAGAGTCATGAGCATCTCCGCCTCGATGTCACCTCGGTCCGCGCGCAGTCGGCGACAGATGTGCTGGGCGGTGCGGGCTAGTCGGGGCACCATCAGCCAGATCAGCAGGAGGCAGTGGCTGTCCGTGGACCTGGGCTCGGTGGCCGCGGACAGCACGGCCGCCTGCCAGATCGCAGCGGTCAGCTCGGGTTCCGCGTCCGGCCCGTAGAGGGCTTCGAGGGCGTTGTCGGGGGTGAAGGAGCGCTCTTGTCCGTCGGCATCGGCCGACGGCACCGTCAGGCGCACGGCATCCTGGACCCGGGGATTGGTGAAGTACCTTGCTACGGCAGCGAATGCGCCGCTGGAACCGACAGCCGTCATAGCTGTCCTTTCTCGCTTCACTGAGTGGGATGAAAGCTGGGCGAAGAGAGAACCCACGCGGCAGGATGGGGCGTAGAACGGACATAACGGGAATGCGCCCCATGTGTCCCACTTTTGTGCGGACTTGCCGTGCTTTCGACTCTGCTTGGTATGGCGTGGGTGCGGCCGACACTCGGAGTGAGCTGTGGCCACCTCCGCCGGGTGCCCGCCCGGAGGCAGGCACCCGGCAATCAAGGGCTCAGTCGTCGGCCGGCGACGGCGCTTCCGGCTCGACCGCAGACGGTTCCGGGGTGATCTCCGGCTTCTTCACCGCTCCGGTCGAACGGTGCTTGGTGGACGGGTAGTCGGAAGACCGCTTGCGGCGGACCGAGCGTCGGTTGCGTTGACGGTTGCTCATGAACTCGCCTTCTTTCAGGGGTTGTTGGGTTTCCTTCATCCCTCCCGGGGAGTGACTGGTGCAATCGTGCCCGACTGTGAAGCGCCGTGGAGGGACCGAATCTGAGGAGGAGCTGAGGCAGTACTGAGGGGGCGTGAAGGAGTGAAGCCCCGCGCAGCGAGTGTCGAGTGTGCGCAGAATCCGACAGGCGTCGCGGAAGCGGTCGCCGTCACCGTGCGACGGAGGAGACAAGCATGGACGGGCGCGTACTTGGTGTGATCAGTCTTGAAGTGGCGGGTGCCAAAAGGGTTTTCGGTACGACGAAGCCAGCGGCGTTGTTCGGCCTGTTGGTGATGTCGCCGGACTGTCGGTGCAGTATCGAGGAGGTGTTCGGTCATCTGTGGCCCGGGCGCGATTTCGACCGGCGACTGGTCGATCGGGCGATGGCCGACCTGCGGCGCGTTCTGGGGGAAGAATGCGTACCGCGCAGTAGTTCCGGCTTCTGTGCCCTCCGCGTTCCGAGGCAGAGCGTGGACTACCTCAGGTTCCTCGACGCACTCCAGCGGGCTGAGCGGTTTCCCTGGTCGGAACAGGTGGAGGTGCTGAGTCGTGCTCTGTCGGAGTTCTCGGAGGAGGATCCGCTCCGAGGGCTGCCGGGCCAAGGGTTCGCCGCCCTCCGGCTGAAGCTGCGCGAGGCTCGGCTGGCAGCCGTCCGGCAGCAGCTCGAAGCATCATGGCGTGCCCATGATGTCCCGCGTCAGACTTTGTGGCAGGGCTCGTTTGTTGCGGGTCCTGCTGCTTGAAGGAGTCTGATCGATCATGGTGAGACCGCCGGCGTTGCCG
>NZ_JBIUTD010000006.1:213942-358705 GCF_044741705.1 Kitasatospora sp. NPDC088134 | reverse complement strand
CGGGTCAGCGTCCTGTGGGCACTCCTGCGCGACAACCGGATCTTCACCTCCGATCCGGCCGCGCAGACAGCTTGACTCAGTCATTGAGACTCCTCAGGTGGAGTGGGGGTGGAGACGGGGCCGGCACCCGTCGGCGGGATACTGGCACGCGCCCACAGCCGGGTCAATGCTTTCGACTTAACCGATTAATAAGCAGTATCCGGACAGTTGGCCTCGGATTAGCGCAGAAGAGTCGGCCGGATCGGCGCGGAAGGGGCGAGAGCGCCGCCCCTCAGATAGATCGGTTAATCGGCGCTGTACGAGAACACTGCACGAGAGAAGGGGGACCCGATGGGCGGGAACACCGCGAACGTCACCGACGAGCGGCTGTGCTGGCTGCTGACCCGGGAGGAGCTGGCGAAGAAGTCGACCGAGCGGGGGGCGGCGGGCTGGTTCACCACCCTGGTCGGCGTGGTCTCGCTGCGCGGCGGGTCGATGGAGACCGGCCGGAAATTCCGCCAGGAGCGCGCCTCCGGGCGGATGGCGGACTACGCGCTGGCGGTGGACGACGCCGCCGAGACGCTGAGCGCCGAGGAGCGCCGCGTGCTGCGGGCCGAACGGCGGCTGCCGGACTGGTTCATGGCCGACGTGGAGCGGCGGTTCGCCGCGATCCGCAAGGCGTCCTGAGCGAGCGGTCCCACCCGGCCGGGCCGGGTGGGACCCCGAACTGATGCCCCGTCAGGAGTCGGCGGGCGGAGCGGGCTTGCTGCCGAGGACTTCGCGGGCCTGCTCGGCGGCTCGGACCAGGCTCTCCGAGATGTAGTCCAGGAAGCGCGCCACGTTCAGCAGTCGGGCTCCGGCGGGGGTGTCCGCGCCGAGGACGGCGACGCCCTGCCGGGAGGCCGCGACCACGGCGGCGTTGGCCTTGGCGCTGGCCACCGTGGCCTGGTACCAGATGTCGTCGTCGACCAGGTAGCGCTCGCGGCGGCGCTCGTCCCGCTCGCGGCGGATCATCGTCTGGTCGACCAGGAAGGTGACCGCCTTGGAGACCGAGGCGGGGCTGACCTGGAGCCGCTGGGACAGTTCGGCGGCGGTGAGGCTGCCGGAGTCGGTGAGCAGCAGCGCGGCCAGCACCCGGGCCGGCATCCGGCTCATGCCGGAGGCCATGAAGACGCCGGTGAAGACCTCCTCGAACTCGCGCAGCGCCTCGGGGTCGCGCCCGTCCGCGGGGCGGGCGGCGGCCGGGTCGCGCGGGCGGTCCTGGCGGCGGTGCGCGCGCCGCTCGGTGGCGCGGTGCGCGAGGTCGGCGCGGTAGCCGGTGGGGCCGCCGTTGCGCAGCACCTCGCGGGTGATGGTGGAGGTCGGCCGGTCCAGGCGCCGGGCGATCTCGGCGTAGGCCAGGTCGTCGGTCAGCCCCAGTGCGATCTGCTGGCGCTCCTGCTGGGTGAGCCTGCCTCCCGGCATCACGGCCTCCTTCGTCGGTGTGCGAGGGCCCAGCATAGCGTTCACCCTCAGTCCATTGCAACGTACGATCTCCTGACGTTGCGTTAGCTCCCTCTCTATTGCAACGATTTACCGGCTCTCACCTTGGGTTATCCGATCTCGATGCAACAAGCTCGTTGCCAGCTCTTCGAACGCAACGTAGCGTTTCCATCATCAGAAACGCACCGCCGAAGACACCGGAGCTCACGATGCAGAAGTTCGACACCCCCGCCGCGATCACCGCCCGCCTCGACGTCCCGGCCGGCCTGGTCCGCCTGATCGCCGCCGACCGCGCCGACACCACCGTCGAGATCCGCCCGGCGAACCCGGACCGGAGCCGCGACGTCCAGGCCGCCGAGCAGACCACCGCGCGCTTCGCCGACGGGGTCCTGCAGATCACCACCGCCGCCCCGAAGAACCGCCTGCTCGGCGCCACCGGCGCCCTGGAGATCACCGTCCGGCTCCCGGCCGGCTCGCACGTCGAGGCGAAGGCCGCCGACGCCGAACTCCGCGCCGTCGGACGCCTCGGCGAGGTCGGGTACGAGAGCGCCCGCGGCCCCGTGAAGATCGACGAGGCCGCGGCCGCCCGGATCGCCCTGCAGGACGGCGACATCGAGCTCGGCCGCCTGACCGGCCCGGCCCGGCTCACCACCCAGCGCGGTGACCTGACCGTCGGCGAGGCCGTCCGCGGCGACCTGGAGCTGGAGACCACCTCCGGCTCGATCTCGCTCGGCGTCGCCCGCGGCGTCTCCGCCGCGCTGGACGCCGGCACCGGCCACGGCCGGATCGCCAACGCCCTGCGCAACGCCGACGACGTCCCCGCCGTCACCGTCCGCGCCACCACCGCCAACGGCGACATCTCCGCCCGCACCCTCTGACCCGCCGCCACTCCGCCCCGGCACCACCGACCACCGCAGAAGGAGCACACCATGACCGGCCTGGCCATCTCGGCGAGCGGGTTGCGCAAGTCCTACGGCGACAAGACCGTCCTGAACGGCGTCGACCTCGCCGTCCCCGAGGGCACGGTCTTCGCCCTGCTCGGCCCGAACGGGGCGGGCAAGACCACCGCCGTCAAGATCCTCTCCACCCTGGTGCGGCCCGGCGAGGGCAGCGGCCCGATCCGGATCGGCGGCCACGACCCGGCCACCGCACCGCAGCAGGTGCGCGCCGCGATCGGCGTCACCGGTCAGTTCTCCGCCGTCGACGGCCTGATCACCGGCACCGAGAACATGCTGCTGATGGCCGACCTGCACCACCTGCCGAAGGCCGAGGGCCGCCGGGTCGCCGCCGACCTGCTGGCCCGCTTCGACCTCACCGACGCCGCGGACAAGCCCGCCTCCACCTACTCCGGCGGCATGAAGCGCCGCCTGGACATCGCGATGACCCTGGTCGGCGACCCCCGGATCATCTTCCTGGACGAGCCCACCACCGGCCTCGACCCCCGCAGTCGGCACGGCATGTGGCAGATCGTCAGGGGCCTGGTCGCCACCGGCACCACCGTCTTCCTCACCACCCAGTACCTGGAGGAGGCCGACCAGCTCGCCGACCGGATCGCCGTCCTGCACGACGGCGTGATCGCGGCCGAGGGCACCGCCGAGGAGCTCAAGCGCCTGGTGCCCGGCGGACACGTCCGCCTCCGCTTCACCGACCCCGCCGGCTACCGCGCGGCCGCCGCCGCGCTCGCCGAAGCGGCCCGCGACGACGAGGCACTGACCCTGAGCGTCCCCAGCGACGGCAGCCAGCGCGCCCTGCGCTCCGTCCTCGACCGCCTGGACGCCGCCGGCACCGAGGCCGAGGAGCTGACCGTGCACTCCCCCGACCTGGACGACGTCTTCTTCGCCCTCACCGGCGCCCCCGCCGTCCCCGCCCAGTCCGCAGACCCGTCCGCCGACCCGTCCGCCGCCGCACCCGCCCGGTCCGCCGACCCGACCCACGCTGAGGAGAACGCCCGATGAGCACCTTCGCCCTCGCCGTCCGCGACTCGTCCACCATGCTGCGGCGCAACCTGCTGCACGCCCGCCGCTACCCCTCGCTCACCCTGAACCTGCTGCTCACCCCGGTGATGCTGCTGCTGCTCTTCGTCTACGTCTTCGGCGGGGCGATGAGCGGCGGCCTCGGCCGCTCCGCCTACGTCACCTACCTGGTGCCCGGCATCCTGATGATGACCATCGGCTCGACCGTGATCGGCACCGCCGTGTCGATGGCCACCGACATGAACGAGGGCATCGTCGCCCGGTTCCGCACCATGGCGATCCACCGCGGCTCGGTGCTGTTCGGCCGGGTGGCCGGCAGCGTGCTGCAGTCGGTGGCCAGCGTGCTGCTGGTCGGCGCGGTCGGGGTGGCGATCGGCTTCCGCTCGCACGACGCCTCCGCCCTGGAGTGGCTGGCCGCGTTCGGCCTGCTCGCCTTCGTCGCGCTGGCACTCACCTGGATCGCCGTCGGCATGGGCCTGGGCAGCCCCAGCGCGGAGGCCGCCAGCAACGCCGCGATGCCGCTGATCCTGCTCCCGATGATCTCCAGCGCCTTCGTCCCGCTGCACTCGATGCCCGGCTGGTTCCAGCCGATCGCCCAGTACCAGCCCTTCACCCCCGCCATCGAGACCCTGCGCGGCCTGCTGCTCGGCACCCCGATCGGCAACAACTGGTGGATCGCCCTGCTCTGGTGCACCGCCCTCACCCTGCTCGGCCACCGCTGGTCCCGGGCCCAGTTCGACCGCGACCCGAAGTAATCGGTGCGGCCCCCGCCGATCGCCCGTCCCGCCCCCGGCGGCACGGGCGATCTGCCGTTCCCGCCGGCGTCCGGGTGTCCCCGAGGCCCGGCTCGGGGGCCGGTCGGGGACGGTTCGGGGTCGCTCCCGGATACCCCAGGCACCGGCCGCCGGACAGACTTCTCGACGTCAGAGAACGGGCACGGCAAGAACGTTGAGGAGTACGGGGATGCGGGCGAGGACCGGGGGACGGCGGCTGGCGGGCGCGGCGGCGATCGGGGCGCTGGTGGTGGCGCTCACCGCGGGGACGGCCGGCGCGGCACCGGTCGCGGGCGCGACGGCGGCACCGGCCACGGGCGCGACGGCCCCGAACGCGGCGGCGCTGCGGGCCTCGATCGCGGACCTGCCCAGCGCGGCGATCACCAGCGCCGTCGTGCTGGTCGACGGCGACGGCGGCCGCTGGACGGGCACCTCCGGCACCGGCGACCCGGCCACCGGGCGGCCGGTGAAGGCGGACGGGCGGTTCCGGATCGGCAGCATCTCCAAGGTGTTCACCGCCACCGTGGTGCTGCAGCTCGTCGCCGAGCACCGGCTCGACCTGGACGGCACCGTGCAGCAGTACCTGCCGCAGGCGCTGCCCGCCGCGTACCCGCCGGTGACGGTGCGTCAACTGCTCAACCACACCAGCGGGCTGCCGGGCGGCGGCGACCTCACCGACGACGACGGCAGCGCCGCCTGGTTCGTCGCGCACGCCGCCGACCACTGGAGCCCGCAGCAGGTGGTCGCCTCGCTGGCCGGGCAGCCGATGCAGTTCGCGCCGGGCACCGCCCAGCAGTACAACGGCATCAACTACTACCTGGCGGGCCTGCTGGTCGAACGGGCCACCGGCCGGACCTTCGCGCAGGAGGTCACCGACCGGGTGCTGCGCCCGCTGGGCCTGCGCCACACCTCGGCGCCCGCCGCCACCGACACCTCGCTGCCGGACCCGACCGCGCACGCCGTGCTGGCCGTGCCCCGGCCGGACGGCGGCAGCGACCTGCGGGACGTCACCCGGCAGAGCCCGTGGCCGTGGGCCGAGGGCGGCATGGTCTCCACCGCGCCCGACCTGGACCGCTTCCTGTCGGCGCTGCTCAAGGGCCGGCTGCTGCCGCCCGCCCAGCAGGCCGAGCTGTTCGCCGTCCCGGACGTGCCGAACTTCCACAACCAGAACTGCGACCTCGGCCCGACCAGCGGCCGGGCCTGCTTCAGCACCGGCCTGATGCGCTTCTCGCCCGCGCCCGGGCTGGAGTTCTGGGGCAAGACCGGCAGCCGCCCCGGCTACACCAGCGCGGTGTTCGCCACCCGGGACGCCTCCCGCGAGCTGGTGTACTCCTTCACCCCGACCTCCCGGCAGGGCGCGCCGTTCGCCGCCCAGTACCGGGTCGCCGCGGCCGCGTTCGACCTGCCGAAGCTCTGAGTCGACGTCAGCGGTGGGCCGACGGCGCTCCGACCTGCCGCCAGCGGTGACCTGCCGTCAGTACCGTTCGGGCAGGCCGAAGGCCGCGAAGTGCTCGGCACCGAGGAAGGACACCAGCTCGGCGATCAGCCCGTCCCCGTCCAGGCCCAGCACGGTGACCGACCAGGCGGTGTGCGGGGCGTCCGGGGCGGCGCCGAGCCAACAGGCCACCGCCGGACGGCCGTTGGCCTCGACGGCGGCGGTCCGCCAGCTGGGGCAGCGGCCGAACGGGACGGCCCGGGCGAACGCCGCGACGGCCGCCCGGCCCCGGTACCAGTGCGGCAGCGGCGGCATCGACCAGGTGGCGTCCGCGCTGAGCAGTGCGACCAGCGCGTCGGCGTCGCCGCGCTCCAGGGCGCTGCGGTAGGCGGCGACGGCGGCCCGGGCCGCCGGGCCGTCCGGGGCGGGCTGCCGGTCCCGGTCGGGGGCGGTCCGGGCCAGTTGGCGGCGGGCCCGGGCGAGCGCGGAGTTGACCGAGCCCGCGGTGGTGTCCAGCAGGTCGGCGATCTCGGCGGCCGAGAAGCCGAGCACCTCGAACAGCAGCAGCGCGGCGCGCTGGTTGCCGGGCAGGTGCTGGAGCGCGGCGACGAACGCCAACTCGACGTCCTCGCGCCGCTGGTAGCGCTCCGCCGGGTCCGCCCGGCTCGGGTACGGGCCGAGCCAGGCGACCTCGGTGGCGGGTGCGGCGTCCAGGACGACCCGTTCGGCGGCCGGCCCGAGGTCGACCGGCAGGGCGCGGCGGCCCCGGTGCTCGACGGCGTCCAGGCAGGTGCGGGTGGCGGCGGTGTACAGCCAGGCGCGCAGCGAGGCCCGGCCCGCGCGGCCCTCGAAGCGGCCGATGCCGCGCCAGGCCCGCAGCAGCGCCTCCTGCAGGGCGTCGTCGGCGTCGTGCCCCGAGCCGAGCATCCGGTAGCAGTGCGCGTGCAGCTCGCCGCGCAGCGGGGCGACCAGCCGGGTGAACGCGGCGGCGTCCCCGGCCCGGGCGAGCTCCAGGTCGGCGGCGTCCTCGGCCGCGGATCCGGCCGCGGATCCGGCGGCGGAAGAAATCCCGCTCATGGGCGACGATTCTGCTGCACCGGCGGAGTCTCCCCTGCGACCGACTGTTGGACGCTCCCCAGGAGACCACCGATGACCGACAACACCCCGCACTCCGCCGCCTGGTTCGACCTGTCCTCCCCCGACGCGCCGCGGGCCCGCGCGTTCTACGGGGAGCTGTTCGGCTGGCCGGTCCGGGTGCTGGACGAGACCTACGCGTTGGTCGGCGACGACGGCGCCGGGCAGCCGACCGGCGGGATCGGCCAGGCCGGCCCGGACGCCCCGTACACCGGTTTCGCCGTCTACTTCCGGGTCGCCGACCTGGACGCGGCGCTGGAGCGGGCGGTGCGGCTGGGCGGCGCCCGCCGGCTGGAGCCGCAGCCGGTGCCGGGCGGCGACCGCCTGGCGGTGTTCACCGACCCGGACGGCAACGCGGTCGGCCTGCTCGGCAAGTAGCCCGTCAACGCCTTTGGCCCGCACCGCCGTTGACAGCGGTGCGGGCCACGGTGCGGGCCACGGTGCGGGCCGCCGGGCGGTCAGCCGGCCAGCAGCTCCAGGGTGTCGATCACCCGGTGGGAGAAGCCCCACTCGTTGTCGTACCAGGCGACCACCTTGACGTGCCGGCCGTCGACCCGGGTCAGCTCCGAGTCGAAGATCGAGGAGGCCGGGTTGCCGGTGATGTCGGCGGAGACCAGCGGGTCCTCCGAGTACTCCAGGACGCCCGCCAGCCTGCCCGCCGCGGCCTCGCGGTAGGCGGTGAGCACCTCCTCGCGGGTGACGTCGCGGGCGACGGTGGTGTTCAGCTCGACGATCGAGCCGACCGGGACGGGCACCCGGATCGAGTCGCCGGACAGCTTGCCGTCCAGCTGCGGCAGCACCAGGCCGATCGCCTTGGCGGCGCCGGTGGTGGTCGGCACGATGTTGACGGCGGCGGCGCGGGCCCGGCGCGGGTCGCGGTGCGGGCCGTCCTGGAGGTTCTGCTCCTGGGTGTAGGCGTGCACGGTGGTCATGAACCCGTGCTCGATGCCCGCGAGTTCGTCGAGCACGGCGGCCAGCGGGGCGAGCGCGTTGGTGGTGCAGGAGGCGTTCGAGACGATGGTGTGCACGGCCGGGTCGTACGCCTCGGTGTTGACGCCGTAGGCCAGCGTCACGTCGGCGCCGTCGGACGGGGCGGAGACCAGCACCTTCTTGGCGCCGGCGGTCAGGTGGGCGCGGGCGGCCTCGGCGGAGGTGAACCGGCCGGTGGCCTCCAGCACGATGTCGACGCCGAGTTCGGCCCAGGGCAGGTCGGCGGGGTTGCGCTCGGCCAGCACCTTGATCCGGCGGCCGTCGACCACCAGGGTGTCGCCCTCCACGGTCACCGGGCGGCCGAGCCGGCCCGAGGTGGTGTCGTAGGCGAGCAGCCGGGCCAGCGCCTTGGGCTCGGTGAGGTCGTTGACGGCGACGACCTCCAGCTTGCTGTCGCGCTCCAGCAGGGCGCGCAGCACGTTGCGGCCGATCCGGCCGAATCCGTTGACGGCGATGCGGGTCATGGGTGGTGCCTTCCTCTGCGGCTCGCGCGGTGGTCCGGTCGCGCGCGGTGGTCCTGCGGGACGTTCTTGCGGGGTGGTGTGCCTCCACTCTCGCTCGCCGGAAGGGCCGTCGGCAGTGGCACCGATGCCATGGTTCGCAAGGATCGTGCCAAGACCGCGGGGGCGGCTACTCGCCCCTGGTGAACGTCCTGCGGTACTCGCTGGGCGTGGTCCCGAGGATCTGCTGGAAGTGCGCGCGCAGGTTCGCGCCGGTGCCGAGGCCGGTCTCGGCGGCGATCCGCTCGACGCTGTGCGCGGAGCGTTCCAGCAGCTCACGGGCCAGGTCGACGCGGGCCCGCAGCACCCACTGCATCGGCGTGTACCCGGTGTCCTCGACGAAGCGCCGGGAGAAGGTGCGCGGCGAGACGGCGGCGTGCCGGGCCAGCGAGCGGACCGTCAGCGGCTCGTCCAGCCGGTGCAGCGCCCACTCCCGGGTGGCCGCGAACCGCTCGCCGACCGGCTCGGGCACGCTGCGCGGCAGGTACTGGGCCTGGCCGCCGCTGCGGTACGGCGCGGCGACCAGCCGGCGCGCCGTGTGGTTGGACGCGGCCACCCCGAGCTCGCCGCGCAGCACGTGCAGGCACAGGTCGATGCCGGACGCGGCGCCCGCCGAGGTGAGCACGCTGCCTTCGTCGACGAACAGCACGTTCTCGTCCACCCGGACCCGCGGGTACTTGGCGGCCAGCGCCCGGGTGTAGTGCCAGTGCGTGGTGGCCCGGCGGCCGTCCAGCAGCCCGGTGGCGGCCAGCGCGAACGCCCCGGTGGAGATCGCCGCCAGCCGGGCGCCGCGGGCGTGCGCGGCGCGCAGCGCCTCGACCACGGCGGGCGGCGGGTCGTCCCGGTCGGGGTGCCGGTAGCCGGGCACGAACACCCACTGCGCCCAGGCCAGCGCCTCCAGCCCGTGCGCCACGTGGTACGACAGCCCGTCCCCGCCCGCCACCGGCCCGGGCGCGGCCCCGCACACCCGCACCTCGTACGGCATGCTGGCCCGGGTCGAGAACACCTGCGCCGGAATCCCGACGTCGAGCGGCTTGGCACCGTCCAGGACCAGCACGGCCACCCGGCGCAGCGGAGTTTCGGACACCCCGCCAGCCTAGGCCGCCCCGGCAGGGCTCAGTTCACCACGCCGAGGATCCGCCCGACGGTGGCGGGGTCGGCGGCCGCGCGCAGCATGCTGTCCGCGACGTCGGCCCGGGAGATCGTCGAGCCGCCGCGCAGGTTCTGCCCGTGGGCGGTGCGGTAGGTGCGGGTGAGCGGCCCGTCGGTGAGGCGGGGCGGGCGGACCACCGTCCAGTCGAGCCCGCTGGCGAGGACGGCGTCCTCCATCCGGGCCAGGTCGGCGTAGTGGGCCCGGAGCACCCGCTTGACGATCGGCGTCAGCAGGTGGCGCATCAGCGGGCCCTCGCCGGGGTCGTGGCGCGGCGGGTGCGGCCGGGCCGGGGAGGGGACGGTGCCGACCGGGGCGGCGCTCACCACCACCAGGCGGCGGGTCCCGGTCGCGCGCATCGCCGCGATCACCGCCCGCGTCCCCTGTTCGGCGACGCCGGCCTCGCCCTTGCCGACCGGCCCGAGGCCGGACAGCACGGCGTCCGCGCCCTCCACCGCCGCCCGCAGTTCCTCCGGCCCGGCCGTCGCCAGGTCGACCCGGATCACCCGCGCCCCAGGCCGCGCGCCCAGTTTGACGGGGTTCCGCACCACCGCCGTGACCTGGTGCCCCGCGGCCAGCGCCTGCCGCAGCAGGTGCCGGCCGATGCCGCCGGTGGCGGCCAGGACCGTCAGTTCCATCGCCCGCTCCTCATGTTCCGTCAGTTCCGTTCCTTTCTACCGCTGTTGACGCGGAACGGAACCGGCGGGGCGTGCGAACAGCGGGCCGGTCAGCCCATGCTCTTCTGGCCGTCCAGCGCCTCCCGGACGATGTCGGCGTGCCCGGCGTGCTGGGTGGTCTCGGCGACGATGTGCAGCAGGGTGCGGCGGGCCGACCAGCTCTCGCCGGGGGTGAACCACGGCGCGGCGGGCAGCGGGTGGGCGGCGTTCAGGTCGGGCAGGCCGGCCACCAGCTCGTCGGTGGCGCGGGCCACCACCTCGTAGGCGTGCAGCACGCCGGCCAGGGTCTCGTCGGGCAGCAGCCGGAACTCGTCCTGCCGGGCCCGGTGGTCGGCCTCGGTGAAGCTGTTGAAGTCCGGCAGCGCGGCGGGGCCGTCCACCACGAACGCCGCCCAGAGCCGCTCCATCGCGCTGACGTGCTTGACCAGGCCGCCGATGGTCAGCTCGCTGACGGTGGTGCGCTGCCGGGCCTGGTCGTCCGTCAGGCCGCGGGCGGTCAGCCGCAGGAAGTGGCGGGCCGCGCCGAGCGCCGCGATCAGGTCGGTGTGCTCGGCCGTCGCGCCCTGGGCCGCGCTGACGGGGTAACCGACGGTGGTCTCGCTCATGGTGTTGCCTCTCCCGGTGGGCGCCCGTGCCGAAGTGACCGGCGGGCACGGCTGGTTGAGGTGTTCCGGCGCTTTTCGCGCCGTCCTCCCTCGCTTCGTGTTCCACGCTACGGGCCATTGCGGCCAGTTTCCGTCCGCAATGGCCCGAGAATGGAGGCATGGCCGACACCAGTGCCCGCACCCTGCGGCTGCTCACCCTGCTCCAGTCCCACCGGTTCTGGGCCGGCGAGGAACTCTCCGCCCGGCTCGGCGTCTCCGCCCGGACCCTGCGCCGGGACGTCGACCGGCTGCGCGAACTCGGCTACCCCGTCGAGGCCCGGCGCGGCGTCGACGGCGGCTACCAGCTGGCCGCGGGCGCGGCGCTGCCGCCGCTGGTGATCGACGACGAGGAGGCGGTGGCGCTCGCGGTCGGGTTGCAGGCCGCCGCGGACGGGCAGGTCGAGGGCATCGCCGAAGCCTCCGTCCGGGCGCTGGCGAAGGTCGTCCAGGTGATGCCGGCCCGGCTGCGCCGCCGGGTGGAGGCGCTGCGCGCCGTCACCGTGCCCGGGCACTGGCAGACCGACCCGGGGCCGCGGATCGCCCCGGACGTGCTCACCGCCGTCGCGCTGGCCTGCCGGGACACCGAGCGGCTGCGCTTCCGGTACGCCGCCGTCCGGGGCGACGGGCCCGCCGAGCGGCACGCCGAGCCGCACCACCTGGTCCGGGTCGGCCGCCGCTGGTACCTGGTCGCCTACGACCTGGTCCGGCAGGACTGGCGGATCTTCCGGCTGGACCGGCTGGCCGACCCCGTCCCGACCGGGGCCCGCTTCCTGCCGCGGGCGCTGCCGGTCGCCGACCCCGCCGAGTTCGTCCGGGCCGGGCTGAGCGGCCGACGCGGCCCGTACCGGGTCGAGGTGCTGGTGGACGCCCCGGCCGAGGCGGTCCGCGGACGGGTCGGCCGCTGGGCCACCGTCGACCAGGTCGACGCGGGGCGCTGCCTGCTCCGACTGACCAGCGACGCCCTGGAGTGGCCGGCGATGGCCCTCGGCTCCCTGGACGCCGACTTCACGGTGCTCTCCCCGCCCGAACTCACCACCCTGCTCGCCGCCTGGGGGGAGCGCTTCACCCGCTGCGCCGACCGCCCGGCCCCGGCCGGCCCTCCGGCACCGGCCGACCGCCCGGCACAATGACCACGGTGACGACCCCGCGACTGCTCACCCCCGCCGAGGCCGCCGAACGCTCCGGCTTCAGCCTGGACACCCTGCGCTACTACGAGCGCATCGGCCTGCTCACCAGCATCGACCGCGCCACCAGCGGCCACCGCCGGTTCACCGACGACGACCTCTCCTGGCTCACCGTGCTGCGCTGCCTGCGCGACACCGGCATGCCGATCGCCGACATGCGCCGCTACGCCGAACTCGCCCGCGACGGCGGCCCGGACAGCCTCCGCGACCGGATCGCCCTGCTCGAACAGCACGACACCGCCGTCACCGACCGCATCACCCTGCTCGAACACCAGCGCTCCCACCTCCGCGCCAAGATCGACCACTACCGCACCGCCCTGACCGCCGAACGGGACTGACGGGGCATCAGCCCATGGTCTTCCGGCCGTCGAGGGACTCGCGGAGGATGTCGGCGTGGCCCGCGTGCTGGGCGGTCTCGGCGAGGACGTGGAGCAGGACGCGGCGGACGCTCCAGCGGGCGCCGGGTTCGAACCAGGGGGCCTCGGGGAGGGGCTGCTCGGCGTCCAGGTCGAGGGTGGCGACCAGGGCGGCGGTGCGGTCGGCGACGGCCCGGTAGTGCGCCAGCAGGGCGTCCAGGGTCTCGTCGGGGCCCATCCGGAACTGCGCGGCCCAGGCCTCGACGCTGCCCGGGTCCCGCTCGGTCCGCATCGCCGCGGGGCCGTCGGCGGCGAACCGCAGCCAGCGCTCCTCGCCCCAGGCGACGTGCTTGATCAGCCCGCCGAGGGTGAGTTCGCTGACGGTGGTGCGCTGCCGGGCCTGATCGTCCGTCAGGCCGCGGGCGGTGAAGCGCAGGAAGTCGCGGTGCCGGTCGAGCGCGCCGAGCAGGTCGGCGCGCTCGCCGGTCGGGGCGGGGAGCGGGGCGGCCATCGTCAGGACACCTCGACCATGCTCGGGGCGTCGCCCTCGGCCGCCGCCGGGTCGATCAGGGAGAAGGCCGCGCCCTGCGGGTCGACGAAGGAGGCGAAGCGCCCGTAGGCGGTGGTCAGCGGGCCGAACACCAGCTGCCCGCCGGCCGCCCGGACCCGCTCGGCGGCCGCGTCGCAGTCCTCGACCACGAAGTAGACGCTGATGAACGGCGGCACCTCCGCCGGGACGTCCGGCCCCATGCCCATCGACCCGAGCGCGGGCGCGTCGCCGAGACTGTAGACGCTGTAGTCCACGTTGTCGTCGACGATCTTCTGCACCCGGTACGGGAACACCTGCGGGAAGAAGGAGTTGGCGGCGGCGGTGTCCCGGGTGAACACCTCGGCCCAGCCGTAGCTGCCGGGCACGTCGCGCAGTTCGAAGCCCTCGTGGTCGCCGGCCTGCCAGATGCCGAACACCACACCGGCCGGGTCCCGGGCGATCGCCATCGCACCGAAGGCGCCGACCTTCATCGGCTCCATCAGCACCGCGCCGCCGGCCGCCCGGACCCGCTCGGCGGCGGCCTCGACATCGGTGGAGGCCAGGTACAGCACCCAGGCCGAGTGGCCCCCCTGCCCGGGCATCGGCGGGACGACGGCGGCCACCGCCCGGCCGTCCTTGAACGCCTGCGTGTAGTGGCCGAACTCGGACGCGGCCTCGCCGAACGTCCAGCCCAGCACCTCGCCGTAGAAGGCCTTCGCACCGTCCAGGTCCGCGAACATCGCGTCCGCCCAGACCGGGGTGCCCTCGGGTCGCGCGGTCATGGTGCCGCTCCCTTCGTCGTCGGATCGGGGACCCGGGGCAACGGCCCCGGGAGGGGAAGCACCTGCTCCTGCCACGCTAGCCAGCCGCAGTGACAGACGCCCGACGGCGCGCGGCGGGACGCGGCGGGACCCGGCGGGCGCTGTCCCCGGCGCACCGCCCCGGCCGTCCACCCCGGCGACGGCGACCGCGAGCACCGCCGCGCGGAACCCGATCTTCCGCGACGGGCCTTGCCCGGCACGGCAGTTGGGCTGTTGCCAGGCGGTGACGGAGCATGCACGCGGCCGGGTCATCGGACTGCGAGTCTCTTCTCCACCGCCCCGGACGGCCGACCGCACGGGGACCGCGACCGACCACTTCGGGGGGACCCAGTCATGTCCGTGCGCGCCCGCCTCCGCCGTTCCGCCGCCGTCGCCCTGGTCTCCGCCGTCACAGCCGGTTCCGCCCTGCTGCTGACCGCCTGCGATCCGGAGGGCGACAGCGTCGGGAGCGCCGCCACCACCGCGAAGGCCACGCCCACCGCGCCCACCGGCACCCGGTCCACCGGCCCCGCCCCGATGCCCACCAGGAGCGGCCCGGTCAACCGGACGGCGGGCACCGGACTGACCGTCAGCACCAACTCGCCCATCGTGCTGATGGACGGCAAGTCGGTGGACTTCGGCACCGTGGTCCGCGACCTGGCCTGGTCCCCGGACGGCAAGCACGCCGCCTTCATCGACGGGAACGGCAACCTGCAGACCGCCGACCCCGACGGCACCCACAAGGTCCAGGTCGCCAAGGCCCCGTCCGGCGTCACCTGGTCGCACCCGGCCTGGCAGGTGACCGCCAAGGACGAGTACGACCAGGGCCGGAACAACCTGGTCCTGACCGCCCAGGACCACGGCACCCTGCGGCTGCTCACCGTCCCGGCCGCCGGCGGCACCCCGACGGCGCTGCCGCTGCGCCCCTTCACCAGCGACCACCCCGCGCCGCTGCCGGAGACCGGCAACCTGTGGCCCAACCCGTCCGGCGACCACGGCACCCTGGTGTACGCCAACCAGGCCGACGGACAGGTCTACGTCCGCGACGACTACCTGCGCCAGCAGGGCGGCGCGCTCACCAAGGGCTCGCAGCCAGCCGGGGACGACAACGGCGACCTGGTGTTCGTCCGCTCCGTCGACGGGCACAGCCACATCTTCACCCGGCCGAACGACGAGTCCCGCCAGGAGCGCGA
Organism: Kitasatospora sp. NPDC088134; assembly: GCF_044741705.1. NCBI lineage: Bacteria > Bacillati > Actinomycetota > Actinomycetes > Kitasatosporales > Streptomycetaceae > Kitasatospora > Kitasatospora sp. NPDC088134. The sequence continues at coordinate 343,906 of NZ_JBIUTD010000006.1, read as the reverse complement.
CCTGACGCCGAACGCCACCGCGGACTGCACCGAGCCGGCCTTCTCCCCCGACGGGAAGACCGTCGCCTTCCGTGACCCGAACGGCATCTGGACCGTCCCGGTCGGGGGCGGCAAGCCGCAGCAGATCACCGACGCGGCCGGCCTGCCCGCCTTCCGCTCCTGACCTCCCGGCCGACGGCGGCGTCTTCTTGACGTACCGACAGACCTTTCCGATACCGTTCCGGTTCGCGCGTTCAGGGCCCGCGGACCGGAACCCGCCGCGCGGCGGCCGGGGCGGACCCGCCGTCCGGGCCGTCGCGCGCGGCTGCCAGAATTCGTGCACGAGTCAGTGACGGGGAGCCACCGGCCCGGGGCCGTCACGCCAATTCCGTTCCATGGGGGAGCTGTTCATGAGTGATCGCATCCGTATGCGCCGGTCCGCCGCCGCCCTGCTGGTGGCCGCGGTCACCACCGGGTCGACCCTGCTGCTGACCGCCTGCGACCCGGAGGGTGGCAGCGGCGGGAGCGCCACCACCGCGGCCGCCGCGCCCAAGTCGCCCGCCGCCTCGGAGCCGGCCGGGGGCGCCTCCTCCGGCGCCCCCGCCAAGGGCGGGACGCTGAACAAGACGGCCGGCACCAAGCTGACCGTCAGCACCAACTCGGCCACCGTGCTGATGGACGGCAAGTCGGTGGACTTCGGCACCGTGGTCCGCGACCTGGCCTGGTCGCCGGACGGCAAGCACGCCGCCTTCATCGACGGCGACGGCAACCTGCAGACCGCCGACCCCGACGGCACCCACAAGACCCTGATCGCCAAGGCCCCGTCCGGCGTCACCTGGTCCCACCCCACCTGGCAGGTCTACGGCCCGAACGAGCCGCACGGCGCCGGGACCTTCCTGCTGTTCACCGCGGACGACAAGAAGAGCCTGCGGCTGATGGCGGCCGAGGCGAAGGCCGGGGCCAAGCCGGACGCGCTGCACGTGGGCGACTCCGAGGGCGTCACCGAAATCCCGGACACCGGCAACCAGTGGCCCAACTCGGCGGGCAAGGCCGGCTGGACGGTGTACGCCAACAAGACCGACGGCCAGGTCTACTTCCACGACGTGGTCAGCCGGACCAACGGCGGCGTGATCGCCAAGGGCTCGCAGCCCGCCACCGACGAGGCCGGCGACGTGGTCTTCGTCCGCTCCGTCGACGGCCACAGCCACATCTTCACCGAGGCGCGCGGCGAGCAGGGCAAGGAGCACGACCTGACCCCGGGCGCCACCGTCGACTACACCGAGCCGGTGATCACCCGGGACGGCAAGACCGTCGCCTTCCGCGGCCCGGACGGCATCTACACCGTCCCGACCAAGGGCGGCAAGCCCGACAAGGTCACCGACACGGTCGGCCTGCCCGCCTACCGGGGCTGATCGATCCGCGCCAACTCAGCGCGCAGGTTCGGGAGTTGATCGTCGGCGGTGTCGTGCGGCAGCCACTCCACCGGGTCCAGGAAGCGGAACAGCACCCGGTCCGGGGTGATCGCGAACTCGTACTCGCCGAAGCCGACCACCGCCCCGAGCTCGCCCCGGACGGCCCCGCGCACCACGTGCGCGGTCAGGTCGTCCGGGGCGCCCTGCTGATCGGCCGTCACCCGGCGGCGGGCGTTCGGCCGGGCCAGGTACGGGCAGACCATCGCGGCGTACAGCATGCAGGCCCGGTGGCCGGGGCCCTCCATGGTCGGCGCCATGTTCCGGTACGGCCGGCCGGCCGCCAGCGCCTCGCCGATCGCGGCGGCCTCGGCCCCGCCGACCACCCGCCACACCGGGCCCTGCGGCATCAGCGTGTTGCACACCGAGCAGAGCCGCTCCCGGGCGCAGGCGGCCGAGCGTTCGTAGTCGGTGAGCGCGAACTGCGGCTGCCCGTCCTCCCACGGCGTGATCGCGGGCACCGGGTAGCCGCGCCCGTCCCGCGGGCGGGCTTCCACGGTCGGCGGCTTGGGGACGAGGTCGAAGCGCATGCCCCCATGCCTATCACGCGGCCCGGCGGGCCCCGGCGGTCAGCCCCTGGGCACCGCGTAGTCGGTCAACTCGGCGCTGCCCGGGGCGATTTGCCCCCACTCGCCGGTCACCGACAGCACCGCGATCCCGGCCGTGGAGAACTTCTCCCGGACCTGCTCCAGCAGCCCGCCGCCCGGCCCGCCGGCCAGCTCCAGCACCAGGTCCTGCACCTCGGGGCGGTGCCCGACCAGCAGCACGGTGCGCACCACCGGCGGCAACTCCCGCAGCAGCTCGACCAGTTCACCGGCCTCGGCGCGGTACGCCCGCGGCTCCAGCACCAACTCGGGGGCGCCGCCGAGCTCCGGCTCGACCAGCTCCCAGGTCTGCCGGGTGCGCACCGCCGTGGAGCAGATCACCCGGTCCGGCACCAGTGCGTGCTCCGCCAGCCAGCGCCCGGCCGCCACCGCGTCGGCCCGGCCCCGCTCGGCCAGCGGGCGCAGCTCGTCCGGCACGTCCGGCCAGTCCGCCTTGGCGTGCCGCAGCACGATCACCCGTCGCTGTTCCGTCATGCCCCCAGTGTGGCGCGCCCCGCCCACCGGACGGGACGGGACGCGCCGCCGCCACCGGGCGCCGGCCGTCACTCGCCGGCGGCGTACTCCACGGTGAGCAGGGCCCGGCCGAGGGCGTGCGCGGTGAGGTGGAAGCCGACCTGGGCGGCCGGGGTCTCCGGGCCGACCTCGAGCTGCGGCACGTCCAGGGCGTGCACCACGAACACGTAGCGGTGCGCCGGCCCGGGCGGCGGGGCCGCACCGTCGTAGCGGTGGCCGGGGAAGTCGTTGCGGACGTGGAACGCCCCGCCGGGCAGGCCGCCGTCGTCGGCGCCCGCGCCGCGCGGCAGCTCCGTCACCTCGGCGGGCAGGTCGACGGCCAGCCAGTGCCACCAGCCCGCGGCGGTCGGCGCGTCCGGGTCGTAGCAGGTCACCGCGAACGAGCGGGTCCCCGCCGGGAAGCCCGACCAGGACAGCTGCGGCGAGGCGTTCCCGGCGGCGTACACGTGCGCGTCCGGCATGGTCGCGCCGTCCACCAGGTCGTCGCTGCGCAGCTCGAACGCCGGCACCGGCGGCAGGAAGTCGTACGGAAGCGGGATGCGCGCGGTCATCGTTCACCGTCCTCGTCGAAGGTGTGCGGGGTACCGGGGCAGTCTACGGAGCGTCAGCTCCCGCCCCGGGACCCGACGGCGCCCCGGCGCGGGCCAGCGCCGCGACCTCGGCGCCGAGCGGGGTGTCGGGGCGGCCCAGGTCGAAGACCAGGCCGAAGTGGTTGCGGCCGGGGGCCCGCAGGGCGCGCACCGGGACGCCGGCGGCGCGGGCGGCCGCCGCGAACTCGTCCTGCTGCCGGGCGAACTCGTCGGTCTCGTGCTCGCCCAGGGCCAGTACCAGCGGCGGCAGCGCGGCCAGTCCGGCCGGGTCGGCGAGCAGCGGGCTGAGCCGGCGGGCCCGTTCGGCGTCCAGGCCGAGCGGCTCGTTGACGTAGGTCAGGGCGACGGGGGCGAGGTCGTAGACGCCGCTGAGCAGGACGGCCGCGGCGATCCGGCCGCGCAGCCGCCCGTCGAGCAGCGCGCAGGCCGCCAGGTGGGCGCCCGCCGAGCTGCCGCTGAGCACGATCCGGTCCGGGTCGACGCCCAGCTCGGCGGCCCGGTCGACCAGGTGGGCCACCGCCCGGACGGTCTGGTCGACGATCTCCTCGACCGTCCAGCGCGGGGCCAGGCCGTAGCCGACGGTGGCGAACGCGGTGCCGCGCGGGACGAGGTCGAGCGCGGGGAAGGCCCCGTCCTCCTTGCCGAGCTCCTGCCAGAAGCCGCCGTGCACGAAGACGTGCAGCGGGGCGCCCGGCCCGGCCGGGAAGAAGTCGACCAGTTCGGGGGCGTCCGGCCCGTAGCGCAGCTCGCGGTGCCCGGGCAGTTCCCGGTAGGCCCGCCGGCCCTGCTCGGCGTAGGCGGCCAGCTCGGCGCCGAAGTCGGCGACCTTGCTGCTGGGCGAGTACTCGCGGTCGAGCTGCTGGCGGTCGTAGCCCCGGTACAGCGTCATCGCGCCGCCCCCTCACCCAATCAGGTATAGACCAATACGGGAGTGCGCGGTTAGCGTGGCCACCCCTGCACTCACCTTCTCCGGAGTTGCCCCGTGGAGACGTCCGTCCTCGCCTTCGCCACCGACCTGCTCGACGAAGGGGCCGACACGTTCTTCGGCAACCTTACCGACCGGGCCGGGGTCGGCGGGGTCACCCTCGCCTCCGTCTACCACGAGGCCCGCGACGTCTTCCCGCACAACCCGCACCGGGTGCTGCGCTACCTCGAACCCGGCGCCGCCTACTTCCGCCCCGACCCGGCCCGCTGGGCCGGCCGCCGGCTCGCCCCGCTCCCCTCCACCGCGATCGGCGACCGCGATCCGTTCGCCGAGGCCGCCGCGGAGACCCGCCGCCGCGGCCTGAAGCTGCACGCCTGGACGGTGTTCTGCCACAACGACCGGCTCGGCTTCGCCCACCCCGACTGCGCGCCCGCCAACGCCTTCGGCGACCGCCACCTGACCGAGCTGTGCCCGGCCAACCCGGAGGTCCGCGCGTACTGCCGGACGGTGGTCGAGGAGCTGGCCCGCTACGGCGTGGACGCGATCCGGGCCGAGTCGCTGCACTTCCACGGCCTGGCCCACGGCTACCACCACGAGCGCTACTTCGAGGAGCTCGGCCCGGTCACCGAGGCGCTGCTGTCGATCTGCTTCTGCCCGCACTGCCTGGCCGCCGCGACCGCCGCCGGCGTCCCCGCCGAGCACGTCCGCGACACCGTCCGCACCGAACTGCGGGCCCGCCTCGCCGACGAGTCGCGCGCCCTCGCCCCGACCGCGCTGGACGAGCTGGCCGGCGGTGCCTTCGCCGCCTACGTGGACGCCTCCGCCCGCACCGTCACCTCGCTCGCCGCCGAGCTGGCCGAGACCGCCGCCGCCCACGGCATGCGGCTGACCTTCATGGACGGCGGCGGCCCCGGCACCGGCTGGCTCTCCGGCATCGACCTGCCCGCGCTGGCCGGCGCGGCCCACCAGATCGAGACCCTCGGCTACGCGAAGACCCCCGAGCAGGTCCGCGAGAAGGTCGCCGCCTTCGCCCTGCACGGAGTCCGCCCGGCCGACATGGCGGTCATCCTCCGCCCGATGGCCTCCGACTGCGACGGCCCCGCCAACCTCGCCGCCAAGATCGCCACCCTGCGCGAACTCGGCGTCCCCGAGGTCGAGTTCTACAACTACGGCCTGATGCGGCTGTCCTCGCTGGACCGGATCGGTCACGCCCTCGGGTGATCCCCCGGCCGCCGTTCGAACCCGGCGAAGCCGGAGCTTTCGGCCAAAACGTCCGGTTCGGACCGGCCGGTTCACCGCACCGTCGGTCCCGCCTGCTGCGCCCGCAGCGTCCCGAACGGTAGGCTTTCCGTGTGATCTTCAAGCGCATCGGCAACGGACGGCCGTACCCGGATCACGGCCGGACCAGCACCCGCCAGTGGGCGGACGTCGCGCCGCGTCCGGTGCGGCTGGACCAGCTGGTGACCACCAAGGGGCAATTGGACCTGGAGACCCTCCTCGCGGAGGACTCCACCTTCTACGGGGACCTCTTCGCCCACGTGGTGAAGTGGCGCGGCGACCTCTACCTGGAGGACGGGCTGCACCGCGCCGTCCGGGCCGCCCTCCAGCAGCGGCAGGTCCTGCACGCCCGCGTGCTGGAGATGGACTGACCCGCCGTCACCCGACGGCGTACGGAACCGCAGGTCGGTGCCGGTACGTCCTTTCGAGTGCCGTCGTCCCCCGGATGATGATCATTTAGTACCTGCGCCACCGTTGTCGGATTAGTCTGCTGACTACGGCGGTCACGCGGCCGCCCCCACGGCCGCGCCGCGGTCTACCGGCACCCCACCCTGGCACCTACGGGGGAGACAGACCATGAGCATGTTGACTCCCCAAGGCTTGAAGGGGAAGCAGTACCGGATCACCGGCAACGCCTACCCGCGCCTCGGCCGCCCGCCGCGCCGCGGCCGGAAGATCGCCCTCGCGCTGGTCGGCGTGCTGACCCTCGGCCTGGTCTCGGTCGGCGGCGTCCAGCTGTACGACGTCTTCACCGGGAAGCACAAGAACACCGGCGCGCAGGCCTGCGCCGGCGCCTCCGGCCGCCCGCTGGCCGCCCCGGAGAAGTCCCCCGCCGCCAGTGCCCCGGCGACCGGGGCCCCCGCCCCCGGCAGCACCGCGGTGCCGCAGCCCGGCACGGTGACGGTCAACGTCTACAACGCCACCGACAAGGGCGGCCTGGCCGCCCGCACCGCCGACGAGCTGAAGAAGCGCGGCTTCCAGATCGGCAAGGTCGGCAACGCGCCGTCCGCGCTCGACAAGAAGGTGCCCGGCAGCGCCCAGGTGGTCGTCGGCCCCGGCGCCACCGGCGCGGCCGCCCTGCTGACCACCCAGGTCGCCGGCGCCACCAGCACCGAGGACGCCCGCACCGACGCCACCGTCGACCTGGTCATCGGCGACACCTTCACCGCCCTGGCCGAGCCCGCCCAGGCCGCCGCGGCCCTCGCCGAGCTGACCAAGCCCTCCCCCGCCCCGGAGCCCGGCCACTGCTGAACCCGCACGCGCAGACGGACGAAGGTCCGGCCGGGAACGCTCCCGGCCGGACCTTCGCGCTTCCCCTTCCGGGGGGCTCCTCCGGGGGCTCAGCCGGCGGTGCCGTACAGGCGGTCGCCCGCGTCGCCGAGGCCCGGGACGATGTAGCCGTGCTCGTTGAGCCGCTCGTCGAGGGCGGCGGTGACCACCGTGACGGGCGCCCCGGCCAGCTCGCGCTCCATCACCTCGACGCCCTCCGGCGCGGCCAGCAGCACCACGGCGGTGACGTCGGTGGCGCCGCGCTCCAGCAGCATCCGGATCGCGGCGACCAGGGTGCCGCCGGTGGCCAGCATCGGGTCGAGGACGTAGACCTGCCGGCCGGAGAGGTCGTCCGGCATCCGGGTCGCGTAGGTGGAGGCCTCCAGGGTCTCCTCGTTGCGGACCATGCCGAGGAAGCCGACCTCGGCGGTCGGCAGCAGCCGGGTCATGCCGTCCAGCATGCCGAGGCCGGCCCGCAGGATCGGCACCACCAGCGGGCGCGGGTAGGACAGCCGGGTGCCCCGGGTGACGGCGACGGGGGTGGTGATCTCGACCTGGTCGGTGCGGACGTCCCTGGTCGCCTCGTACGCGAGCAGGGTCACCAGCTCGTCGGTGAGCCGCCGGAAGGTCGGCGAGTCCGTGCGCTCGTCGCGCAGGGTGGACAGCTTGTGGGCGACCAGCGGGTGGTCGACGACGTGGAGACGCATGACAACGACGATAACGGCCGCCGGGACGTGTGTACGACTCCGTACGAACCGGGACGGGCGGGGAGCGGGCCGGGGCGGCCCGTCGAGGTGCCCCGGAATCCGGCCGGGAGCGCGGAAGTCGGGCCGCTCCTGTGGTATCGACGGGGCTGATCTGGGAAAGTCGGAACCTATGAAGAGCAACCCGACGCGGGCAACCACCGCCGGCGCGGGCGGGTCCGGCTCGACAGACGAGTCCCGTCCGACGTCGGAGCAGGTCTCCGAGCGCGCCCCCGAGAGCGGTGCGGAGACCGCCGCGGAGCGGCGCAAGCGCCGGGCCGTGTTCCTCCGCGAACTGGCCGAGGCCCGCGAGCTGCGGGCCCGGGTCCAGCCGAGACGGACCAAGGAGCGCCGGATGCGCGAGGCCCTGCGGATGCGCACCTTCCGGATCTGACCGTCCCCGACGCCGCCCCGGCGCCGCCCCGACGCCGCCCGCGGGCCGCGCCCCGCACCGGAGTTGCGCCCCGCCGGAGCCACCGCGCGCCCTTCCGCAAGCGGCCGGAAGGTCAAGATCGGCTCGTGGACCGGCCGGAAGCAGACCTTTCCGACACGACCTGCGAAGACGCGCTGCCGAACACCCCCCGCGACGGCGGGCTTTCTGTCACGATGCCGTGGAACGGTCCGAACGGCGGACCGCCTTCTGGCGCGGGGGCGGCCGGACCGCACCCGCCCGAGATCGCCGACAGCCGAGACCAATCTTGGGAGTGTCCCTGGTGGCGTACTTCGCTGCAGTGCTTGCTCGCACCGGTGCCGGGTGGGACGTGAGCGAGACCGAACTCGACGACGTAGAGACCCTGGCCGACCTGACCGACCTGGCCCGCCGCGCGGCCGAGGACGAGGACACCGTGCTGGTCTTCATCGAGCAGGAGGACGCCTGGTTCGCCGTCCTGCGGATCGACGGTGAGGACGACCCGCGGATCTTCGTCTCCGACGCCGCCGCGGCGGCGCGCAGTTCCTACGGCTCGGTCCTCACCGACGAGTTGATCGAACAGGACGGGGAGGCCGACTTCGACGACCTCGACGGCCTGGTGGCCGAACTCGACGAGGAGGACGGCGCGTCCGCGGCGTCCGACTCCGAGGACGACGAGGAGCCGGCCGGCGGCCCGGGCGCCCCGATCGGGCCGATCGGCGACGCCGAGCTGCTGACCGACTACGGGATGGGCGCCGACGAGCTGCTGGACCTGGCCGGCCAGGGCGCCGCGCCCGGCGACGCGCTCGGCGAGATCGCCGAGGCGCTGGGCTGCGGCGAAGTCCTGGAGGCCGTTCGGTAGCGGCGGGCCCGGTGCCCGACACTGGGTCCATGCAGCCCGTCCCCTCCCCCGTCCCGACGCTCGGCGACCGGCCGCGGATCGCCCCGCTGCCCGCGCCCGTCCGCCCCGACCCGGTCCGCGACCGGTGGCGGGACCAGATGCGCCTCGCCATCGAGGAGGCCGCCCTGGCCACCGCCACCGGGGACGTCCCGGTCGGGGCGTTCGTCCTGGGCCCGGACGGCGCGGTGCTCGGCCGGGGCCACAACGTGCGCGAGGCGCACGGCGATCCGACCGGGCACGCCGAGGTGGTGGCGATCCGCGAAGCGGCGTCCGCCGTCGGCGAGTGGCGGCTGAGCGGCTGCACCCTGGTGGTCACCCTGGAGCCCTGCACCATGTGCGCGGGCGCCATCGTCCTCTCCCGCCTCGACCGGGTGGTCTACGGCGCCCACGACCCCAAGGCCGGCGCGGCCGGCTCCCTCTTCGACGTGGTCCGCGACAACCGCCTCAACCACCGCCCCGAAGTCGTCGGCGGCGTCCTCGCCGACGAGTGCACCACCCAGCTCCGCGCCTTCTTCGACACCCAGCGCTGACCCGCCCCGCAACGGATTTCGTCCCCTCCCACCGATCCGGTAGAGTTCCCCTCGGTAGCGTGTCCGAGCGGCCAAAGGAGCACGCCTCGAAAGCGTGTGTGGGGGCAACTCCACCGTGGGTTCGAATCCCACCGCTACCGCTCTTCCGAAGGGCCCGACCGTCGTGACGGTCGGGCCCTTCGTCGTACCGGCCTGCCGAAGCGGGGGACTCCATGGACGGTTGGCGACTGGTGCGGGGCGACACCCTGGTCGGCGAGCTGCACCCAGAGGGCCGCGACCTGCCGTGGTCCCTGTACCGCTTCACCCCGGGCCCCGGCTGGGACGGCGTCCGCGAACTGTTCGAACGACTGGCGTCCCCCGGGCCCGACCCGGACGGGAGACGGTTCGCCGCCGCCGTCCGCCTGATCCAGCAGGCGGACCTCCGCCTGGTCGCGGTCGACCCCGGAACACCGGACCTCCCGGTGTGGCGGGCCTGCTACCTCCGCATCGACGGAGACTCTGCCCGACTCCGGCCCAACGTCTCCGGCGGGCAGTAGGGGCTTCGGGGCGGTCCGGGTGCGAATCTTCTTCCCGGAAGCGGACAAATCGCTCCTGAGCTGGGAATTCGCGTGGCCGTGCCGCTTGGGCGGGCCCTAAGGTGTGGACTCCTTCACCGCTGGAATCAGGAGCTTCACCATGCCTTCGCCCGCTGTCTACAAGTCGCCGCGCGGTCTGGCCACCGCGTCCACGGTGCTGCTCGGTCTGTCCGGGATCGCGGCACTCGTCTCGGCGGCCGCCGATGCCGTGGAGCGCTCGGCGCTGTCGGCGGACGAGGGCACGCAGGGACCGGAGGTACTGGTGCTGCTGAGCAGCGCGCTGCAGACCCTGCTGCTCCTGGGCACCGCGGCGGTCTTCGTGTCGTGGCTGTACCGGGCCAGGGTGAACGCCGAGGTGATCCGGCCCTACGGGGACCTGTCGGCCCGGGGGTGGAGCATCGGCGCGTGGTTCGTGCCGATCGGATTCCTCTTCCTCCCCTGGCAGGTGGTCCGGAAGGTCTGGCGGGCGAGCGTCCCGACCGGGGAGGACGGGACGCCCCAGCCGGCCCCGGAGGTACTGGTGCACAGCTGGTGGATCGCGTTCGCCGCCGGTCGCGTGCTGTCCCTGATCAGCAACAGGACGCAGGTGGCCGAGGGAAGCGTCGGCTACCACGACTCCCAGCTGCAGAGCCTGACCGTGCTGATCGTCGCCAACCTCTCGCTGACTGTCGCCGCCGTGCTCGCGATCCTGGTGGTGCGCCGCCTGACGGCCATGCAGCAGGCCCACGCCGAGGCCGCGCACGCCCGCGCCGCCGCGTACTGGGCCCAGGCGCAGGCCGTCTGACAGCCCGTCCGTAGCCCGGCTCGGCCCGGGCGGTCGGGCCGGCCTTAGGGTGTGGGTTCCGTTGCCGCCGGATGCAGGAGTCCTGGATGTCCTCGCCCGCTGTTTACCGGTCGCCGCGCGGCCTGGCCACCGCTGCCTCGGTGCTGCTCGGGCTGTGCGCGGTGGCCTCGTTCGGGACGGCGACCGGGGTGACCGTGCTGCGGGCGGCGGAGCCGGGGCGGGAGCCGACGGCGGGGCTGGCGGTGACGCTGTTCTCGAACGGGGCGTTCGCGCTGCTGATGCTGGGGACGGCGGGGGTGTTCGTCCCCTGGCTGTACCGGGTGCGGGTGAACGCCGAGGTGATCGCCCCGGCGGCGGCGCTGCCGCCGCGCTGGCTGACCGTCGGCTGCTGGTTCGTCCCGCTGGCCAACCTGTTCCTGCCCTGGTGGACGATCCGCGGCGTGTGGCGGGCCGGTACCCCCACCGACGGGCAGGACGGAGAGAACGGGCAGGGGCCGGTGCACGCCTGGTGGGCCACCATGGTCCTGGCGTCCGTGCTGGCCCTGCTCGCCAGCGGCAGCATGGAGTCCGCGACCTCCGTCACCTTCGAGGAGGCCCGGCAGCGCGCGCTGACCCAACTGCTCGGTGCCGAACTGCTGATGACCGCCGCCGCGATCCTGGCGATCCTGATGGTGCGCCGCCTGACGGCCGTGCAGGAGGCCCACGCCGAGGCCGCCCACCGGTACGCCGCCGAGTACGGGGCCCGGGCCGGCGCGCGCTGACGCCGCGTCACTGCCGTTATCCCCAACCACGGTTGCCGGGGGGCGGGTTGCGGGGATGATGCCCGCATGGGGAGTGCGCGGTGGCGGGTGCTGGTGTGGGTCGGGGCCGGGGTGTCGGCGGTCGGGCTGGCGGTGTTCCTGTGGGCGGAGGGGCTCGACCGGGCGAACCAGTGGGCGGGGGTGCTGGGGCTGTTCGTCGGGCTGGCGGGGCTGGTGCTGGCGGTGACCGGCGGCGTCGGCGGGCGGGGCGGCGGTCGGCAGTCCGCGGACGGCGCGGCGGCCGGCGGCTCGGTGCGGCTGGTGCGGAACGTGAAGGGCGACGTGGTGGTCGGCCGGGGCCCGGCGCCCGGCCCGGTCCCGGAAGCACCGCAGCCGGTCCCGGCGGCCGCCGACGGCCAGTCGGCGCGCGGGGCGCGGGCCGGCGGGGACGTCGAGCTGGTCGACGGCGTGGACGGCTCGGTCCGGTTCGGCGGGTCCGGCCGGTCCGGCGAGCTCGGCGAGGGGGCCCCGTGAGCGGCTTCTGGCGCCGCCTGTTCGGCGCGGAGGAGGACGGCGGCGACGGCGCCCAGTCCGCGGCGGGCGCGACCGCGGGCGGCGACATCGTGCTGGTGCGCAACGCGGGCACGGTGCAGGTCAACCTGGGCAAGGAGCGGCCCGCACCGAGCGACCCGGAGGAGGCCCGGCGGCGGCACGCCTGGCGGCTGCGGGAGCGCTACCACCGGCTCGACCTGGAGGTGCTGACGCCGCTCTCCGAGCAGGACGAGCACCCGGCGGTGCACCTGCGCGAGGTGTTCGTGCCGCAGCTGGTGCGGGCCGACCCGCCGCCGGTGGAGCTGCCCCGGGAGCTGCTGAAGCGGCTCACCGACGTGGGCGAGCCGGACCCGGCCCGCCTGCCGCCGGGCGTGGAGCGGGAGACGGTCCGCCGGGTCCGGGAGGCGTACCGGCGGCGGCCCGCGGTGCCGGTGCTGCCGCTGCTGGCGGGGCCGGACGGGCACCGGGCGGTGCTGCTGGGCGACCCGGGCTCGGGGAAGTCGACGCTGGCCCGGTACCTGTGCCTGGCGCTGACCGAGCCGCTGGTCGACCCGGCGGCGGACGTCCCGGCGGAGGTGGCGCCGCTGGCCGGCCGGCTGCCGCTGATCGTGGAGCTGCGCCGGTACGCGGACCCGCAGTGGCGGGAGCGCACCTTCGAGGACTTCCTGGCACACCTGTACCGGACCGAGGGCCTGGGCCTGCCGGAGGAGCTGCTGGCCCGTCAGCTGGCCGAGCACGCCGCCCGGACCCTGGTGCTGTTCGACGGCCTGGACGAGCTGTTCGACCCGCAGGTGCGGGAGCTGGCCAGCCGCCGGATCGCGGCGTTCGCGGCCCGCTACCCGCAGCTGCGGGTGGTGGTGACCTCGCGGGTGATCGGGTACCGGCGGGAGCCGCTGGACGCGGCCGGGTTCGGCCACTACATGCTGCAGGACCTGGACGACGGGCAGATCGGGGACTTCGCGGAGCGCTGGTACGCCAACGCCTGCCCGAACGACCCGGTGGAGGCGCAGCGGCTGCGCCGCCGGGTGACGGTGGCGGTGGCGTCCTCGGCACCGGTGCGGGAGCTGGCGGGCAACCCGCTGATCCTGACCATCCTGGCGATCATCGGGCGGCGCCGGGAGCTGCCGCGGGACCGCCGGACGGTGTACGAGCACGCGGTGGCGGTGCTGGTCGAGCACTGGGACCCGAGCAAGTACCTGCAGGACCGGCGGGTGGACGGCGGGATGCCGTACCTGGCGTCGGAGGACCGGCTGGAGCTGCTGCGGCTGGTGGCGCGGCGGATGCAGGAGGGCGGCGACGGGATCGCCGGCAACCACATCCCGGGGCGGGTGCTGCTGGCCTCGTTCGAGGGCTACCTGCGGGAGCGCTACGAGCTGCCGGCGGACCGGGCGGCGCCGGTGGCGCGGGCGATGCTGCAGCAGTTCCGGGAGCGGAACTTCATCCTGAGCCGGTTCGGCGGCGACGTGTACGGCTTCGTGCACCGGGCGTTCCTGGAGTACCTGGCGGCCGCGGACATCGCCTACCGGTTCAACCGGGAGCGGTCGCTGACGGAGGGCCAGCTGCTGGACGGGGTGTTCGCGGCGCGCTGGCGGGACCCGGCGTGGCGGGAGGTGCTGCTGCTGCTCGCCGGGGAGCTGGACGAGCGGTTCGTCGGCGAGGCGGTGTCGCGGCTGCTGGCGGCGGCCCCGGTGCTGCCGGGGGTGACGGGGGCGCGGGACGCGGCGCCGGAGTGGCTGGTGCTGGCGGTGCGCTGCCTGGGCGAGGTGCGCAAGCTGGGGCTGGTGACGGCGCAGTCCGAGGCGGTGGTGGACGCGCTGACGGCACTGTTCGAGGCGTACGCGGCGGAGGGGTCGACGTACCTGCCGCGCGAGGCGGTGGAGGCGCTGGACGGGCTGCGGCCGGTGCTGACCGGGCTGGGCCCGCACTGGGTGGGCCGGGATCGGTTCCTGCGCTGGTACCTGGTGCACGGGCACCACGCGCAGCGGGAGTCGCCGACCTCGCTGGAGGTCGGGACGGTGACGGCGCGGCTGGCGTGCGCGCTGCAGCTGAACGACCCGGACGGCCCGGGGGTGCTGCGGGCCTGGGCCGAGCACGGCTGGTCGTCGGCGCAGCGGGCGGCGGCGTTCGGGGCGCTGGCGGAGGGCTGGGCGGGCGATCCGGCGGTGGAGGCGTTCGTCCGGAGCCGGGTGGAGCTGGACGCGGACGCGCTGACCCGGGAGGCGGCGGTCGCGGCGCTGGCGGACGGCTGGGCGGGCGACCCGGGGACGGGGGCGTTCCTGGCCGCGCGGGTGGCGGAGTCCGGGGGCGAGGGCCGACTCGACGAGATGCTGGCGCTGGGCAAGTCCTGGCGCGGGGACGGTCCGGCGCAGTCGCTGCTGCGGTCGATCGCGGCGGCGGAGCAGCCGGAGCTGCGGGGGCTGGCGGTGTTCGCGCTGACGGTGAACGGGCGGGTGGACGGTCCACTGGCGGCGTTCCTGCGGGAGCGGGTGCGCGGGGACCGGGACCCGGGGGTGCGCGGGATGGCGCTGCGGGCGCTGTGCCTGCAGCCGGCCGACGATCCGGAGAACGCGCCGTTCCTGTACCGGGTCGCCGGGTCGGACGAGGACCCGGAGCTGCGGCTGTCGGCGATGATCGGGCTGGCGCAGGGCTGGGCGGGCGATCCGGGGGTGGCGGAGTTCCTGCGACTGCGGCTGGCGGAGGACCGGGACCCGCTGGTGCGCCGCCGGGTGCTGCCGGCGCTGGCGGGGCGCTGGGCGGGCGACCCGGGGGTGGCGGAGCTGCTGCGCGGCCTGGCCGCCGACCCGGGGCCGTGGGACGTCCGGGCGGGGGCGCTGCGGCTGCTGGGGCGGTGCTGGGCGGGCGATCCGGAGGTGGCGGAGTTCCTGCTGGAGTGCGCGGCCGACGGGGCGGGCGGGCCGGTGCGGGTGCTGGCGCTCGGGGAGCTGGCCACGCACTTCGCGGGCGCCCCGGAGCTGGACGCGTTCGTCCGCGGGGAGGCGGAGCGGGCGGCGGACCCGCTGGTGCGCGGGGCGGTGCTGACGGCACTGTCGGACCGTCAGGAGCCGGGCGCGGCGGCCAGGTCGCTGTTCCTGGAACGGGCGGTGGCCGATCCGGACGCCCGGGTGCGGGACCTGGCACTGGCGGCGGTGGTGCGCTGCTACGACGGCGAGGAGCGGGCCGGCGCGCTGCTGCTGGCGCGGGCGGCCGGGTTGCGGGACGCGGACGTGCGGCTGTCGGTGCTGCGGGCGCTGCTGGCGCACCGGCCGGCCGACCCGGCGGTGCGGGCGCTGCTGCGGGAGCGGGCGGTCGCGGACAGTTCGGCGCCGATCCGGGCGATCGCGCTGCACGCGCTGGTCCGGGGCGGGGCGGGCGACGGCCCGGCGGCGGAGCTGCGGGAGCGGGCGGTGGCGGACGTCGATCCGCTGCCGCGGCGGGTGGCACTGCGGGCGCTGGCCGGGGCCGGGGACCGGGCGGCGGCCGTGGAGCTGCTGCGCCGGCGGGCGGTGGCGGACCCGGACGAGGAGGCCCGGGTGGCGGCGCTGCGGGCGCTGGCCTCGGGGTTCCCGGGCGGGGCGACGGCGGCGCTGCTGGCGGAGCGGGCCCGGGCCGAGCGGGCCCCGGCGGTGGCGGTGGAGGCGGCCCGGCTGCTGGAGGCGGCCCGGGCGGGGGGCGGCGCGGCTGTCGGCGGAGCAGCGGTCGGCGGCGAGGCAGCCGTTGAAGAGGCGGCCGGGAGCGGAGAGGGGTCCGGAACGGCGAGCGGCTCCGCACTCCCCGGCGGTTGACCACCGTGCCGGGGAGTGCGGAGCCGTACGGAACCTCGCGGTCCGCGGTGTGGGGGCAGCAGCTCCGGGGGGACGAGCTGCTGCCCCGGCGGAGGTCCCACAACCGGGCGCCGCGTCGGGGGGATGCCGCCGCGCCCGGTCCCACAGCGGGGACCTCCGGATCGCCGTACCGGTGATTCCTGCCAGATCCTCGGTACATCAACCATCCTGCCGTGCCGTCGAGGCGGTCACCTCCGGAGAAAGCCCTGTTCCGGGGGGACCTTCGTCCTGCGGGGTGAACGCGGCCCTCACCCGTTGCGCCGTCCGGTGGATAAGCTGCCCGCTGGCAGGGCCGTGCGGGGAGAGGCGGCGGCCCGACTCAGGGAGGCAGGCCCGTTCGATGGCTCAGGCGAAGAAGGTGGCCATGTGGATCGTGGTCATCTTCGTCATCTACACGATCATCACCTCGCCGGTGCGCGCCGCGGAGCTGGTGCAGTCCGGTTTCGTCGGGATCTCGGACGCCGCCAAGGCGGTCGGCGCCTTCATGACCGGGCTGGTGCGCTGACCGGCAGGACCGGCCCGGTGCGCTGACCGGGGCGGTGCGCCGACCGGGGCGGCCCGCCGGTTACCTTGGCGGGGTTCGTCCGACGGGGCGCTCCCCGTCCGGGGCGCGCACCTCCATCCGCGAGGAGCGGCATCGTGATCCGGCACCTGGTCCTGTTCAAGCTCAACGACGGCGTCAGCAAGGACGACCCGCGCGCGGTCGCGGGCGCGAAGGCGTTCGAGGAGCTGGGGGCGTTGATCCCCGAGCTGCGCGCGTGGGAGTGCGGCTGGAACTTCGCCGAGCGGGACATCGCGCAGGACTACGCGATCAACAGCCTGGTCGAGGACCGGGCGGCGCTCGCCGCGTACCTGGGCCACCCGGCCCACCAGGCCGCCGCCGCGCAGTGGCGCGAGTTCGCCACCTGGGTGATCGCCGACTTCGAGGTCTGATCCCCCGCCACCACACATCGTGCACGCACGAACCAGCGACCCCCGGCCTCCGCTCCACGCCGGGGGTCGCGGCGCGCCGGTGGCGGACTCCGCCGAATGCTGGACGGTCCGTCAACACGCCTCTTCCGGGTGCTTGCCCGGCGCCAGAACGACTTGTGATGCTATGACCGGTTTTGCCGGAAATTGGCGAGGTGATTCACGAGGGAGGGTGACCGTGTCCGTGCGGACGCAGGGCAGTGCGCCGGAGGAGCGGATCGACGAACTGCCGGATCCGGCCGAGCTGCTGGCCCGTCGCAGCGGCGGCCGCGGGGCGGTGGACGTCCGGACGCTCACCAGGGTGCTGTTCGAGCGGCTCGCCGAACTCCCCCCGGGCGCCCCCGAGCGCGCCCGGGTCCGCGCCGCGCTGATCGAGATCAACATCCCGCTGGTGCGCTACGCCGCCACCCGGTTCCGCAGCCGCAGCGAACCGATGGAGGACATCGTCCAGGTCGGCACCATCGGCCTGATCAACGCGATCGACCGCTTCGACCCCGGCCGCGGCGTCCAGTTCCCCACCTACGCGCTGCCGACCATCCTCGGCGAGATCAAGCGCTACTTCCGGGACAACGTCCGCACCATGCACGTCCCGCGCCGGCTCCAGGAGCTGTGGGTGCAGGTCAGCGGCGCCATGGAGGAGCTGACGGTCACCCACGGACGGGTGCCCAAGGTCCCCGAGATCGCCGCCAACCTGCGCATCCCCGAGGAGGACGTCCGGGCCTGCCTGGACGCCGGCCGCGCCTACAACGCCGCCTCGCTGGAGGCCGCCCAGGAGCACGAGGGCGGCCTCGCCCTGCTCGACCGGCTCGGCTACGAGGACTCCGCGCTCGCCGACGTCGAGCACCGCGACATGGTCCGCCACCTGCTGGTCCAACTCCCGGAGCGGGAACGGCGGATCATCATGCTGCGGTTCTTCGCCAACCTGACCCAGTCGCAGATCTCCACCGAGCTCGGCATGTCCCAGATGCACGTCTCCCGGCTGCTCTCGCGCATCCTCACCCGGCTGCGCACCGGCAACTCCTGGGAGGAGTGAGCCCCGCCGCCCGCCGCCCCCGGGCGTCGTACGCGACCACCGCCCCCGACCGCTGTCCGTGACTGCCGTACGTGACCGCCGTACGTGACCGCCGCACGACCGCCGTGTGACGAGTCGGGACGTTCGGGTTTGCCGAGGGCGGTGATCCGGTATTGAGCAGGAAGACACGTCGGCCGGGCGCCACAGTGCGGCGGCGCCCGCCGAACAGGCAGTCACATGGGGGTGGGCGCGTGTTCACAGAACAGGGCAGTGCGGTCATCGAGGCCGTCGCCGCAACGATCCCGGCCCAGGCCGGACCCGCCGAGCTCCCGGGCCGGACCGGAGCCGCCGGAGCCGCCGGACCCTCCGAGGCCGTCGAGGCCCCGGACCGGGCCCTCGACACCCGCACGCTGTCCCGGGCGCTGTTCCGCCGGCTCGCCGTCCTCGACGCCGACAGCGCCGAGCACGCCTACGTCCGCGACACCCTGATCGAGCTCAACCTGCCGCTGGTGCGGTACGCCTCCGCGCGCTTCCGCAGCCGCAACGAGCCGATGGAGGACATCGTCCAGGTCGGCACCATCGGCCTGATCAAGGCGATCGACCGCTTCGACCCGGACCGCGGCGTCGAGTTCCCGACCTTCGCCATGCCCACCGTGGTCGGCGAGATCAAGCGCTTCTTCCGCGACACCAGCTGGTCGGTGCGCGTCCCCCGCCGCCTGCAGGAGCTCCGCCTCGCCCTCACCAAGGCCGGTGACGACCTCTCGCAGCGCCTCGACCGCTCCCCCACCGTCCCCGAACTCGCCGCCTACCTCGGCGTCTCCGAGGACGACGTGGTCGAGGGCCTCGCCGTCGGCAACGCCTACACCGCCAGCTCCCTCGACTCCGCCCCCGGCGAGGAGGAGGGCGGCGACGGCCCGCTCGCCGACCGCCTCGGCTACGAGGACCTCGCCCTCGAAGGCGTCGAGTACCGCGAGTCGCTCAAGCCGCTGCTCGCCAAGCTCCCGCCCCGCGAGCGCCGCATCATCATGCTGCGCTTCTTCGGCAACCTGACGCAGTCCCAGATCGGCGAGGAGATCGGCATCTCCCAGATGCACGTCTCCCGCCTGCTCACCAAGACCCTCGCCCACCTCCGCGACGGCCTGACCGCCGAGGGGTGACCCCGGACTCGGCCGAGCACGGTTCGGCCGAGTGCGGTTCGGCCGAGTGCGGCTCAGTCGAGCACGGTGCAGGCGGATCTGAGCCGGTCGAGGTGGTCCTCGGTCAGGCCCAGGCCGTCCCGCCAGAAGTCCTCGAACGAGGGCCAGCCGAGGGCGAGTTCCTCGAAGGCCGCCTCCAGGTAGGCGGCCTCGGCCCGGGCCAGCGGCCGCATCAGCGGGTCGACCCGGTCGATCAGCGCGCCCGAGCGCTCGTTGGTGAGCAGGTAGTCGGCCAGCACGCTCTCCCGGTCCACGCCCAGCGCGGTCAGCAGCAGCGCGGCCGTCCAGCCCGTGCGGTCCTTGCCCGCGGTGCAGTGGAACAGCACCGGTGCGCCGTCGGCCTCGGCGACCAGCCGCAGCACGGTGGCGAAGCGCGCCCGGGCCGTCGCGTCGGTGACGAACCAGCGGTACATCGAGGTCATCATCGCGGCGCCCCGCCCGTCCCCGAGGACGGCGTGCATCGCGGCCGGGTCGCCGGTGCCCAGCGCCCGGCGCAGCTCGACGTAGAGGTCGAAGTCGGCCGAGAACACCGGCAGGTGGTGCAGGGACGGGCCGACCCCGTCCGGCGCCGGGACGGAGAGCGTCGCGGCGGCGTCCAGCGGCAGCTCGGCCACGGGCAGGCCCGGGACGAGGTCGGCGCCGAAGTGGCGGACCTCGTCGAGGCTGCGCAGGTCGACGACGTGGCGCAGCCCGAGCGCGCCGAGCAGCGCCCGGTCGTCCTCGCCGAGGCGGCCCAGCGCCTCGGTACGCAGCAGCGCGCCGGAGCGCACCCGGCGGCCGTCCGCGGTGCGGTAGCCGCCCAGGTCGCGGGCGTTGACGGCGGCGGCCAGGCCGAGGCTGCGGGCGGTCTCGGTGGGCGGCGCGGTCACGGGTGCCTCCTGGCTGGCGCTGGACTCGACGAGTACCGGCCAGTGTAGGCACGCCGCAGCCCGGGACCGCCCGGGGTCCCCGGTCGGTCCCGACCGCCGCCGATCCGGCCTGGACGGGCGGGCCTGGACCGACCTGGACCGGCCTGGACGGGCGGGCCTGGACGGGCGGGACCCGGGCAGGGCCGAGGTGTTACTTGACGGCCAGCCAGATCACGCCGATCACGACGACGAGGGCCACCACGGCCCCGACGGCGATCAGCGGGGTGCGGCTCTTGGTGGCGGCGCTGCCGTAGGTGGTGACGGTGCCCGGGGCCTGCGGGGCCGGGGCCTCGTCGACGAACGCCCGGAACATCTGGGTGGAGCCGGCGGGGTCGTAGTCGTTGTCAGCCATGGAAGGGGACTCTAGCCAACGCCGGTGGCCCGCCGACACCCCGGTCCCCGCCCCGGCGCAGCTCTTCCACCGACCCCTCACCTCGGCACTCCCGGGAACGGCGGCCGCCCGGGCGGATTCCGCGCGGAATCCGGACGGACCCGAACGGGTTGTCCCGCTGCATGACGAACAGTGACACCCCACGGGTGACCCTCGGCCGCTCCGACCTCTCCGTGTCCCCGCTCTCGCTCGGCGGCAACGTCTTCGGCTGGACGGCCGACGCGGAGCAGTCCTTCGCGGTACTGGACGCCTACGCCGCCGCGGGCGGCAACTTCGTGGACACCGCCGACACCTACTCCTCCTGGGTGCCGGGCAACTCCGGCGGCGAGTCGGAGACGGTGATCGGCGACTGGCTGCGCAGCCGGGGCAACCGCGAGCAGGTCGTGATCGCCACCAAGGTCGGGATGGCCCCCGGCCTGGACAACCTCCGGCCCGAGACCCTGCGCCGGGGCGTGGACGCCTCGCTGCGGCGGCTCGGCATCGAGCGGATCGACCTCTTCTACACGCACCGGGACGACCTGGACACGCCCGTCGAGGAGATCGTCACGACCCTGGACGCGCTGGTCCGGGCGGGCAAGGTCCGCGAGGTCGCGGCCTCCAACATCGGCGCGGAGCGACTGGCCGCCTCGCTGGAGTTCGCCGAGCGCGAGGGCCTGGCGGCGTACGTCGCCGTCCAGCCGCACTACAACCTGGTCTCGCGCGGCACCTACGAGGGCCCGCTGGCCGACGTGGCCGCCGCCCACGGACTCTCCGCCGTCCCCTACTACGCGCTGGCCTCCGGCTTCCTGACCGGCAAGTACCGCCCCGGCACCACCGTGGACAGCGCCCGGGCCCAGGGCGCCGGCCGCTACCTGGACGACCCGCGCGGCCCCCGCGTCCTGACCGCCCTGGACGAGGTCGCCGCCGCCCACGGCGTCGAGCCCGCCACCGTGGCACTCGCCTGGCTGGCCGCACAGCCCACGGTGGCCGCGCCACTGGCCAGCGCCCGCACCGTGGAGCAGTTGCCGCCGCTGCTGGCCGCGGCCGCGCTGCGACTGACCGAGGAGGAGCTGAAGGCGCTGGACGCCGCGTCGGCCTGAGCCGGGGCCGGGCCGGGCCTGGTCGCCGTCCGGGGCTGAGCCCTGCCGGTCCGGCGCCGGTCGTGCGGAAGGCGCTCCCCTGCCGTTACGGACGGGAGAGCGCCTTCCAATTGTGATAGGGTCTAACTTTTGTTAGACGGCATCGCACAAGTTAGTGGATGTCACTACTGCAATAGGCTGTCATGACAGCGAGTGGGCATCGCCGAGGTGACATGCCGCCACGCCGGTGAGTGGGCATCGCCGAAGTGACGGGGCATCATGCCGGTGAGTGGAGTTCACCGAAGTGACGGGCCGTCACACCGGTCGGGCGAAGAAGTCCGGGTAGTACCCGCCGTTGAGGCGGGAGACCCGGATGTCCTTGCCGGGGCGGGGGGCTTCCACGTAGGTGCCGTCGCCGAGGTAGATGGCCACGTGGTGGATGCCGGAGACCCGGCCGTTGCCGGACCAGAACACCAGGTCGCCGCGCCGGAGCTGGTCCGCGTCGATCGGGGTGGCGGCCCGGTACTGGTCGTCGGCGACCCGCGGGGTGGAGATCCCGGCCCGACGGAACGCCTGCTGGACCAGGCCCGAGCAGTCGAAGCCGTTCGGGCCGTTGCCGCCCCACACGTAGGGCTTGCCGACCTGCGCCAGCGCGTACGACACCGCCGCCTCGACACCGCTGGACGCGGCGGGGGCCTCGGCGGGCCGGACCTCGCGGTCGTCCGCGGCCCCGCCCCGGTCGCTGCCCCGGTCACCGCTCCGGTCGCCGGTGCGGGCCACGTAGATGTCGTAGTGGCTGGTGTAGCGCCACTCGCCGGACACGCTCCGGAACCAGTAGACCCGGCCGTCCCAACCCTGCCGGGTGCCGCCACCGTCCGAGGACGGCGCGGCGGCCGGCCGGGCCGGGGTGGTGGCGGTGGCAGCCGGAGCGGCTTTCGCGCCGCCGCCGGTCCGGGCTGCGTACACCTCGTAGTGGCTGGTGTAGCGCCACTGGCCCGACACGCTCTTGAACCAGTAGACCTTGCCGTCCCAGCCGGGGCCGGACGGGGCGGGCGCCGCGTGCGCGGTGGTCGCGCCGAGGCCGAGACCGACCACTCCGGCACCGGCGAGCACCGTGGTGGCCAGGCAGGTCGACCGCACGGCGCGGTGTATTCGGCCCGCCCGCTCGGCCACGCCGGAACCGGCGGTGCGGACGGCCGGACGGCTGCACCCGGCACACCGGCAGGCTGACGCTCCGTCGGATTCGGCGAAGCCCAGCAGCGGGGCCCCGGACCAGTCCGGCAGATCGGCGGGATCGGTGGATATCGAGGCGAGCGCGCTCCTCACGCGGGCCTCCCTTCCTTACGGTTCGGACGGGCGGCCGGAGCGGGCACCGAAGCGGTGACCCCGGCCGGGGCGACGAACGCCACCAGCAGCTGCTCCATCAGGGCGCTGCGCGCGTTGTCGTCCAACTCGTGGGCGGTGGCGCGCTCCAGGCGTCGC
The DNA here is from genome assembly GCF_044741705.1 of Kitasatospora sp. NPDC088134. Classification (NCBI taxonomy): domain Bacteria; kingdom Bacillati; phylum Actinomycetota; class Actinomycetes; order Kitasatosporales; family Streptomycetaceae; genus Kitasatospora; species Kitasatospora sp. NPDC088134. The sequence goes on along the minus strand of NZ_JBIUTD010000006.1, from coordinate 321,207 downwards.
ACCGCGAGGGCCGCGGCCTCCACCGCGTCGTCCACCAGGACGGTCCGCAGCCCCGCGTCCAGGTCGGCGAGCCGGCGGCGGCGCATCGACTCGGCGACCTCCGGCGCGTAGTCCAGGGCCAGCGGCTGCACCGAGTACACCTCGATGCCGGTCGGGGCGGTCTCCGCCGCCAGCGCGCGGGTCAGCTCGTCGGCGAACCAGTGGCCGTCGCGCAGCGCGGGCCCGGGCGCGGAGTTGGAGTCGCACGGCAGGACGGAGGCGGTTCGGGTGAGAACGGCCTGCACCTGCTCGCGCAGATAGGTTTCGTGCTCGGCGATGCCGAGCGTCGCCCGCGCGGTGTCCTTGACCCGCCAGACGATCAGCAGCCGCACCACCAGCGGCGTCCCGGCCCGGTCGGTGACGTGCACCGGCTCGCTGCGCCAGTGCCGCAGCCGGACGTCCACCCGGTGGCGGCGCACCAGCGGGTTCACCCAGAGCAGGCCGGTGCGGCGCACCGTGCCCCGGTAGCGTCCCCAGCGGGTCAGTACCCGGGTCTCGCCGCCCGGGTTGGAGAGCATCCCGGCCAGCGCGGCCAGCATCGCCAGCCCGATCGCGCTCACCGAGGCGATCGTCCGGTCGCCGAACTCCGCCTCCCCGCTCGCCCGGGCGGCCGGACCACGCAGGTCGGGCAGCCCCGACAGGTGCGGGATCACCCCCGCCCGGGCCAGCACCAGCAGGATGCCCGCCGCCCCGAGCAGCAGTGCCAGCAGCGGCAGCCAGCCCGGCAGGGCGAAGGCGCGGCGCTCGCGCAGCGACTGGTCGGCACGCGGCGGACGCCGGTGCGCGGCAGCGGCCTCCGCCCCCGCCGGGTGCGCGTCCGCCTCGCCCGTCGCAGGGGAGGCGTGCGCGCGGGACGCCTTCGCGGCCGGGGCACTCGCCGTAGAGGCACCGAGTGCACGCAGGCCGCCGGGCTCGGACACCGCCCGGGGTGCGGGCGGGGCGGCGGCCGGATCGTCCGCGCCGAGGGGCAGCAGGGCGGGCTGGTCGACGGGCGCGCCCAGCACCGGCAGTCGCTCGGTGTCCGGGCCCCGGTCGAGCTCGGGCTCGGGGCCGACGTCCTCGACCGGCGGGGCGGTCCTGATCAGCGGCTTGCTCACCGCCTTGGCGACCGCCTTGGTCAGTTGGGTCGCACCGACGGGGGGTTCCGGTGCGGCAGGGGGCCAGGAGTTGGGTCGCGGCGACGAGTCGCGGGTGACGTCCATGCACGTGTCCTAAGGGTTCAGAGTGTCGCGCAACGGGCGGCCCGGATCTGACGGGCAGTGCCAGACTCAGGCTAGGTTGATAAGTCATCAAATGCGACATTTGCCATGCGGCGTGTCGATCCGTCAGTTATGTCGGGAAGCCGCCGGCCCGCCCGCCGTGAGCTGCGGGAACGGACGGGCCGACGGGCACCCGGGAACCGACCTGGCGGTCCGTCAGCGACGGCGTCTACCACTCCCCCGGCCGAACACCCGCCGCGCCAGCAGCCCGAGCGCCGCCGCCACCAGCAGCGCCCCGCAGGCCATCCCCCGCCACCCGGTCGCCGCCGCCCGGTGTGCCGCCTCGACCGCGTCCGGCGGCGGCGCGACGAACGCCTTCGCGCTCCCCGCCCCGCCCTCGGCGGCCGGTGCCTCCGCCGCTCCGGCCGGAGCCGACGTCCCGTCAGGCGGAAGGACGGCGATGGAGGGAGGCGCATCCGGAGCGGTGAGGATCGTCACAGCCTCCGAGGGCGCCGGAGCGGCAGGAGCGGCCGGGACGACGGGAACAGCAGGGGCAACGGGGACGCCGGGGACGGCCGGGACACCGGAAGCGGTCGGAGCGGCAGCAGCGGGACCGGTCGGGGCCGCCGGAACGACCGGGGCGGCCGGGGCGGCCGCCGTGGACACCAACGGACTTGGCGTCACCGGTGCCTGCGGCCGCGACGGGCTCGGAGCCGGAACGACCTCCTGACCCACCGTCAGCGCAGGCACCATGACCGCCAGCAGCTCCGGCGGGACGGACGATGTCACCTCCGGTTCCACCGAAGCCGCCGGGGACGCCGACGCGTCGGAGGCGGACGGCGTCACAGCCGAGGGGACGACGCTCGGTGCGGAGGACGTCAGGACCGAAGGCGCAACGCTCGGCGACACCGAAGCCACCGGGGACGCGCCCGGGGAGCCGGTTGCGGCGGACACCGAAGCCGACGGAACCGCACTCGGCGAGGAGGACGCCAACCCACCGTCCACAGGTGTCGGCACCACGATCGGCACCACCAGCACGTCCGACGATGGCGACAGCGACGGCGATGGCGATGCGGACGGCGGAACCGCACTCGGCAAGGAGGACGCCGACGGCGAAGCCGTTGCAGGCGCCGAGGCCGACGGAGCCACACTCGGCGCGGGCGAGGACGAAGGCGACACCGAAGGCCCGGGGCTCGCCGACCCGTCACCCGCAGGCGTTGGCACCACGATCGGCACCACCGGCACGTCCGACGACGGCGAAGGCGACGGCGACGCGGACGGCGAGGCCGACGGAACCGCGCTCGGCGCAGGCGCGGGCGTCGCAGAAGCGGAAGCGGAAGCAGATGCCGGATCACTCACCGAGCCCGACGGCGAAGCCGTGACAGGCGCCGAGGCCGACGGAGCCACACTCGGCGAGGGCGAGGGCGACACCGAAGGCCCGGCGTCACCCGCAGGTGTCGGCACCACGATCGGCACCACCGGCACGTCCGACGACGGCGAAGGCGCGGCCACGGCGGACGGCGAGGCCGACGGAACCGCGCTCGGCGAGGAGGGCGCCGGAGCCGACGGCGAAGCAGAAGCGGACGGCGAGGGGGCCGGAGTGCTCGTCGACGGCGTGGCGGACGGGGAGGCCGGAGCCGTCGGCGAGTCGGCGGCGGTGGGGGGCGCCGAGGGAGTGGGTGACGGGACGTCGGAGGAGTTCGGGGCCAGCAGGTGGACCGCGACGGGCTCGCCCTGGGTGCCGTTGCCGGCGGGGTCGGTGGCGGTGGGGAGGAGGGTGAGGTCGCCGGGGGCGAGGTCGTGGGTGGCGGTGCAGGCCCAGGTGCCGTCGGGGGCGGTGACCGCGCTGCAGACGGTGGTGCGTTCGTCGCCGTGGCTGGCGGTGACGGTGACGGTGGTGCCGGGTTCGGCGCGGCCGGCGAGTCGGGGGCGGCCGGTGTGCAGGGTCTCGCCCGGGCCAGGAGTGGTGAGCCGGGGGCGGTCGGGGAGCACGGTGTCGACGGTGAGGGTGACGGGCTTGCCCTCGGCGCTGTTGCCCGCGCCGTCGAGGGCCCGGGGGACGAGGCGGTAGCGGCCGTCGGGGAGGTTCTCCACCGGCAGGCAGGACCAGGTGCCGTCGGCGGTGACGCCGGTGGAGCAGAGGTCGGTGGCGGCGCGCCCGGGAGCGTCCGCGCTGACGGTGACGGTGGAGCCGGGCTCGCCGAGGCCGGTGAGCAGCAGGCCGGGGTCGTTGGTGAAGGCGGGCAGGGTGAGGACGGGGGCGGTCGGCGGGGTGGTCCGGACGGTCAGCCGGAACGGGTCGCCGCGCAGCACCGTGCCGCTGCGGGTGGTCTCGACCGCGACGAGGGTGTGCGCGCCCTCGGCGAGCGGGCGGTCGGGGCGGCAGTTCCAGGAGCCGTCGTTGCCGGCCTTGCCGGTGCACAGGGTGGTGCCGTTCTCCTGGACGGCGATGCTCGCGCCGGGCAGCGCGCCGTCGCCGCGGAACTCGGGGCGCGGCTCCCTGGTGACGGTACCGGGGACGGGCAGCGCGACCTCGGGCTTGGCGGTGCCGACCGCGAAGCCGATCTTCTGGTCGACGACCTGCCCGGAGTCGGCGAAGCCGCCGGAGGTGACGAGCTGGGGGCCGCTGCGGGCCAGCCGGAGCCGGACCCAGGTCTCGCCGCCGGCGGCACCGGGCGGGACCTGCCACTCCAGCGCGGCGGTGGACGCCCCGGCGGGGACCTCGGCCTGCACCCGTTCCAGCGGGTCGAAGCGGCCGTTGTGGTCGAAGTCGATCCAGCCGGCCAGCACGGCGGGGGTGCCGCCGGGTGCGACCGGGACGTCCAGGTGGTAACTGCGGCCGACGGCGGCCTCGGTGGGGAAGACCAGGGTGGGGTCGGCGCCCTGGTACTCGGCGCGGCCGGGCTGGAGCAACGGCGGGGGCGGGCTGGCCCAGGGGCTGCGGCGGCCCTCGCCGCCGTCGAGTTCGACGCTGGGGGCGACCGGTCCGGCGTCGGCGGGCGGGGGCGGCGGCGGGTCGGGCGGGCCGGGCCGGAGCGGGTCCTGGACGGTCTGGGCGAGGCCGGCCCTGGTGCGGGAGGCGGAGGCGGCGTCCTGACCGAGGAAGAGGTCGGAGATCAGGTGGGAGGCGTTGCCGTAGCCCTGCGGGGCGCTGCCGAGGCCCTCGTCGAGGGTGACCGTCCAGGCCTGTTTCAACGCGGCGGGCGGGGTGGTGGAGCCGTCCTTGGCGGTGACCCGCTGCTCGACCCGGAGCGCCACGGTGGTGACGGTGCCGGCGAGTTCGAGGGTGCCGGTGCCGTCGGCGCCGTCCTGCTCGGGGGCCCCGGCCGGGGCGAGTTGGCCGGAGCCGACCGTCCAGCCCGGCCAGCCGGTGCGGCCGACCAGGGCGGGGGCGGCGGGGCTGCCGCCGGTGACGGTGAGGCGGGCGCTGGTGGTGGTCGTGCCGTCCTTCGAAGTGGCCACCGCGGTCAGGCCGCTGACGTGCAGTCGGGGGTTGCGGACCGGGCGGGAGAAGGTCAGCTGGAGGGTGCCGAGGGTGTGCCAGGAGCCGTCGGCGCGCGGGCGGCGCTCGGCGGCCAGGAAGGTCTCGGCCGGGTCGCCGGGGCGGATGCCGTCGCTGTAGGGGCTGCCGTCGGCGCCCGGCCGGGCATCGAGCTTCCCCGTGGCAGGGGTGACCGTCACTCCCGGAACCGCCGCGTAGTCGAACTGGATGCCGAGGCCGGAGGGGAGCACGGCGCGGCGGTCGGCGGACCAGCTGTCCGGAGTCTGCTGCGCGGCGACCGGCGGGGCGCCGAGACCGGTGAGCAGCCAGGTGGCGAGCAGGACGGCGGTGGGGCGGCCGATCCGGGACCGCCGCCCGCCGCCGTCGACACCGCCAGGTCGGCCGGGCCGTACGCCGTCACCAGGTCGTGCGTCGTCGTCGGGGCGTCCGCGACGGGCCGGGCGGGCGTCGGGGGTCGGAGCCCGGTGGGGGAACTGTCGGCACATCCGGCTCTCCTCTCGGTGTCGTCCGCGTCGTCCGTGCTGTCCGCGCCGTCCGCGCCGTTCGCGCCGTTCGCCGATTCACGGCCCTGATTCCCGCATTCGGACGGAGCTGACGATCAGACAAAAGGGAAGCATGATCTGGTTTCGGTCATACCTCGACACCTGCTCAATTCCCCTGACATCACCTGATTGGCGGCCACTCCGTCAGCAGCATGGGGATACCCGTCCAACACGCCGTCAACTCACTCGAACGGGAACCAATCGGACGTTAACGCCCAGGCACCTGAGGTCTGCTTCGACCGGTGGCCCCAGGCCCGGCACCCTACTCCCCCGCCCGCGTACCCCGGACGTTCGACCGGACCGGGCTCGGCCGAACCGCACTGCGGAACGGTGGCGCGGAACGACGAAGGCCCCGGGTGGATACCCGGGGCCTTCGGCTGGTGCGCTCAGCAGGATTCGAACCTGCAACCTCTTGATCCGTAGTCAAGTGCTCTATCCGTTGAGCTATGAGCGCTCGGACGGACCCTTGCGGGACCGCGAGCGGAGTTTGGTGCGCTCAGCAGGATTCGAACCTGCAACCTCTTGATCCGTAGTCAAGTGCTCTATCCGTTGAGCTATGAGCGCTCGCCCCGGCGGACTGGCCTCCTGGGCGGTGCGGGGACAACATTACATGACCGTGGACCGGGGGCGAAATCGATTGTCCACGGCCCCCAACCTGCGAGGACGCCCACCGGCCCGGGCACCCCACCGCGAGACGGGCCCGCGGGGCGGACGCGCGGGCGGCTACGACGAAGCCCCGCCGGCCTGTGACCGACGGGGCTCTCGATGAGGCGGAGGCGGAGGGATTTGAACCCTCGATGGACGGTAAAGCCCAAACCGCATTAGCAGTGCGGCGCCATAGACCGGACTAGGCGACGCCTCCAACACCCGGACCGCGACCGGGACTCCGGCCGTACTCCGTGCGACTGCGATGATGCCACAGGCAACGGCCCCGGCACCAACCACCACAACGATACTGGCCGGGTCGTCCACGGCGCAAAGAAGAATGAGATACTTCCGTCTCCGAGGAGAGGCGGAGCCGCCCGTCGCAGCGGCGGCCCTAAGCCGTGAGGAGACCCGTCGACGTGAGCAGCAGGCCGACCCGAGGCGCTGCTCGCCTCGCCGCGATACTCGACGCACTGCCCGACCCGCTGCTGCTGGTGAACAGCAACGGCACCGTGGTCGACGTCAACAAGGCCGCCGTGGAGAGCCTGCAGGCTCCCGGCACTTCGTTGATCGGGCGGGGCGTCCTGGACCTGCTGCCGGAGTTCGACCCCAGCCGAATCCCCGGTTCGATGCGGCCACCGGCGAGCGAGACAGAGAGCCTGGACCGACCGGTCCGAATGACCGCCCGACGCACCGACGGGACGGAGTTCGCCGTCGAGGTGTCCGGGAACGACTTCACCGACGAGGGCGGCGGGGAGGCGCGCGGCTACCTGTCCTTCACCACCGCCGACCAGGACCTGCTGCTGCTCCTGGTGCGCGACCTGTCCGCGCGCCTCGGCGTGGAGTCCGAACTGCGGCGCCAGCACAAGCAGACCGAGATGATCCTGCGGGCCGCCGCCGAGGGCGTCCTCGGCGTCGACCTGGAAGGGCGCGTGGTCCTGGTCAACCCGGCCGCCGCGCACATCCTGGACTACCGGGCCAGCGAGCTCGGCGGCCGCGAGCTGCACCCGCTGATCCAGCACTCGCAGCCCGACGGCAGCCCGCTCGCCGCCGAGAGCTCCGCACTGGTCGACACCCTGCACTCCGGCCGCAAGCACCGGATCCGCAACACCGTGCTGTGGCGCAAGGACGGCCGGCCGGTCACCGTCGACCTGACCACCGCCCCGGTCCGGGACGGCGAGCAGCTCGTCGGCGCGGTCATGACGTTCACCGACCGCACCCGCGAGCTCGCGCTCACCGCCCGCAACGAGCACCTCACCGCCGTGCTGGAGTCCGAGCTCGGCGGCGCGCTCACCGCGCTGCACCGCCGGATCGACACCCTCGCCGCCGACCCGGCCGGCCAGCTCTGGCCGGAGGCCAACTGGACGCTGCGCCGGCTCGCCGACGAGTGCCGCCGGTTCGGGCGGCTGATCGACGGCGTGCTGGAGCACCAGCGCTTCGAGGCCGACGCCGACCGCGGCAAGACCTCCCTCGACCGCGAGCGGATCGGCCTGGACGAGGTCGTGCAGCTCGCCGTCGAGCGGGCCGACGAGCTGGTCGGCCCCGGCCGGGTCCGGTACTCGGTGCACGCCGCCGCCGTGAAGGTGCTCGCCGACCGCGAGCGGCTGGCCCGGGCGCTGGCCCACCTGGTGGCCGACGTCAGCGGCGTCACCTCCGTGCCCGAGGCCGCTCGTGCCGAGGCCGAACCGACCCCCGCCGACGCGCCGTTCGGCGAGCCCGTGCCGACCGGCGAGCAGCCCCCCATGGTGGTGCTGGCCGCCGCCCAACGCGGCAGTGTCGCCCGGATCGAGGTCCGCGGCCCCGCCCGCACCGCCAGCGCCGTGCACCTGCCGATCGCCCGCGCCGCCGTCCAGCGGCACGGCGGTGTGCTGCAGCGGCACGACCTGCCCGGCGGGGCCGGTGCCACCTACGTCGTGGAGCTGCCGCTCGACCACGACGGCGAGGACTCCGACGGTCCCGACCTGCAGCGGCACGTCCCGCACGTGCCCAAGGACTCCGACACCGCGATGCTGCCCGACCTGCCGGGGCAGCCCGGCGGGTCCGAGCCGCGGCCGGCCGCCGAAGGTGCGGCCTCGGCGGCTCCTGCGGCACCCGCGGTCGGGCCGGACGCCACCGCGCAGGCCGACGACACCCAGGGCCAGGGCCGCCGTCGGGCCCGCGCGCCGCGCGAGGACGACTCCTGGGGCGGCGGGCCCGGCGCGTCCGAGCAGCAGGCCCCGCGCGCGCCGATCGCGCTCGGCCCCGGCCCGGTCGGGCCTTCCGGGCCGGACGGTCATCCGGACGGCGCCGGGGCGGGTGCCCCGCCGGCCACTGAGGGCGGCGGTCGGCGGCGGGCCCGCCGGGCCGCCGTGCCGAACCCCGACGACAGCTCCCCCGCGCTGCAGATCCCCGGTGTCCCCGACCCCGGGGCGGTCGTCTACCCCGGGCTGGAGCACACCCTGCCGCCCGTCCCGGTGGAGCCGCCGGTCGCGCCGCCCGCCCAGCCCACCGGTCGGCGCCGCCGGCTGGCCCTGCCTGCCGACACCGCGGAGAGCGCAGAGGAGGTGACGACGGTCCTGCCGCCCGTCCCCGCCGTCGCCCCGGCCCCCGCGAGCCCGGAGACTCCGGCCGACGTCCGGGCGATCGCCCCGCCGGCGCCCGCCATGCCGCCCGTGCCCACCGCGCCGGGCGCCGAGCCGTCCCCGGCGGGTGGTCCGGGCGCGGCGCTGGCGCTGCCCGGCGGGTCCGCCCCGGCGCCCGGCGTCGCGGAGCAGGCCCAGCCGCAGCCGATCGGTAGCGGCCTCGGCGAACTGGTGCCGCCCCGACCGATGGGCGGTCCGCAGCCGGACCGGTCGGCCGCCGGACCTCAGGTCGGCGAGCACTCCTCGGCGGGCGGTCCGGGCACGGCGCTGGCGCTGTCCGGCGGCTCCGCCCCGGTGGAGGGGCGGACGCCGCCCCGGCCGGTCGCCGAGCTCGCCCCGGCCCGGCCGCACGACGGCCCGCGGCCACTGCTGGTCTGGCCGGAGCCGGACCCGTCGACCCGGGGCGCGCTGGAGCACCGGGGCTTCCGGCCCGTCGTGGTGGCCACCCGCGAGGAGGTCGACGCGCAGGTGCCGCAGACGCCCGCCGCGTTGTTCGTCGACCCGCTGACCGGGCCGATCACCCGCACCGCCCTGCAGTCGCTGCGCACCGCCGCGCTGGCCGGGCGGGTCCCGGTGCTGCTGGCCGCCGGTCTCGGCCAGGCCACCCGGGACGCCGCGTACGGCGCCGATCCGGCGGTCCTGCTGCGGGCGCTGGCCCCACGGGACGGCGAGAACCACGCGGCCCGGGTGCTGCTGGTGGAGTCCGACCCCGAGGTCGCGGCCGCCCTGGTGGCCGGGCTGGAGCGGCGCGGCATGCACGTGGAGCACGCCGCCGACGAGCACGAGGCGGTGGCCCGGGCCAGTGCCGTCCAGCCGAACCTGGTGGTGCTGGACCTGCAGCGGATCGAGCGCTCCGAGCCCGGCCTGCTCGACTGGCTGCGCGCCAACGACCGGCTGCACCGCACCCCGCTGGTCGTCTACACCTCCGCCGACCTGGACCCGCAGGCCCGGGCCGGGCTGCGCACCGGCGAGAACGTGCTGTTCCTCGCCGAGCGCTCGACCACCGACGAGGTGCAGGGCCGGATCGTCGAACTGCTGGCCCGGATCGGCTCCTTGGAGCAGGTCATGGCGGCGGGCAGCGCTGCTTTCTGATACTTCGTCAATTTGCTTGATGGATCAGCAGGTTGGCGCCGACGGGCTCCGGTCCGTCGGCGCACCGGCCAGCGGGAGGCGGGCCACCAGTCGCGCTCCGCGCGGGGACGGTTCGGCGGCCAGGGTGCCGCCGTGGTGCTCGGCGAGGTCCCGGGCGATCGCCAACCCCAGCCCGGCGCCGCCCAGTTCGCGACTGCGGGCGTCGTCGAGCCGGGTGAAGCGCTCGAAGACCCGCTCGCGGTCCGGCTCCGGGATGCCCGGGCCGTCGTCGGTCACCGCCAGCACCGCCGTGCCCGCGCCGGTGCCGAGCCGGACCCGCACGGTGCTGTCGGCGTAGCGCTGGGCGTTGTCGACCAGGTTGGTCAGCAGCCGGGTCAGCCAGGTCCGATTGCCCAACACGCTTGCGCCGGGGTCGAGTTCGGCGAGCACCGGAATCCGGTCGGCAGTCCGGGTGGCCAGCACCTCGGCGAACAGCACGTCCAGGTCGAGGAGTTCGGTGGCGACCGGGTCGGCGGCGTCCAGTCGGGCGAGCAGCAGCAGGTCGGTGGCGAGGTCCTGCAGGCGGACGGTGTCCTGCAGCGCGTCGGTGAGCAGTTCGGGCCACAGTTCGGGGTCGGGGTGGGCCAGTGCCACCTCCAATTGGGTGCGCAACACCGCGATGGGGCTGCGCAGTTCGTGCGAGGCGTCGGCGATGAAGCGGCGCTGGCGGCGCCCCGCGTCCTCCAGCCGGTCCAGGGTGGCGTTGACGGTGACCGCGAGCCGGGAGACCTCGTCGCCGGTGCGCGGGACGGGCACCCGGCGGTGCAGGTCGTGGCCGGTGATCTCGGCGACCTCGGAGCGGATCGCCTCCACCGGGCGCAGGGCCCGGCCGGTGACCCGCCAGGTCACCGCGGCCACCAGCAGGACCAGCAGCGGCAGTCCGACGGCGAGCGCGGCGGCGGCGGTCCGGCCGGCGGCGGCCACCGGGCCGAGCGAGGCCGAGGCGTAGATGGTGAGCTGCCCGTCCGGGCCGGTGACGGAGGCGGAGACCACCCGCTGCCCGGCGTCGTCCATCAGCATGACGACGCCCCGATCGCCGCCCGGGTGCCGGAGTTGGCGTTTGAACGGGGCGCCAGGGCCACCGGGGACGGGCGGTTCGGGGACCGGTGGTCCGGCCGGGGGCAGCACGTCGATGGTGGCCGAGACCAATCGCCCGTCCGCGTCGAACACCCGGACCGATCCACCGCCCGGGCTGGCGATGACCGGCGGCAGGTGCTCGCGCACCGCCACCGCCGCCACCTCGTCGACCTGCCGGGCGGCGGTCCGCCGGACGTCGCTGGTCAGGTTGGCGTGCAGCACGCCGAGCAGTGCCAGCGAGGTGCCGCCCAGGGCGAGCGCGACCACCGCAGTAGCGGCGAAGGTGGCCCGGGCGCGCACCGAGCGTGGCACCAACCGGGCTGTGCGGAACCACAATTGGGCAACGAGGCGGCGCGGGACCGTCAGGCGGTCAGCCACCGTCCACCGCCAGGTGGTAGCCGGCTCCGCGCACCGTGCCGACCGCACTGCGGCCGAACGGGGCGTCGATCTTCCGGCGCAGGGCACTGATGTGCACCTCCACGATGTTCGGGTCGCCGTCGAAGGCGGAGTCCCAGACGCTCTCCAGGATCTCCCGCTTGGACACCACCCCGCCGGTCGCCCGGGCCAGGCACTCCAGCACCGCGAACTCCCGCGTGGTGAGCCGGACTTCGGTACCGGTCCGGGTGCAGGTCCGGCGGGCCGGGTCGATCACCAGGTCGCCGAACCGGAGGATCTGCGGCAGGCGGCGTCCGGTGCGGCGGACCAGGGCGCGCAGCCGGGCGACCAGCACCACGTAGGAGAACGGCTTGGAGAGGAAGTCGTCGGCGCCGGTGTCCAGGGCCTCGGCCTCGTCGAGTTCGCCGTCCTTGGCGGTGAGCATCAGGATCGGGGTCTCGTCCCCGGCCGCGCGCAGCCGGGCGCAGACCCGGTAGCCGTTGAGGCGGGGCAGCATGATGTCGAGCACGATGACGTCGTAGTCGTGCTCGGTGGCCAGCCACAGCCCCTCCTCGCCGTCGTGGGCGAGGTCGACGGCGAAGCCCTCGGCCCGCAGCCCGCGCTGCAGCGTGGCGGCGAGCCGCCGTTCGTCCTCGACCACCAGTACGCGCATGGGGGACAGCGTCGCAGGCGTCCGGCGGGACGGACAGGGCGGCTTCAGCCCGGCTTCAGGCGGGCCCCGCCGGTGCGGGCGGTGCGGCAGGCCCGATCGGTGGCTTCAGCCTGGCTTCAGGCGGGCGGAGGGATGCTGGACGCCCGGCCGGGGCGAACCGGTCGGGGTCAGGTCGTCGAGGGAGTCGCAGACACATGTCCGAACCGCAGTCGCCGGAGCCGTCCGAGCCCGGCATCGAGGAGAAGGCCGCCGCCCCGGCGGGCCTGGTGGGCCTGGCGGGGTTCCGCCGGCGTTACGTCCGGCTGCCCGCGCGGCGCGGCGGCCGCTGGGCGCTGGGCGTCGCCGCAGTGGTGGTGCTCGGGGTCGCGGCGGTCGGCTCGGGCGTCGCGCTGGAGCGGCACCACGACCGGTCGCGGGCGGTCGGGTTCTTCGGGGAGGGTCGCCCGGACCGGCCCGACGTCCCGTTCGCTCCGGACGCCCCCGGTTTCGCCGGCCACGGGAAGTGGGACGGCCGGGCCGGGGAGCGGGGGCACGACGGCCGGGCGCGGACGGTGCCCGGCGGGAAGGTCGCGCCGGGCGCGCCCGGGATGCCCGGGGTGCTGGGCGTGCCGGGTGCCGGGGCGGTCGCCGGGAGCGCCGGGGTGGCGCCTGCTCCGCTGCCCGGGGTGGCCGCCGACCAGGCGGTCGCCAAAGCGGCGGGCGCGGTGCCGGGCGGCAAGGTCGCGGGGCTGGCCGTGGTCGGCCGCGAGGGCGGCGGCAGTTCCTGGGCGGTCACGGTGCTCGGCCAGGACGGGGTGCGCCACCTGGTGACGGTGGACGGCACCGACGGGTCGATCACCGGCAACACCGTGGTCGACGGGCGCTGACCCGGGGCCTGTCGTGGGGGGGGCCCCCCGGGGGCCCCCCCCCCGGGGGGGGGGGGGGGGGCGCGGCCCCCGGGCCCCCCCCCGGGCCCGGCGGGGGGGGGGGGGCCGGCCCCGGGGGGGGGGGGGGGGCCCCCCCGGGGGCCCCCCCCACGACGGATCGGCGGGCGCCGGTACGGAACAGCGGGCACCGCGGCGGCCGGGGACGGGGCGGGGCGCAGGGCTCAGTGGTGGTAGGCGTGCACCACCGCGTGGCCCTGGCCGCGACCGATCAACCAGCGGTTGACCGGGACGGTGACCAGGAAGGCCAGCACCAGCGACCCGGCCAGCGAGACCCAGAACAGCAGTTGGCCCAGCCCGGCGTCCATCGCCCCCGGGACGGCCACCATCACGCCGTTGTCGATCAGCTCCATCACGATGATCGAGACGGTGTCGGCCGCCAGCGCGACCTTCAGCGCGTCCTTGAAGGGCAGGCCCGCCTTCAGCACTCCGCGCATGGTCAGCGCGTAACCGAAGGGGATGCACAGATTAGCACCATGGGTGCGGGCGGCCCGGCCGCTCCGTGGGGGACGGAAGGCAACCGGGCCGGGGCTGGAGCGGTCAGCGCAGAGCGGCCAGCACGCGGCCCCGCAGCGTCTCGTCAGAGATCGTGTCCGCGTCGCGCCAGGCGTAGCCGCTGACCTCCTCCTCTTGCAGGGTCACGGCGCTGTGGTCGGCGGTGCGGAAGAGGAACCGGAAGTCGATGTGCTGGTGTGCGGGCTCGCCCTTGGCGTCGTTCGCCGGGATGGGGTGCACGTCGATGTGCACGGGGGCGGTGCCCACCAGCGTGATGCCCTCGGGGCTGACGCCGGTCTCCTCGGTCAGCTCCCGGAGAGCGGCCCCGGACAGGGTGTCGTCCTCCGGCTCCAGGTGCCCGCCCGGGGTGAGCCACTTGTCCAGCGCCACGTGGTGGATGAACAGCGCATTGCCGTCCCGGTCCATCAGGACGGCCCCGGCGGTGGCGTGCCCCCGGAACTCCTTGCGGCTGGTCACGTCCGCCCCGTCGTCCACCAGGGCGAGGACGGCCGACAGCTCCGGCTTCTCCTCGGGGTGGGCGTCCAGGTAGGCGGTGACGGTCTCGCTGACGTGCTGTGCCGTGATGGGCATCGGATCACCTGTTGTAGTAGTCGAGCCAGGTAGCGGCGATGGCTGCCCGGTCGTCGCCGGGCACTTCGTGCATGGTGGCGTCGAGGTCCCGCCGGGCGAGCAGTCGCACGCCTGCCAGGATCTCAGCCTGTACGAGGTAGATGAATGGCCCAACTGACGCGCCGTGAAGGAAGTTGACGGCGTTTCCGTTGTTGAGCAGGTAGAAGTAGTGGCCCGTCGTGCTGTAGCGGGTGACGTTCTCGCCGGAGCCGCTGCGGGTGTAGCCGTCCGGCAGCCCGTCCAACTCCAACTCGTCCTCGCTGCTGGTGACCGTGGCGACGTAGGCCCCGTTCCGCAGGTTCGGGAAGTCCTCGCCCTTGAGCGCGAGCGCCCCCGTGGCGCACAGGACGAGCCCAGCGGCGGCTATCGCCTGCTCCCGGTCCCGGGCCACGCCGAAGCCCTGGGAGAGCGCCTGAGCGCGCCGTACGGGGTCAATGTCGTAGACCGTGACGTGAACTCCCTTGGCGTGCAACAGCCTTGCGATGCTCGAACCGAGCTTGCCGAACCCGATCACCAGCGCCGGACGGCCGTGCAGGATGTCCCCCCGGCCCCGCAACAGCGCCTCGGTGGAGAACACGACGGACTGACCGACGAGGAAGTCCTCGGGGTCCTTGAGCGGCGAGCGGGCCACCGACACGACGGGGCACGGCAGCTTGTCCCGCTCGGCGTACCGCTTGTGGCCGTTCTCGGTGTCCTCGACCACCCCGAGGACGGTCCCGGAGAACCGGTCGCAGAGCGCGTCGAGCACCGGGGCGAAGTAGCCGCCGACGTCCAGCAGCACCACGGGTTCGCCGGCCGCCCGGGTCTCCAGGTAGGTCACCGCCGTGTCCGGGTCGGCGAACAGCTCACGCGACAACTCGTCGCAGGGGAAGCCCTGTTCGACCTCTCGGCGCGCTGCGGCGTCGATCGACTTCGGCTTGGGCAGCACCGCCCGGAGGCTGGACACGGTGCCGACCGCCCGCACGAACGACGGGCGCTCCGGCAACAGGTGCGTCACCAGCAGCGAGGACGGGAGAACCGGTGGTGTGAACCGCCGCGCGATCTTCCCGAAGTACGTGTCCAGTCGTGCGCGCTCTGAGGTCTCCACGGAGACTTCCCTCCCTTGTGCTTGCACTGGAACCCGTCCCGGCCGAAACCTTCCCCAGGCGGCCGGGACGGGGGTCTGTCCGCCCCGTCAGCGACGGGGGTGGTTGGCCTCACGCACCCGGGCCAGCAGCACCGCCCGGCGCTGCCGTTCCTCCGGGGTCAAGGGCACCTCGGCGTGCTCCTCCGGAGTGAGGACCGGTCGGGGCCCAGAGGGCCGCTCAGGGGGCCACGGGCGGGCTCTGATCCACTCGAACGGGTCAACGGGCTCAGCGTCCCCGGAGGGGCCCTGAGCGGCCGTCTGCGGGGCGTCCTGGCGGTCACTCATCCGGGCCTGCCTGCGGGCTCGTGCACTCGTCGTTGTCGACGTGCTGCTGCCGCCACCGGACCAGGTGCCGCGCGATGGTGGGGTTCGTGTCGGCCGGGTACTGCGCTGCGATCCCGTCGAAGTAGGCACACCCAAGACAGGAGTTCTCCGGCGCACCGACAGCCGTAGTCAGAGCCTCGGGCAGCATCACGCCACGCCCTTGTCGGGACACCCGTCCGCACCGCACGTGCAGGCGGGCCACTCACGGAGGATGCCGTCACCGACCACCCGGGCCGATACGCCAGCGTCGTACTCGTCCAGCGGGTGATCCGTGGGCGGCTGCTCCCGCTGCTCAGCCCGGTACTCCTCGCGGGTCCTGGTCTTACGGGGGTTGGTGCTCACCGCCATGTGGCCACTCCCTCGGAGTCGCTGAAACCGACGGCAACACGCTAGGGAGCTAGGCGAGTTCGGCTCTATGAGGTTGCATGAGATTGCACAGATTCACCCGAGCGAGTCGATCGCTGACGTGATCAGCGCTCGTGCCTGAGCCCCATGAACCGCCATCTCAGCCAAGCCTTGGAACGCTCGCCCGTACTCCGCGACTTCGCTTGGAGCCTTGACGTTTACACCGGCGGTGAGTAGTTCCACGGCAACTTGCTGATCATCGAACATGTAGAAAGCTTCGAGTGGCCAGATCAGGCGGGGAGCGGTGAAGGGAATGATCGAAAGACTCACCCGAGGAAGGGCCATCACAGCCAGGAGATACCCAAGTTGGCCCGCCATCACGTCGGCGTCACCGATCCGGTAGCGCAAAACAGTCTCTTCCATCAGCAAAGCAAACCGATGGTTTCCTTCATTGATTACATGAGACCGAGCAACCCGAGCTTCGACGGCTTCCGCCACATCGTCCGGCGTGCCTTGAAAGCGAGTAATGGACTTCATTAGGGCAGTGGCATACCCGGGCGTTTGGAGCATGCCAGGTACGACGTTAGAAGCGTAGACCCGAAAGTGTCGCGTTCGCTCCCAGAGCGGGACTACCTCTTCTTGCGCTCGCCGCATCCCGTGTCGCTGGAGTTTTTTCCATTGAACGTACATAGAGTCAGCAGCGCGGCTTGCAGCGATAAGGTCTTCTGCTTGCCCGGAGGCTCCGCAGACGTCACACCAGACACGTATGTCGGCGTCCGAGGGCGGCGTCTTGCCATTCATGATCCGAGAAGATTTTGAAGGGTGCCACCCACAGCGAATAGCTAGCTCACGCCCCGTCAGCCCCGCATCTAGAAGCAAGTCCCGTAGCCGGGCCGCCACTGCTTCGCGGGCGTCTTGAGCACTAGAGGAGGGGGACGAAGGCATGGGCTAGCTATCCGATGTGTGTTTGGTGGGTCAGACGTTGTACTCGTCGTGCGGGACGCCGGAGGCCCATACCGCCGCGAAGGCCGATGCGCACAGTTGAGCCGTGTCAGGGTCGGTCGTCAGCTCCTGGCCGGACCAATCACCATCTCCGGTGAAGTAGTTGAACAAAACGATTTCTGAATCAAACAACCAGAAGTCATTTCCGGGCAGGGCAATTCCGGATGCTTTCCGGCGGGAAAGCCACCGCACCTCTTCTCCAGCCGCAAGGTTGACGCTCGTGCCGGCGTGCTCCCATCTGATGTAATCGGTGACCGGCTCCGAAACGATCCGGGCGCGCTGCACAGCGACACCCCGGGAGACGGTTTCAGAGATTACGGAAACCCAGGGAGCCCAGTACGATGAAGCAGGGTCAGAATCCCGCTCCCCGGAATTCTTCCAACGGACAAAGTCCTCGGCCTCGTCGCCGACGCCGTACGCATCGCGCATCTCCAGATGAACGGCGGAGCGCTTCGCGTTTTTGAGAAGATCAAAGAAGTCCGGCTTGCTCTGCGGCATCGCACGCCTCCCTCAGAATGGGAATCATCCGCGCCGGGAACCGAACCACGTCCTCGTGATCGGGGATTTCTGTTGCGTGCCCGGGGGCTGTCTTCTGCGCGCACTCCTCCTTCAAGGCAGCAGACGCTTTCCATCCCTGAAAAACGAGTTCCTTGTTCTCCGCGTCAACCCACACCGTCGGTGATCCCTGCTGCTGTGTCTCGGGGTCAATCCCGATGAACCGTAGTGCCATCGTGCCCTCCGCGCCTCGCTGGTTGCATGGATGTGCACGACCATCACCCAATGTGGGGAAACCGTCAAGCAGCCATGCAAGTTGATCATGCGTCAGGTTGGTGGTGCGAGCCTGGAACGACAAAAGCCCTCATTCGACCCGTAAAGGGTCAAATGAGGGCAAGAAAGAGGATCAGCGATCCGGGTAGGGCCTCCGGTGCCAGATGCCCTGGCTGTCCTGCCAGAGTCCTGCGGTGGCCGGTGGCAGGCACCTGCGAGCACCGTACGGGCCGGTTCGGTGGGCGTCGCCCGCACGAGTACCGGCGAAGGTCTCGCAGCAGGCTGGACAGTGCTCCGCGCGACGGCCGGACCACGACCGGCCGCATTCGGGGTGGATGGTTCTCACGGCTGCCTCTCGGTCAGTCCAGGACGGCGATTTGCGGGCCTGTAATTGCAGGGTCGGACCACTTGCCCGTCTATAGCCTGAAAGGCGGCGTACGGGCCGCTGTGGCAGTTTCTAGGGCTGGCTATTTCACCTGCCGGACGTGCAGCCTCCCGCGCGCATTCGTGCACGCGCGCGTAAGGACCTGTTTTCCGCCGGGCGATTGGAGCCAATTCTCCTGGGAGTCAGTTACTTTGAGTCAGCCCAGAAAATCCCAGACCCGTAGACAGGCCGGTTTCTGCTATAGCGCTGCGATCCCCGAGGGAGGGGGAGGGGGTCCTACCCCACCCCTTGGGGTGACTCACGGTAACTAATGCCAGCGCGGCTAATGGGCCAGGGTGAAATGGGTGGGCTCTACACAGCGGAGATCACCGCAACGTCGTCGCAGCACCTGGTAGGGCTTGAGCGGCCGATACAGGGCCGCATAGACGGCGCGGTGAGCAAGCATTCGCTTTGCCTGCCCGCCAACTTGGTAGCGGACCATTGCCCGGCCCTTTTGGTCCAGCCTCGCTGAGATCAGGCAGCCGGTTTC
Organism: Kitasatospora sp. NPDC088134; assembly: GCF_044741705.1. NCBI lineage: Bacteria > Bacillati > Actinomycetota > Actinomycetes > Kitasatosporales > Streptomycetaceae > Kitasatospora > Kitasatospora sp. NPDC088134. The sequence continues at coordinate 302,876 of NZ_JBIUTD010000006.1, read as the reverse complement.
CTGGTCGCGGGTGACCAGGCTCAGTGCTCGGAGCGCTATTTCTCGGGCGGGTATCGGGGTGGTGCTCACTGGTTCCACGGCTCCATGTCATTTACCGGGGAAGGCAGGCCGGCCGCCGGATCGTATTCGGCGTCAGGATCGGCGGCGGGGTCTAGGCGGCCAGGAAGGCCACCGGAATAGCTCGCGCTGTATTCCAGCCGATCGCTAAGGATTCGATCCAGGGCAATTCGGTCTGCATTCCAGTTGATGCCGCCGCGCGGTGCCATGTACCGCCACTGACGCTCGTTCGAGTCCCACGGACGCCCCAGGTCTTCATCCAGCGCTTCCACCGTGCCCGCGAGAGAGACCAACTCATCTAGCGTGCAAGCCAGTTGAGTCGCTGCTGCTGTTGCGACGGCACGCTTCTCCTCGGCCAGGCCGACCACTTCGGCCCGCCAATCGGAGCTATCGGAGAGGGCCGCCGCATGCACAGCCGCAGCAGCCTCGGCGGCCAGCTCGTAGGTCGCCATCTGGAGCCGCTGAGCCTCGGCAAGGCGGCTTTCCAGCGGCCCCCGGGAGGTCGGCTTCGGAAGCGGCTTCCCCTCCGCGAGGGCCGCCTTGGTTGCCCGGTGATCCTTGGTCTCTGCCTCGGCAAGCTCGGCCTCGGCGACGGCCACGGCGTGATCAGCGTCGGCCCGCTTGCTCAGCATCTCGTCAAGGTGGGCAAGGGCACCCTTCACGCTCTCCGGCGTGCATGTGTAGATGTAACTCGGCATGGCGCGGGCTGCCATGTTGTAGAGGTGGTCCAGGCGCTTAGTGCGCTCATCGGAATTGGTGTCGGTCATTCTTCATTCCTCTTGGCTTGGCGTATCGGATAAGGCTTGGAAGTCAGCGCATCGTGCGACGTTTGAGGATTGCGGCGGCCAGCCGTACCGGGTCAATATCAGTCCCGGGATCGTGCTCCGCTGCACCGGCACCCTTTACGAGAGCCATCGGCTTAGTGCGAAGGCCGGGGCGAAAGTGCTCGGCAACCTTCTGCGCATCAGCCGTGATTTCCTCCGCAGTGGAACCGGCTAGCCGATCAATCAGGATCTCCGGAAGGGAGAACTTCGCGCCGATCTGTTGGCGCAGATTGGGAAGGTCGGCGGCCGGCCACTGGGACTGGCTTCCGATACTCGCTGCTTCGGCGGCTTCCTCAACCTTCACTTCGGCGCGGGCATTGCTTACGTGCTCGGATATTTCGGACCGTCGGTCCATTGGTCGGCTCCTAGTCGGCTTCGGATACAAAAATGGCCCCGCATCACGGAGCTGCACATCCGACGGTTACCGACATACCGGCGGGAAAGCAGCATCCGTAACACGGGGCCTACAGACAGGGGGAAGGAGGTCCCCTGTCTGCTCGGTTCGGCGAGAGCACATACAGCGCCCATGCCGGAACCAAGTATTAAGTTGATCAGTTGTCGGGGCGAGTCGATGCGCTCCCGGGCCGTTGGTTCGCTGGGCTGACTCAGCGCCTATCCGGCTCACTATGTATCTAGGGAGTGGAATGCCTATCCCCAGCGCGCGGGGCGGGCGGCCCTGAGTGACGGATGACGAGACAGACGGGCTTTCGGCTTTCCCTAAAGGCTTTCTTTTATGAATACGGAAAACTCATAAAACCGTCATCGCGTCATCTGCCCAGGTCAGGTGGGGTGGGTTCCGGCTGGCCGCTGGGCCGCTTCGTCACTGCACGGCTGTCGCACTCAGCGGGGAGCCACGGCGACCCCCCTGCGGCACGAGAAAGCCCCGGCAGGCTCGGAGTCCTACCGGGGCGTCTCAATGGCGCACAGGGCCGTTAGGCGGCTTCCTGGGCCTCTTCCGTCTCGTCTTCATCTCGCTCTCGTGCAGTTACCCATTCCAGGGTGACTCGCCGGGACACGTCGAAGCTGTACCGGGCGCTGGACCTCCAGTCGGCACCGGCAGGTGAAATCGTGATCCGGTAGACAAACAGCGTCAGGAAATTTCGCCGTTCCTCAAGGCTGGCGTCAGCCCACCACGACCCCGGGCCGATCGGGTCGCCGTCGTCGCCGGGGCGAAGCCACAGCTCAAGCGGGAGCCCAACGGTTTCCATGTCCGAGAGTTCGGCAAGCCGGGCCTCGGCGGCACGCAAACGGCTTTCGCACTTGAGCCGCTTTGTCTTGAAACGCTTCCGGCCTTCGGCCCCCTCGTATACGTCGCCACTGTCGAAGTCATCCCAAAGGGCTTTCAGCGCTGACTGAGCGTCCGCCCTTTCCGCAACCATGTTGGTCCGCTCCCGGCTCGTCTCCGGGGTCTCCTGGGCCATGGAATAGACAAGCGTGGCCTCACGGAGGATTTCCATTGCTTCGTCATCCGGCTCGGAAGCCGTCGCGCTCTGAATCAGCGCGTACACGCGGCGGGCAACGTAGTCGTTTGCGTGAACCTGCATGATGGCATTTTTCCCCAGGTGGTCACCTTCGAAGGCAGGGACCCGAGAATTTCGCGTGCACCGATAGGTCGGCTTCTCTCCGTTGTTAAGCGCCCCTTGCGGTCGTCCGCATCCACAAGTGAGCACAGGCTTGTTGTCTACGTTGCGGAGCCCCGAGAGAAGAGAAGTCCGCCGAGCGACACCAGCGCCCCGGACCCGGGTGTCAAGCCAAGCCTGAAGCTCGTACCATTCGCTGAGCGGGATAATCGCCTCGCAGATGACGATGGGGTGCCCAGATTCGTCGCGCTGAATTTTCCATTCCCGGTTGCCACTTCGGTTGCCGCGCTCGGTGAGCTTGTAGACGGGATCAGCCTTAAGGCCAGCAATGACGGGGTTTCGGAGGATTCCCTTAAGCGTGCGGGCATTCCACTGCGAAGTTGCCCGTTCCTTGCCCACCGACCTCCCTTGCGTCGGATATTCGCTAGGCCGCTCATTCATGTACTCACAGTGCCAAGTGAGGGATGCCATGTTCACTGATCCCTTCTTCCGGCTGACTGCCTGGTCTTTGTGAGCCTTGATCAGCGCCCAGATTCGCCGGATATTCGCCGCCTCGGACTCCTCGGGCACAAGACGCATGAGCGCGAGCTTGCCCTTGAAATACTTCTCAACGGTGAATCCGTAAGGCCGCCGCCCGCCAAGCCATGAACCTTCGGCGCGCTGTGCGTTCTTGGTGTCTCGCACCTTCTGCGACTTGTGCTCGGATTCCTTGTTCACGGCATCTATGCGCATGATCAGGTAAATCAGCGCCATGGTGTCGCCCGGCGCGAATACGCCGTCCATGCAGCTTACGATTGTGATTCCGAGCCGGTGCAGCTCGGAGACGATCGGGATTGCGTCCATGACTTCGCGGCGGGAAAAGCGGCTCACGTCGTAGACCACGAGCATGTTGAATTCACCGGAACGGGCCGCGTTGAGCATCTTTTCGAAGCCTTCGCGGTAGGCGTCCGGGTTCCAGCCGGAAACGCAAATGTCCGAGTAGTGCCGGAGAAACCGTGCGCCTAGCTCGTCAGCGCGCTTCCGGTTGGTGGCCTTCTGGACGAGCGGGGACGCTTCGCTCTTGTCGGCCTTCGCCCTCGATTGGCGATCGTAACCGACCGCTACGGGCTCGACGTAGCCGAAGGTGCCGGGCTGGATGGGGACCACGGGGCCACTCCCTCACTAGCAGGTGGGTCCCCTGCGGGACGCTCGCCTACTGGCTAGGGAGCGGACTGCCTCACGTCCGTAGTGCCGAAGTGTGCAACCCGAACGCGAACGCCAGCAGGATCGAGATCACCACGGTCGCGCCGTTGTGCAGGCCGAAGCCGACGCCGATGACCTGGCCGAGCACCTCGCCGATGGCGCAGCCGGTGAGGCAGTGCAGCGTGGCCTGCGCGGCGGTGCGCCAGCTGGCGCCGCCGCCGTGCTGATGGTGGTGGTGCTGGTGCTGCTCGTGGCCGCCGTGCCCGGCGCGGCCAGCATGGTCGGTCTGCTCGTGGTGCTCGTGGTGCTCGGCGTGCTCCATGGTGGCCCCTCCCTGGTCCGGTGTTCCGGTCAGCTGAACGCTATACCCCCCTGGGGTATTCCGCAGCGGATTTTCGGATCACCGGGGAGGGGCCTCCCACGGCCGCCCTCCTGGGCGGTTGCTCCTGGGCGGTTGCTCCTGGGCGGCTACTCCTTGCCGATCACCGTCACGTCCAGGCGGTCGGCCGCGTAGTCGGCGCGGATCACCTTCTTGTCGAACTTGCCCACCGAGGTCTTCGGCACCGACTCGATCAGCGACCAGCGCTCGGGCAGCTGCCAGGAGGCGACCCGCTCGGCGAGGAAGGCCCGCAGCTCGGGCAGGCCGGCGGCGGCGCCCGGCCGCAACACCACGGTGGCCAGCGGGCGTTCGCCCCACTTCTCGTCCGGGACGGCCACCACGGCGGCCTCGGCAACCTCGGGGTGCGCCATCAGGTGGTTCTCCAGGGCGACCGAACTGATCCACTCGCCACCGGACTTGATGACGTCCTTGGCCCGGTCGGTGAGGGTCAGGTAGCCGTCGGGGGTGATGGTGCCGACGTCACCGGTGCGCAGCCAGCCGTCGGGGCTGAACTTGTCCTCGGGGCGGTCCGGCTCGCCGTCCACGCCACCGAAGTACGCGCCCGCGATCCACGGGCCGCGCACCTCCAACTCGCCCTCGGCGACGCCGTCGTGGGGCATCAGCTCGCCGCTCGGGCCGACCAGGCGGGCCTGCACCGAGGCCGGGAAGACACCCTGGGTGACCCGGTAGGCCCACTCCTCCTCGCCGGTGACGCCGGCCGGCGGGTGGGCGACGGTGCCGAGCGGGGAGGTCTCGGTCATGCCCCAGGCGTGGATGACCCGGATGCCGTGCCGGTCCTCGAAGGCCCGCATCAGCGCGGGCGGGCAGGCCGAGCCGCCGATCACCACGGTCTTCAGGGTGGAGGTGTCGTAGTCGCCGGCGTCCAGCTCGTCCAGCAGGCCGGTCCAGATGGTCGGGACGGCGGCGCCGAAGGTCGGCTTGATCCGGTCGATCATCGTGGCGAGCGGCTTGGGCTGCAGGAAGCGGTCCGGCATCAGCAGGCTGGCGCCGGTCATGAACGCCGCGTGCGGGATGCCCCAGGCGTTGACGTGGAACATCGGGACCACTGGCAGCACGGTGTCGCGGGCGGTCAGGCCGAAGCTGGAGGCGGCGATGATCTGCATCGAGTGCAGGTAGATCGAGCGGTGGCTGTACACCACGCCCTTCGGGTCGCCGGTGGTGCCGGAGGTGTAGCAGAGCGCGGCGGGCTGCTTCTCGTCGATGTCGGTCTGCCACGGGTACGCGGTCGGGCGCCCGGCCAGCAGTTCCTCGTAGTCGTGCACCGTCCCGCCGAAGCCGGCCAGCACCGCCGGGTCGTACGGGCCGGACACCACCAAGTGCTTGACGATGTCGGCGAGTTGGGGCAGGACGGCGGCCAGCAGCGGCAGCACCGAACCGTTCACCACGATCACCCGGTCCGCGGCGTGCCGGACGATGTAGGCCAGCTGGTGGGCGGGCAGCCGCAGGTTGAGGGTGTGCAGCACCGCGCCCATGGACGGTATCGCCAGGTACGCCTCCTGGTGCTCGGTGTTGTTCCACATGAGCGTTCCGACGGCCTCGCCCTCGGCCACCCCGAACTCCTCGCGCAGCGCGTGCGCGAGCTGGGCGGCGCGGCCGCCGATCTCGGCGAAGGTCCGCACCACCGGGCCGGCCTCGGTCCAGGTGGTGACGGTCGACCGGCCGTGGACGGTGGACCCGTGCTGCAGCATCCGGGCGACGGTGAGCGGAACGTCCTGCATCGTGCTGTACACGCGGGTCCTCCTTGACCGGCCGGCACGTTGCTACCCGCAGGTAGCAACAGATTCCCCCGATTGTTTCCCCGTCGCCCCCTCGCTGTCAGTAGCCGCAACCGAGATGAGACCGACCCCGCTCCGGCGGGTCGCCTCCGCAGGTCGCCGGGGCCGGCGGGGCTCGACCGGGGGCGGTCGGGGCGATCCGAAGGGGGGCAGGGAGCAGATGGAAAGCGCTTTCCGTTTGGGGTGAGGGAGTTCGCACGCCCCTTCCATTCGTACACCCGCCCGGCGCGCGGCGGCCCGCTCAGCGGGCGACCGGGCCGTCCACCTGGTCGCGGTCGATGGTGAGCGCCACCCCGCCGTAGGTCTCCTGGACGTTGCCGTGGTGCTGGTGGATGCGGGCGCGGTCGGCCCACAGGTCGGTGCCGAGTAGGCCCGCGCCGTCGGCGGTGTTGGCCCGGTCGTCCCAGCGGGCGTACCAGACCGCGTCGGGCAGCGGGGAGCTGCCGGCCCGGGCGGCGGCGGCCAGGTCGGCGATCCCGGCGTCGGTGGAGGAGTAGAAGCCGGAGCGGAAGCCCGCCCGGTGCAGGGCCTGGGTCCAGCCGAGGGTGAAGTCCGTGACCGCCTGGCTGCACGCCGAGTCGCCGCGCGGGTACGCCTCGATGTCCAGGTAGACCGGGGTGCCGATGCGCAGCCCGAGGTCCTTCACCGCCCGCACCGCCTCGGCCGCCTCCTCCCGCCCCTGCCGCACCGCCTGCTCCGGGTCGATCCGCAGCGCCTTGCGCCCCGGCGCCATGCACGGCGCCTGCCGCCCGACGTGGGTCGGGATCAGCCGCCACCCCATCGCCCGGACGGTGCGCACCCAGGCCGCCGTCAACTGCGGCTGCGCGCAGGCCCGCTGCCGTCCGCTGGTGTAGATCCCGATCGCGCCGTACGGGGAGGTGCCCCACCAGGCCCGCATGGTCTCCACCGACGGTGCGGTGCAGGCGTCGAACCCGGCGCCGCCGAACACCTCGGCGGGCAGCGGCTGGCGGCGCGAGCGCAGCGGGTCGCTCAGCACGGTGCGGCGCGGCCGGACGGACGCCAGCTCGGCCGCGAGCAGCGGCGCGGCCTGGTGGGCGACGGTGGGCATGCCCTGGGCAGCGGGCACGGCCGCGAACTGCTGCGGCGGCGCGGGCCGGGGCGGGCCGGGTTGCGGCGGAACGGACTGCGAGAGGCCGGGTCGCGAGAGGCCGGGTTGTGGCGGGCCGGGTTGCGACGGGGCGGCCGGGGCGGTGGCCCGGGTCGGGGCGGGTGCGGGGCCGGCCGCCAGCATGCCGACGGCGTCCCGGTCGGTGGCGAGCAGCAGGACGAGCGACGCGGCCGTCAGGGCCGCCGGGCCGAGGTAGCGCACCCTCCAGAACTACTGACCGACCATCGGCCCGCCCGGCAGGACACGCCGACCCGGCGCCCCGGTCACCCGGGCGGCCCTGCGGCGCACCGTCGGGGCGGCCGTAGCGGCGCACCGCCGAGGCCGCATCGAAGCAGTGGGTAACTGGCTTTGACCTATTCCACTCCTTACGCCACACTCGATCCCATGTCAGGCGCGTCCCTCACCGTTGAAAGCACCAGCGAACTCCCGGCCACCACCTCGGTTTCCAAGGCCGCTACCGATCCGGGGCTCGGCTCCGGGCCGTCCCGAACCCGGGCGGGGACGCCGGTCCGGGACCGGGCGGGCGGGCTGCGGCGGCGGTTGGGGTCCGTTCCGGCGCCGGTGCTGTGCCTGGTGTCGATGCTCGCGGTGCAGCTCGGGGTGGCGGCGTCCAAGCCGCTGTTCGGGGTGCTGGGCGTGGCCGGCGCGACCTTCCTGCGGATCTCCTTCGCCGCCGTCCTGCTGCTGGCCGTCACCCGGCCCCGGCTGCGTGGCCGCAGCCCGCGCGACCTGGCTCTGGCGGGCCTGCTCGGGGTCGCCTCGGCCGGGATGACCCTGCTGTTCGCGGGCGCCGTCGACCGGCTGCCGATGGGCACCGCCGCGACCATCGAGTTCCTCGGCCCGCTGGCGGTCGCCCTGGTCTTCGCCCGGCGCGCCGGGCACGTGCTGTGGGCGATGCTGGCCGCCGCCGGCGTGGCCCTGCTCACCCTGCTCGGCCACGGCGACTCCGGGGCCGGGAGCCTGGACCCGGTCGGCCTGGCCTGCGCGTTCGGCGCGGCCGCCTGCTACGCCGGGTACATCCTGTTCACCGACAAGGTCGGCGCGGTCTTCCGCGGCTTCGAGGGCCTGGCGGTCTCCTTCACCATCGGCGCCGTGGTGCTCGCCCCGTTCGGTGCCGTCGAGGCGGTCCGGGGCCTGTCCGACGCCTCCGCGCCCGGCCTGCTGCTGCTCGCGGTCGCGGGTGTCGCCCTGCTGTTCCCGGTGCTGCCGTACGCCCTGGAGATGACGGCGCTGCGGCGGATGCCGCAGCGGGTGTTCAGCGTGATCGTCAGCCTGGACCCGGCGATCAGCGCGCTGGTCGGCCTGGTGGTGCTCGGCCAGGTCCTGGGCCTGCCGCAGGTGCTCGGCATCTGCTGCGTGGTCGTCGCCAGCGTCGGCGCCACCCTCACCTCGCGCCGCTGAGATCGGACGCTCGGGGGTGCTCCGGGGGTGCTCCGGGTGCGGCACCGGTGAACCCCTCGGGGGCGCGGCGCCGTTGCGGCTGCCACGCCCCCGAGGGGTTCCGATCGTCCGTTCCGATCGTCGTTCTGCGTTCTGCTGTGCCCCGAGGCGGTGACCCTTTCCACTCCCGGGTGCCCCGGCGGTCCGTGCTCCGTCCGGTCCGGCGCCCCCGCCGGTCCGTCCGCACCTCCCGCCGGAGGGTCAGTAGCTGTAGACCGGCGCGAAGACGAAGTTGAAGTTCTTGTTGGACTGGTCCGCGTAGACGATGCCCGTGTTGTCCTTCACCCCGAGGGTGTTGTTCTGGTTCGACGCACCGGCACCGGTCGCCGTCTGCTGGGTGGCGTTGTAGTTGCCGTCGACCGAGCCGAAGATGTTGCCGCTGCCGAAGTTGGCGACCACGCCGCTGTTCGAGCCGTGATCGGCGGCCGCGCCGTTGTCGGCCGCCGCGGCGCCCGCCCCGGCCAGCAGCAGAGCGGCTGCGAGCGGGACGGACGCGAGCAGGGCGGCAAGGCGTGTACTGCGGTAGCGCGCCATGAATTTCCTCCGTGGAGCCGTGAGCCGGGCAGCCGTCGACCGTCGGCCCTCGGACCGGTGGTGCTTCGGCTGGCGGTTCAGGTGGTGGCGGTTCAGGTGGTGCTTGCCAAGAACAAGGTGCTGCGGGTTACCGAATGGTGCTGCGGGTGTTTCCGGTTCCGGAGTTCGCGGCCAGACGAACCTCCGGGGGCTGCGACGCCGAGGAACAGACTTCCGCAACAAATCGACAAAGCACCAGCACCACTGAGCCTTTTCCCCCATTAGCGTGACAGCGACCCCGTCGCGCATAGTCCGCGACAATTCGGCTCGTCGACAGGTACACCCCCTCTGAACTGGCAGATAGCCCGGACGGCGGCAGGTTTTGAGCCGTCCGGGCGGGCGCGCGAACGCCGCTCCTCGGCGAGTCGCGCAACCCCCGGGGCGCACGAACAGTCCGTCCACGCCCCGCCCACGCCCCATGCAGGTCGAGTGACCATCAAATGTCGACACAGGAATTGTCGGCAATAAATACTCACACTATCCGAACGGCATACTGTGACGATCCGAAAATCCCCGGCCGATTTTCCCGATCATCACCTTGTGATGATCGGACGATATCGGTGCCCGATGGGCCGTTCCGCGCGGCGCGGTGGAGCGAGGCGCGGTGGAGCGCGGCGCCCGTGCGCAGGGCTCAGATCACCTTTCCGGGGTTGAGGATGCCCAGCGGGTCGAAGGCCGCCTTGATCTGCCGCTGGAGCTCCAGCCCGACCGGGCCCAGCTCGCGGGCCAGCCACTCCCGCTTGAGCAGGCCGACGCCGTGCTCCCCCGTCACCGTTCCGCCCAGTTCCAGGCCCAGCGCCATGATCTCGTCGAACGAGGCCCTGGCCCGGGCCGTCTGGTCCTCGTCCCGGGCGTCGAAGATCACCACGGGGTGGGTGTTGCCGTCGCCCGCGTGCGCGACCACGCCGATCGTCAGCCGGTGCCGCTCGGCGATCCCGGCGACACCGTTCAGCATCGCGGCCAGCGCCGTCCGCGGCACCGCCACGTCGTCGATCATCGTAGTGCCCGTCCGCTCCAGCGCGGGTAGCGCCAAGCGCCTTGCCTGGAGAAGCAGTTCGGACTCGGCGCGGTCCTCGGCCGGCACTACCTCGGTGGCCCCGGCGGCGGTGCACAGGGCGCCGACCTCGGCCAGCCGGTCGCGCTGATCGGGCCCGTCGAAGGCGACCAGCAGCAGCGCCCGGGTGGACTCCGGCAGCCCCATCTGCGCCATCTCATTGACCGCCCGGACGGTGGTGGCGTCCATCAGCTCCATCAGCGAGGGCGCGTGCCCGGCCGCCATCACCTCGCACACCGCCCGCCCGGCGGCGTCCACCGAGTCGAACTCCGCCGCCAGCACCAGTTGCGGCCCCGGCGCGGGCCGCAGCGCCAGCACCGCCTCCACCACCACGCCGAGCGTGCCCTCGGAGCCCACCAGCAGCCGGGTCAGGTCGTACCCGGCGACGCCCTTGGCCGTGCGCCGCCCGGTCCGCAGCAGCCGCCCGTCCGCCAGCACCACGTCCAGGCCGAGCACGTACTCGCTGGTGGTGCCGTACTTGACGCAGCAGAGCCCGCCGGCGCCGGTGCCGATGTTCCCGCCGATGGTGCAGGACTCCCAGCTCGACGGGTCCGGCGGGTAGGCCATGCCCAACGCCTCGGCGGCACGCGACAGTTCGGCGTTGACCACGCCCGGCTGCACCACCGCGATCCGGTCCACCCGGTCGATCGACAGAATCCGGTCCATCCGGGTCAGCGACAGCAGCACACAACCGTCCACGGCGTTCGCCCCGCCGGACAGCCCGGTCCGCGCGCCCTGCGGCACCACCGGGACCCGCAGCTCGCTCGCCGTCCGCAGCACGAACTGCACCTGCTCGACCGTCTCCGGGAACACCAGCACTGCCGGGTCGCCCACCGGGCAGAAGCCCGCCATGTCCCGGGCGTACGAGGCCGTCACGTCCGCGTCCACCGTGATCGCGCCCGTCGGGAGTCCCACCCGCAGCCGCTCGACCAAGTCACCCATGCCAGACCTCCAGCAGTCGTCCCCGTCCGCACTCTCCCTCCTCCTCCCCTGCCGGGGCAAGCGCCCCCGCCCACCGACCCACCGACCCACCGGTCCGCCGTCCGGGCGCCCCGCCGCCCCGCCGCCGCTCCGTGGCGGCCCCCTGTCCCGGTGTCGGACCGCTCGGGCACCCTGGTCCCATGCGTGCACCCCGTGTCCAGTGCCCCGACTGCGAGCGCCCGGTCGCCCTGATGCCGACCCGGCGGACGGGCTACGGCGTCATCCACGACCACAAGCGCGAGCGGCACTCGCTCGTGCTGTGCTCCGGCAGCATGCGCCAACTCCCGCTCACCGACGCCACCCTGTGGCAGGACGCGCTCCCCGGCCTGCCCGGGCAGACCGACCAGGACGCCCCGCCAACCCTGTTCTGACGTTCCGTCAACTCCTGTTCGGCGTGCGGTAAAACCACTGTCCGGCGCGCCGCTTCGGGGGTAGCGTCCCGCTCCGGGAGAACGGTTCGCACCAGGGGGTGGGCACGGTGTACGACGGCGCGCGCTACCAGTACCTGGAATCGCTGGACTCGACCCGCACCGGCCACGCCCCGACCACCCCGACCGCCCCGGACGCTACCGGGGCCACCGCCGACGCGTCCGAGGCGGAGCTGCACCTGCAGATCTTCACCGAGGTGCTGATGACGCTCGCGCTGGGCCGCGAGGTGGTCGTCCCGCAGGCGTACGCCTTCGACTCGCCGGGTTTCCTGCGCGTCGCCACCACCGTACTGCGGGCCCGTCCGGCGGCCGCCGCGGGTGAACACCCCTTCCGGGTGCACCTGTTCGAGGTGCGCTCGTACCCGGAGGCGGTGACCGCGATGCTCCGCCGGACGTCCGACGGCACCCGCCCGTTCATGAGCAGCCTGCTGCCCGAACTCAACGACCCGACCCGGTACGGCCTCGATCCGGACGAGGTGCGGCAGCAGGCCGCCGACCTGGACCGTCTGCTGAACGCCGAGTGGCTGGGCGCCGAGCGGGCCGACGGGATCGCGCTGGTCCATGACGAGTTCCGGCGGGTGCCCCGGGTCGCCCCCGCTGCGGCCGTCCGGCCCGGTGTCCGGCGTCCCGGCCTGGGCGAACTGGTGACGGCGGCGGCCGACGAGTCCGCGCCGCTCTCCCCGCCGTCCTCCGCCGGTCCCTCCGGACTTCCCGAACTCCCCGAACTCCCCGAACTCCCCGAGCGGTACCGGGAGGTGCGGGCCGACCTGGCCACCGCGATCCGCCGTCTCGGCGCCGGGGACCCCGCGCCCTTCGACGACCGCAGCCGGCTCCGGCTCGCCCTGCCGTGGCCCGGCGACGCCGCCGGACGGAGCCCGGAGGAGATCGTCGGCGGGCCCGAACTCCTCGGCCTGCTGGTCGAGTTCGTCGACACGCTGTACAACCTGATCGTCGCGGACTCGATCGGCGTCGCCGACTCCACCCTCAGCACCGCGACCGGCCCGTCCCGCCGCCACCTGGCCGGCCACGGCATCGCCAAGGAGCTCGCCCTCGCCCACTACCGGGCCCGGACCCGCCCCGCCGAACCCGCGCCGCTCCAACAGACCGACGCACCACCGCTGTTCGAAGTCCGGGTGGACGCGGCGAGCGGCCTTGCCCAGGACGCGGTGCACGCCCGGATGACCGCCCTGCGCACGGACGCCGCCGACGCGATCGCCGCCCTCCTGGCGGCCCGGGCCGAGCGCGGCCGTGCCGCCAAGTCCCCGTTCTGGAAAGGCGTCGAGGAACTGCGGACGGCCGAGGACCCGACCTCCGCCCGCAAGGCGCTGGACGCCCACCTGGCCCGGGTGGCCGCTATCCTCGGCAACCGGGCCGACCTCGTCCCGGTGGGCGGCCTGGCGATCGAGCTGGTGCTGACCGCGGCGGGCACCGTCGGCCCGGCGATGGCCTCCGAGGTGTGGAAGCTGCCCGGCCTCGTCGGCTACCCGGCGATGGCGGTCGGCGCGGTCGGCAGCGTCCTCTACCGCAAGGGCAAGGACAGCGCGGTGCGCCGCCTCCTCACCCGCCGGCTGGCCTGCGCACTGGGACAGGTCGTCGACGTGAGGGGCTGAACGGCATGACGGACACCGGACACCGGGAGCGACCCGAACCCGCCGACGCCGTGCGGCGCACCCGGGAGGTGCTCGCCTACCGCAACCGCTTCGTCGACGTGTACGACGACGAGGTCGTCTTCCCCAGCGGGACGCCCGGCACCTACCTGAAGATCCGTCACCGCGACGAAGGGCTGGGCGTGGTGATCCTGCCCGTCCACGGCGACACGATCGGCCTGGTCCGCACCTACCGCTACCCCCTCGGCCGCCCCCAGTGGGCGCTGCCCCGCGGCTTCTCCCACGGCGCCGACCCCCTGGTCACCGCCCGCACCGAACTCCACGAGGAACTCGGCATCCCCGACGCCGAGTTCGACCTCCTCGGCACCATGACCCCCGACTCCGGCCTGCTCGCCGCCGAAGTCGCCGTCGTCCGGGCCACCGTCCCCACCACCACTCCCAGCGGCCCCCTCGCCCCGGACGAAGTCACCGAAACCCGCTGGCTCACCCTCCCCGAACTCTGGCGCTGGATCGCCACCGGCACCCTCGACGACGGCATGACCCTCGCCGCCCTCACCCTCGCCCAGGCCCACCAGCGCCTACCCCACCCCTGAAGCGCCCCGCCCGCTCCCCACCGGAAACGACTCAGGGCGGGTACCGGCTCGATGCCGGTACCCGCCCTGGGCTGGTGGTTCACCCCACCAGGTGGCGGAGGGTGTGGGATTTGAACCCACGGTGACCAGAGGCCACGACAGTTTTCAAGACCAAAGATCAACTCCGAGGAAACGTGTTCTGACCTGCTGCACCACTCCGGCGGAGCTAATCTTCGCCGCGCTGGTCCACGGCTGGTCCACAGCCCCGTCATGCCCATCTGACTACGTGGGCCAGGATCTACCGAGAGCTTGAGTTCTGGGGACCGCCCGCAGGCTGGCAGTCGCACCCCGGGATCGCTCATGCTGTGTGGGTACCTGCCCAACGAAGGGAGCGGCCAGTGCCCGAGCGAAGCCCGCGTGGAACGTACCTGCGGATCGCCGACGCGCTGCGTACCAAGATCAAGGAAGGCCCCGAGCTGACGGCGCTTCCGTCGGAAGCCGCGCTGATGCAGGAGCACAGCGCGGCCCGGAGCACGGTGAGGCGGGCGCTCGATGTGCTCGCCGCCGAGAAGCTGATCCGGTCGCAGCCCGGAATCGGGTGGGCCGTTGTCGGGGCAGGGAGCAAGCCTCCGGTGGCTGAGCAACTGGCTTCCATGGTTCGGGAACTTGGCGTGGGGGCGGCGTTTCCGCCAGAGAAGGAACTCGTTGAGGTCACCGGTGCCTCACGCGGAACCGTGCGCAGCGCCCTCGCACAGCTTGAGGGTGCCGGAGTTCTCGAAGTCCGTCACGGGAAGGGGCGGCGCATCCGGTCCCTGCCCTCCAACCACTCCTGATCACTGCCTCTAGGAGCAGATGCCATCGTGTGGGCCTACGAGCTGGCCGAATCCCTTCTCTCTAACGACCTCCCTCGCCGATGGGTCCACTCGAAAGGGGTGGCCGCAAAGGCGCGAACCCTCGCAGAAATCCTCGGCCCTGACGCCGAACTACTGGAGTCCGCAGCAGTGCTTCACGACGTCGGCTACGCGCCGCAGATCGCGGACACCGGGTTCCACCCCCTCGACGGCGCCCGGTTCCTCCGCAGGGAGGGCATGGACGAGCGGGTGGTGCGGCTCGTGGCTCACCACTCGTGCGCGCTGCTCGAAGCCGAAGAGCGGGGCCTCCGGCAGGAACTCGCGGGTGAGTTCCCGCTGGAGGAGCCGCACCTGGTCGATGCGCTGATCTACTGCGACATGACCACCACGCCGGACGGGGCACCGACCACGACGCCCGACCGTATCGCAGAGATCGTGGGGCGGTACGGGCCGGACAGTGTCGTCGGTCGCTTCATCCGGCGCGCCGAGCCGGAGATCGGTGCTGCTGCGCTTCGTGTCGAATCCCGGTTGGGGCAGGCCCGGAACTCTGCCTAACCGATGTACGGCTCGACCCGATCCGGCGACAAGCCGTGGTCGATTCGCAGCCGCATCGACGGATGAATGTCCAGGTCCGCGAGGTCCGCTGGGTTCACCCAACGGACCTCCTTGGACTCGGAGCTGGTCCTCAGCTCCCCGCCGATGGGTCGCGCCCTGAAGCAGATGGAGAACTGCTGCCGGACCTCGCCGTCGTCGTACGCCATCACGTGGTTCGGGTCCGTGTAGAGGCCGACGACCGACACGACCTCCACGTCGATGCCGGTCTCCTCCTGAACCTCGCGGATCACGGTGTCGCTGACGGACTCGCCGACGTCGTGCCCGCCACCCGGCAGCGCCCACAGGTTGTTGTCCGTCTTGTGGATGAGCAGCAGTTCCCCCTCGGCGTTGGTCACGACGGCCGTCACGGACGGGACCACCGAGTTCGCTGGCGGGGCTGCTGGGTCGTGAAAGTAGTCGATGCGGCTCACGCGGCCTCACTTCCGAGCTGGGGCGAGCTGATGCTCCGTGAACTCTCCCAGATCCTCTCGATGCTCGTGACGTAGGTGCTGAACAGCTCGCCGCCGGGAACCCGCGCCAGATGCATCACCGGTGCCATGAACGCGCCCACGCCGTACACGTGGCCGTTGACCAGCAAGTCGTCATCGGCGCGGTAGAGCGAGTTGTAGAGGGTGGTCGAGTGGAGCCGGAACTCGACTCCGGGCAGTCCGAACAGCGGACCGTAGTTGGCCAGCGCGTTTCGGATCTTGCCAGCCATCGCGGTACCGATCCCTTCGTCTTCGCCGCGCTGGGCCACACCAGCGCAGTCGGGATCGCCCAGCATCAGCCGGACGGGTACGCCAGCGTGCGCCTTCTCCCGGATGAGCTGGTGGAACTGCGGGTCTTCCGACAGCCAGAATCCGGCGTAGACCACGAGGTCGAAGTTCTGGGACGCCTTCGCGTACAGGGACGTCCAGAGTTCCTTCGGCACGACCGCGCGGTGCGGGTACAGCTTCACGAGTTCGGCCCGGCCGGCCTCGGCGGTAGCGCTGCTGGTCCGCTCGTCCGACCAGAGGTCCGACAAGTCTCGCTGCAACAGATTGGCGAGCGCGTACTGGAAGCGTCGGTGCGGGCGACGGCCCTCCCTTGCTTCCACCCACCGCTCGACGGTCCGGGTACTCACTCCGAGTCGCGCTGCGATCTCTTCCAGCGTCAACTCGCTTGCGAGGATTGCCCCTCGCAGCCTTTCGTTGGCCAACTCGTCCTCCCCTGGACGAACATGCGGCGCTTGGACGATTCGGGACGGTTCGACGGTAGCCAAACCGGCCACTGGCCGTCCAGGTCCGCCGTGTTCTGACACCGCCGAAGCGGCGAATCTAGTGGTGCACGGCAGGGACGCTCCGCCGAAACAAGCGAAGGACTTGACGAAGCGTCATTCTGTCGGCATCGTAAGAGACATGTTCAACATGTTTCGCATGGCGGAGCTGGAGAACTGGCAGCCCTTCTTTGGGCTGCTCTGAGCTGTGTGAACGTGCCCGGACGGGTGGGGTGACAGCCCCCGGAAGGAAGCGGCTGTTCCTTGAGAACTCAAGAGTGTGCTGATCAACGAACGAGTGTCTTTGGTCCTCGATCCGTCGCCGTGGTGTGGCGGGTCGGGGGTCATGGCTGCTCGTCATGAGTGGTCTGGGCCCGCACGGAACGGGCCGCCGCGCTCCGGGCAAGGAGTGCGCGGCGGCCCCGGGGCCTACCCGACCCGTGAGAAGAGGTAGACCCGTGAGGTCGATTGTTGCAGGGCAGGTTGCCGTGGACTCGCAGGAGTTCGCGGAGTTGGCGTTGGGTGTGGACGAGGAGCTGTTCGCCGGCGTGCCGGGCGAGTCGGCGGACGAGTACACGGCCCGGGTGGACGTGGCGGTGGCGGTGCTGGCGGACCTGCGCCGGGAGGACCCGGAGCTGGCCGCCTACGCCGAGCTCCTGATGGACGCGGCGCCGGTGCCGCTGCGCGTGGTCCGCCGGCCGGTGGCCAACCGCCCGTCGGTGGTGCTGGGGGTGGCGGCGTGAGCGCCGTCCGGCGGCGCGCTCACCGCCGCTCACTGGCGCTCACGAAGCGCGTGTTCGTGCTCGTCGCCCGTTCGTGGGGCGGGATGCGGGGTGCGCGGTGAACGCGCTGGTGACGCCGCAGCAGATCCGCTCCGCCGAACGGCTGTTGGGCTGGGGAACGTGGGCGATCACGTGCGGGGCGGTGCTGTACAGCATGCTCACCGTGACGCCGCTGATGGCCGCGCACAGCCCCAGGGGCTGGGAGTGGACGGCGCCGATCCTGCCCGTCGTGGTGGACGCGGCGGTGGTGATCGTGGTCCGGATGGACGGCGTGCTGGCCCGCCTTCGCGCCGGGGGCGGCCGGTGGCCGGTGGTGCTGCGCTGGATGACCGGCCTGGCGACCGTGCTGCTCAACGTGGGTATGTCCGCCCTGGACGGCGACAGGGTCGGGGTCGCGGTGCACGCGGTCGCGCCGCTGCTGCTGATCGTCACGGCGGAGACCTCCCTCGCCTACCGCAAGGCCATCGCCGCCGCTCTGGCCGCCCGTGAGGCCGCCGAGCGCGCCGAGCGGGCCGAGCGCCGGCAACGCGCCGAGGACCAGCGCAAGCGGGAGCGGGCAGAGCGGCTCGCGGAGTTCGAGGCCGCCGAGACGCGTCGCCGCGAGGCCGAGGAGCGCGAGGACCGGCGCCTGCGTGAGCAGCGTGAGCACGAGGCCCGGATGGCCCGTGAGGAGCGCGATGCCCAGGCCCGCCGGGAGGCCGCCACCCGTGCCGAGCAGGAGCGCCGGGCGACTGCCGAGCGGGTGGAGCGGGAGCGCCGTGAGCGCGAGGCGCGGGAGCGTGAGCATTCCCGGCGGGAGCGTGAGCGCCGTGAGCGCGAGGCCGAGCAGCGGCGCCGCGAGGCTCTGCTGTCCGGGTCGTCCGCCGGCGAGAAGCTTCCGGAGCTGGTTGCCCGGGAGGTGGTCGCCGCGGCGGTCGCCGAGGGCATGTCGCAGCGCCGTGCCGCCGAGATCACCGGTTGGTCGACCGGGTGGGTCGCCGCCCGCTACCAGGAGTTCCAGACTCCCGAAGAGGTGGCGGTATGACCGAGGACACCACCGCCGAGCAGATCAAGGCGGCGAGTGCGCTGCTGTCCCTGCTGCGTGCCCACCCCGGCTTGCCCGCCGGATACGTCCAGCTCAAGCGCATGGTGCCGCAGGCCGGCGGGTCGCCCCAGTGGGGCATCGCGGTCCGGGACCATGACGACCTGAGCCACTTCGAGCAGTGGCGGGACGCGCTCGGCCTCGACCCCGACCACGTCACCCTCAACACCAGCCAGCCGGAGACCAACTGGATTGAGGTCGCCGGGAGTTGGTCCGGCGTCCCGATCGAGGTCATCTGCTTCTTCGCCTTCATCGACCCGGACGGGCCGCAGTGAGCCGCCCCCGGTTCTGGGACCCGCACGGGGAGCGGTTCGGCATCCCGACCTACCCGCGCCGGATGGCTCCCGACGGGCTGATGACCCGCCGCCAGCTGCGCGCGTGCGGGCTGCGCCCGGGCGGGCAGGACGTCGCCGCTCAGGTGATGTGGCGCTCCCGCCTCTCCCCGCACCCCCGCTTCGCCTACCTCTACCGCACCCAACTCGCCAAGCCCGTCTGGCCGTTCACCGACGCCAGGCGCCGCGCGCTGGAGGCCGCGAACCGCGCCCGCCGCACCTGCCCGAGCTGCGGGCACGACGCCGGATACGTCCTGCCCGCGCACCTGGGCACCTGCCTGCCCTGCGCCGACGGCACCCCGCTCGCCGCCTGACCGCGAGCCACCATCCCCCAACTTCCCTGCTCCACAGACTTCTTGGAGTTCCTCATGCTGTCCGACCGTGCCGCCCGGTTCGCCGCCGCCTACGCCCTGCTGCGCGCCGCCGCCGACGTCGCCGACCACTGGATCCAGACCGACCACCAGGCCCGCACCAAGGGCCAGCACGACCACAACGAGGGCCAGTCCAGCAGGGCCGGCCGCACCGCCTGTGCGGCGCACGTCGCCGCCTACACCGCCACGCAGGCCGCCGTGCTGGTGGCCGGCTCCCGGCTGCTCGGGGTGCGCCTGCGCCCCGGGCCGGTCGCCGCCGGCCTGGCCCTGTCCGCGCTCACGCACTACGTCGCCGACCGGCGCGAGCCCCTGCGCCGCCTCGCCGACGCCACTGGCAAGGGCGCGTTCGTGCGCCTCGCCGACCACGGCATGAACGGTGCCTACGCCCTCGACCAGGCGTTCCACCACGCCTTCGAGACCGCCGCCGCCGTCATCGTCTCCGCCTGACCCGCCCAGGGAGAACCCCGTCATGACCGCCAAGCTCATCGCCGTCACAGACCCCGCCACCGGCCTGCCGATCGGCACCACCGCCGTGTTCCTGACCCTCGGCTCCGCCCTGGTCGCGCTGTTCCAGGCCAGCGAGCCCGCCCCGGCCGGCGGCTCCGGCTTCCGCTGGATCTGCCTGGGCTGCCTCGACCACAGCACCTACCCCGACCCCCGCCAGACCGCCCGGAACAACGCCAACACCCACGCCGCCGAGTGCCGCGCCATCCCGCTCCCGACGGCCGCCTGACCTGCCGGGAGCCGACGTGGAGTGCTTCTTCTGCCCCGCCGACGGGCCGGACGTGGAGGTCGTCGCCGACCCGTTCGCGGCGGACGTCAACAACGAGGAATGGCTGATCCCGCTGTGCGATGACTGCTACGGCAGCCGCGCCCGCGAGGTCTAGAACGAACCGCCAACTCACCTGCTGGAAAATCCTTTTGGAGGGTTCGACATGTCCGTCCCCGCTCTGCCCCTGACCGTCTCCCGCGCGCTGGTCATGGCGGGCCCGCACGTCGGCCGGACGGCCGACGGCGACCACGCCACGGTGGTCTCCCGCCCGCCGCGCCTGTCCGCGCACGCGGCCCGCAACGAGGTGCGCGGGGCCCGCCGCCGGGGCTGCACCGTGCACGTCCACCGCACCACCGACCGGACGGGCGCCGACACGCTCGTCGCCCTGGTCCGCCACCCCGAGGGCACCTACGACGGCGTCACCTACCTGGTCGACGTCTACGAGATCCCCGTGAACGACCTGCTCGACCTCTGACCTGCCATCACACCCCGGGACGGCCGCACAGCTTGCCGGCACGACGGCCGCCCCGGGGCCCCTTTCCGCACCACATCGCAGTGAGGAAGGAAGCTCCAGTGAACCACCACGAGATGCCCGACCCGGGCAGCGACGACGAACTGTTCCTGCTGCTCGAAGCGTCCATGGCTGCCGACGCCGAAGCCGCCGCCCGCGGCGAGGTGCTGGACCTCGACAAGGCCCGCGCCGAACGCCGCCCCACCACGAACACGGCCGTGCTCGCCGACGACAGCGGCGACCCGGACGACATCGACACGCAGTCCGTCTACGTCGACCAGCCCCCCGCCGTCCCGCTGCCCGTTCCGGAGGGCGCCCGCCGCCCGATCCTCCCGGCCTGGGCGCTGTCGAAGTCCGAGCTGGCGAAGCAGGCCCGCTGGGCTGCCGGGTACGCCGGCCACTCCCTGGCCTACCACGCCGTGCGCACCCCCCTCTACGCCGCGAAGCTGGCCGCGCGTGCTCCGCGCGGGGCGGGTCGGACGCTGTCGTTCCTGGGCCGGTGGGCCTCGGACGCGGAGGGCCAGCCGCTCCGGGCGGCCGCCGCCCGCCGCGAGGACGCCGAGCTGTACCTGAAGCTGACCCGCCAGCGCGACGCCCGCGTGCGCCTGCGCGGCGCCATCACCCTGCTCGGCTCGGTGTTCGGCCTCGCCGCCGTGATCGTGCTGCTCGTCATGACCAACGCGGAGACCCTGCTCGCCCTCGCAGCCGGGGTGGTGCTGGCCCTGGGTGCGGCCGGGGCGCCGGCCGATGAGCCGCTGATCGGCCGGGCCGTGGTGAAGGCCAAGGCCCCCAAGCTCACCTCCGACATGGTCGTCGCCGCCCTGGAGTCGCTGGGCATCGCCGCGATCACCTCCGCCAAGGCGAAGAACAGCGGGATCACCTTCCCCGCCCCGATCACCCGCGACGGCCCCGGCTGGCGCGCCGACGTGGAACTGCCGCCCGGGGTGGAGGTCACCGACGTCATGGAACGCCGGGGCCGCCTCGCCTCCGGCCTGCGCCGCCCCATCGGCACCGTGTGGCCCGAGCAGGCCAAGGGCGAGCACCCCGGCCGCATGGTCCTGTGGGTCGGCGACCAGGACATGGCCAAGGCCAAGCAGCCCGCCTGGCCGCTGGCCAAGGCCGGGACCGTCGACCTGTTCGACCCGGTCGCGTTCTCCACCGACCAGCGCGGCAACTGGGTCACGGTCACCCTGATGTTCATCGCCGGGATCATCGGCGCCGTCCCCCGCATGGGCAAGACGTTCCTCCTGCGCCTGCTGCTGCTCATCGCCGCCCTCGACCCCCGGGCCGAGCTGCACACCTACGACCTGAAGGGCACCGGCGACCTCGACCCCGTCGGCAACCAGGTCAGCCACCGGCACCGCGCCGGCGACGACGACGAGGACATCGAGTACGCCATCGCCGACATGCGCGAACTGCGCGAGGAACTGCGCCGCCGCACGAAGGTGATCCGCTCCCTGCCCCGCGACATCTGCCCCGAGTCGAAGGTGACCTCCCAGCTCGCCGACACCAAGTCGCTCAGGTTGCACCCGGTCGTCGTCGGGGTGGACGAGTGCCAGGTGTGGTTCGAACACCCCAAGTACGGGGCCGAGTTCGAGGAGATCTGCACCGACCTGGTCAAGCGCGGCCCCGCCACCGGGATCGTGCTGCTGCTGGCCACCCAGCGCCCCGACGCCAAGTCCCTCCCGACCGGCATCTCCGCGAACGCGATCCTGCGCCTGTGCCTGAAGGTCATGGGGCAGGTCGAGAACGACATGGTGCTGGGCACGTCCTCCTACAAGCGGGGCGTGCGGGCCACCACGTTCTCCCGCGAGGACCGGGGCATCGCCTACTTCGTCGGCGGCGAGGGCTCCGACGCGCAGA
Source organism: Kitasatospora sp. NPDC088134 (assembly GCF_044741705.1). NCBI lineage: Bacteria > Bacillati > Actinomycetota > Actinomycetes > Kitasatosporales > Streptomycetaceae > Kitasatospora > Kitasatospora sp. NPDC088134. The sequence goes on along the minus strand of NZ_JBIUTD010000006.1, from coordinate 280,862 downwards.
TCGTCCGCTCCGTGTTCGTGGACGCCCCGGCCGCCGAAGCCATCGCCGCCCGAGGCCGGCGGGCCCGCGAGGAGGCGGGCCTGCTGACCGGCTTCGCCGCCGGCAACGCCGACGCCACCCCGGCCGCCGCCGTCTCCCACGACCTGCTCGCCGACGTGCTGGCGGTGATGGGCCCGGACGAGCCGAAGCTCTGGTCCGAGACGATCGTGGCCCGCCTCGCCGAACTCCGCCCCGACGTCTACGGCACCTGGGCCGCGCTGGAGGGCCGCGCCAAGGCCGACCAGCTCGTGACGGCGCTGAAGCCCTACGGCATCACCACCGGGCAGGTGTGGGGCACCACCGAGGACGGCAAGGGCGCCAACCGGCGCGGCATCACCCGCGACGACATCACCCGAACCATCACGGAGCGCGACAAGAAGTACGGAGCCTGACAACACCGAACCGGTGCTAGGTCTAGCGGTGGCCCCCGCTAGACCTAGCACCCCCGCTAGCGGCCCCTGCCCGCTCCGGCCAGCGGACTAGCCCCTAGCGCGCCACCTGCGAAAACCCCGAAAAGCGCCCCGGAGGCCCCCTTGACCCCCCTCATACTCCCCGCGATAGCCATCGCCCTGCTCGTCACCCTCGGTTACACCATGGTCTGCGCGGCCAGCCCGTTCGGCAACTGCCGCAAGTGCGCCGGACTCGGCTTCGCCCTCAAGACCGACCGCCGGGGCAACCCGAAGCGCGGGAAAACCTGCCGCCGCTGCAAGGGCGCCGGCAAGCGCATCCGCCTCGGCCGCCACGCCTACAACCTGGCCCACCGCACCTGGCGCGCCGGCACCCGCTGACCCTCCCCGCACCTCCCGCTCCGGCCCCCGGGCCGTCGAACGAAGGACCCTGTCATGGCCCTGACCGTCTCGCTCGCCGTGCTGTTCGGCATCGCCCTCGCCTTCCTCCTGAAGGCCAAGTCCGTCGGCGTCGGCGCCGCGCTGATCGCCGTACTGTTCGGCTTCCTGCTCGCCTCCACCGGCGCGGCCGGGCCGATCAACACCCTCATCTCCGCGATCGTCGACGCGATCGCCAAGGTCCGCACGTGAACGCCCACGCCGCCACCTCCCCGGGTGCGATCCGGCCGCTGGCCGCCGCCCACCTGCGCGACGCCCTCACCGCCGCCGCCGACCACCGGCCCGCCGCCTCGCTGGCCGCGCTGATGAACATCGACCCGCACTCGTGGGCCGCGATCCAGCACCGCACCGCCGAACTCGGCACCACCGTCCTCGACCTGCTCGCCTACGCCGCCCGGAACGGAGCCGCCTCGTGAGCACCGCCACCGACCTCATCACCGCCGCCGTCCTCTTCGGCCCCGGCACCCTCGCCGGCGCCGCCTACGCCCTCAGCATCCGGGGCGCCGCCGCCGAGACGGCGGGGGTGCGCGCCGTCCTCGCCCTCTCCGCCCACGAGCGCGCCCAGGCCGAGCAGGACGGCACCGCCACCCCGCCCGGCGGCGGCCAGCCCCTCCCCGAGCCCACCCCCGTGGTCCGCCTCGCCCCGGTCATCAACCTCGCGGCCCGGCGAGCCGCGTGAAGGCCCCGTTCCCCGCCCGCCCGGCGGTCGCCCGAGCAGCCTGACCGGCCGGCCTGTGCCCACCCCTGCTCCACCCAACTTTCTTTTATTTGAGGGAGGTTGGGTGGTGTGGGGGCCGGACAGTCCGGCCCTTGCTCCCGAAGGGACAGCTCGTGGAGACCGTGTTCACCAGTCTCGTCGCCGTTGCCGGCACCCTCGCCGGCAGCCTCGGCGCCATCCACCTCCAGCAGCGCGCCGCCCGACGCGCCACCCACCGCCAAGACCTCCGCAACACCGGCGGGGCCTTCCTCGCCGCCCTGACCGCCTACCGGGCCGCCGTCTACGCCCTGTGGACCGCCAACACCACCACCGGCAACCCGCCCGCCGAGCAGACCGCCACCGTCCGCGCTGCCCGGGCCGCCCTCACCGCCGACACCGCCGTCCGCACCACCGCGCACGCCGCCGTCGCCGCCACGTTCGCCCTCGGCGACGACCAGGCACAGGAACAGATCACCACCGGCCGCCAAGCAGCACTCGACACCCACCACAACGCCCTGAACGCCCTCGCCACCGCCATCGACCACGCCTGACGAAAGGCCCCCGACCGTGAACGACGACGACCTCTACGACCACCACGACGACAACGACTACCCCACCTGGGCCGAGGAGAAGGAACGCGAGATCGCCCTCGAACTCGCACACGAAGGCACCGAACACGACCACGACGCCTACGACGGCTGACCCCGGCCCCTGCCCAGCCCGCGCCGCGCGTACGGCTGCTGCCCGATCCGCCCACCCTTCGCCTGGGTGGGCGGTGAGGGGAGCCGGACCGTCCGGCCGCCAACCCCGAGGAGCCCACCTTGACCCCCGAGAACGCCCCGGTCGAATACGTCGACGACCTCACCCACCAGGACGCCAGGGAGATCATGGCGTTCATCGGCGCCCGCACCACCGACGGCAGCCCGACCGCCACGGCCCTGCACGTCGCCGTCCTCCACCTCCACCTCGGTGTCACCGACGAGATCCCCCGTCTGGGCAACCCCTTCACCACCGAATACCGGTCGATCCCCGCCCGCATCCGCATGCGCACCGCTTGGAACGGCCTGGTCGCCGCCGCCGGCCCGTGGGCCGACCACCCCGACTACGCCGCCGCCCGCTGGCGCCACATCGACAACTGCGACCAGCGCCCCACCGACTGACCCCGCCCGTGGCCGGTCTCGACTGGCGCGACGCCCGGCACTACGACCGCACCCGCACGCTCCCCTGCCGCTGGTGCGGCCACCCCACCCCCCTGCGCGACGACCAACGCAGGCCCGCGCACAAGGTCTGCGCCGAGAACGCGGCGGACAACGACAACGGCGGCGACCCCCATCCGCCAAGACACGGGGCCGCCGCCAACCCAGCTACAGAACTGGAGACACCAGCATGACCCAACCCACCCCGGTTCGGGGAGAGCACCTGCAGGCGGCTCTCTCCCTGGCCGCCGCCGGTGTGCCCGTGTTGCCGCTGCGGGCCGGGAAGGTGCCGTTCGGCAACTGCCCCGGCTGCACCGGCAACCGGTGCGGCGGCCGACCGAACATGAAAACCCCCGGCCCCTGCACCTGCCCGGCCCCGTGCCACGGCTGGGCCGCCGCCACCACCGACCCGCACGTCCTCAACTTCCCCGAATGGGCCGGAGCGTGGCAGCGCGCCGCCGCCGTCGCCTACCACCCCGGCGGCGCGGGCGTGACCGTCGTGGACCTCGACAACCCGGGCGCCATCGCGTGGGCCCGCAAGCACCTGACCGCCACCCGGACCGTCGCCACCACCCGGGGCGAGCACTGGATCTACCGGGGCGTCATGCCCTCCGCCAACGCCGTCCGCCCCGGCGTGGACGTCAAGTCGTCCATGTCCTACGCCCGTTGGCTCGGCCCCGGCACCGGCACCACCGCGCCCCTGCCGGACGCCGTCCGGGGCTTGCTGGTGCGGGAGGCGGCCCCGGCCCGGCCGGCGGCCGTCACGGTGCCCGTGCGGGCCACCTCGGGCGGGGTGTGCCCGCACCGCAGCCCGAAGTACCTGGAGCGCGGCATCGCCATGGCCGAACAGCGCATCACCGCCGCCACCGCCGGAATCCACGCCACCGTGTTCGCCGCGTTCCTGGCGGTGCTGTCCACCCACGGCCGCTGCGGCTGCCTCACCGACGCGCACGCCACCCGGCTGTTCGCCGCCGCCGGCGCCAAGGGCGAGAGCCCGAGGCACTGCGCGGACGCGTGGGCGAACGCCGTCCACAGGCTGGGGATTGTGCTGTGAGCGAGGACGAGAAGACCCCGGGGCGGGAGGTCATCGCCGACTACGCCCACGAGAACTTCCGGTACTTCCGCACCGCCGACGGCGCCGTGTACGCCCAGCGCAACGGCCACCCCGTCGCCCGGCCCATCCGCTCCCAGGGCACCACCGGCAGCCACCGCCAGGAACTCATGGTCGGCCTGTACCGCGACGGCAAAGGCGTCTTCAACGGCACCGCCCTCAAGGAAGCCCTCGACCTGATCGAGGCCCTCGCCCTCTCGGAGGACGTCCAGCCCGTGCACATCCGGGTTGCCCCCGGGTTCGACGGCGCGACCTGGCTCGACCTCGGCCGCGCCGACGGGAAGTCCATCCGCATCCACCCCAACGGCTGGGACGTTCTCACCCCGGACCCGCGCGAGGTGTGCTGGCGCCGCACCCAGCTCACCGGCGAACTCCCCCTCCCCGCCAAGGACACGAACGGCAAGGGCATTGACCTGTTGCTGAGGCTGTGCAACTTCGCCGACGCCGCCACCGAGTGCCTCGCCATCGCCTGGCTCATCGGCTGCCTCGGCCCCTCCGTCCCCGTCCCCGCGCCGTTCCTCACCGGCCCGCAGGGCGCCGGCAAGTCCACCGGCGGCCGGATGCTCGTACGGATCGTGGAGGGCATGACCGGCGACCTGCGCCGCGCGCCGAAGGACGAGGAGAACCTGATCGCCGCCGTCGCAGCCGGCTGGGTCACCGCCCTCGACAACCTGAGCCACATGAGCCCGGACCTGTCCGACGCCATGTGCTGCATCGTCACCGGCGCCGAGTCCGTCAAGCGCGCCCTGTTCACCGACGGCGACGTCGTGCGCTCCAGCTACCGCCGCCCCCTGCTGCTGACCGGCATCGACGTCGGCGTCATCCGCCCCGACCTGGCGGAACGCCTGCTGCCGCTCAGATTGGAGCGGCCAGCCGTCCGCCGCACCGAGGCCGAGCTGTGGACGGAGTACGAGCAGGTGCTCCCCGTCGTCCTCGGCTCCCTGCTCGACCTCACCGTCCAAGTCCGCGCGGCCGAGGCCGAGACGCCGACCGACCTGCGGATGGCGGACTTCGCGCACCTGTGCGCGCAGCTCGACGCCGCCACCGGCCTCGGCGCCCTGCCCGCCTACCGGGCCAGCCTCGACGACCTCAACGACGACGTCATCGAGGGCGACCTCCTCGCGCAGACCGTCCTCAAGCACGCAGAGACCATCGAACCCGGCCAGCCGCAGCAGATGACGTCCACGGAGTGGCTGGCGTCCCTCAGCCGCCTCTACGCGGGCGAGGAACTGCGCGCCCTGCCCAAGGGCTGGCCCACCACCGGAAAGGTCCTCTCCGACCGCCTCAAGCGCCTTCAACCCACCCTCGCCGCACGCGGGGTGCTCATCGACAGTGGCCGCACCAAGACGAGCCGCTACCTGGAGATGAGCCGCCCCACACCCACGGCCCCGCCCGAACAGCCCCAACTGCCCTGACCGCACCCCCTGAACTGCAAGAAGAGCACGGGCTTCGCTTCACCGCCCAGGTGCTCCTCTTGCAGTTGGCGGCAACGCCGCCCCGAAGGTCGTGCCGCGCAGCGGCTCCTCCTCTCGCCCTGAGGGACAGCCGAACCACAAGAACCACCCCACCTTTTTCCTAAGTAGGGGAACGCTGCGTCACCCGCGTCACCCGGCCCGAAAAACAGGCCCTGAACTGGACGGAAAGCGGTGACGCAGACGCCGGACGCTGCGTCATCCCGCGTCACCCGCGTCACCCGGCTGCGTCACCTCGGTGACGCAGCCGATGACACAGCGGTGACGCAGAGCCCAGACGCTGCGTCACTCAAAACCGCAGGTCAGAACACCTGAATGACGCAGGTGACGCGGTGACGCAGAAATCCGCACTTCGGACAACACCCCGACCATCAACGCCACCCAGCTCTACCACCCACCACCTCAACCGCAAATCACCAGCTCGGAACCGGTCAGCACAGGTCGTGTCGGTTCTGGCAGTTCAATCCGCTCTCCGACTCACCTGCGCTCAAGCAGTAGTTCGGAGGCCCCGATGTCCGCTCGACCCCGTTCGACCCGCCGCACCATTCAGCCGCCGGTTGTCGAGGAGTACCTGACGCTGGCGGAGGTTCTGGCGGAGACTCGTCTCTCCCGCTCCGCGTTCTACCGCATGCGCGCGAAGGGAGAGGCGCCGCTCCTGGTCCCGCTCCCGAACGGCCACCTTCGCTGCAGTAGGCGTGACTTGGACGCCTGGTGGACCTCCCAGCGCTCCCACGCCGCCTGATCCACAACCGCCCTGGCGCTCCCCGGGTTGACCGGGGAGCGCCCCGCACCCATGAGGTCTTCTTGCTGACGTACGAGTTCGTCCCCTACAAGGTCCGCCATCGTCCCGGCCGGCCAAAGCCGTTCCAAACCCGCTGGCGGGTGGGCGCGCAGCAGCACTCCGAGAGCTTCGTGCTCAAGGTCCAGGCGGATTCTCGGCGGGCGCAGTTGATGGCTGCCGCAGCACGGCGCGAGCAGTTCGATGAGGAGACCGGCCTCCCGATCTCCGAGTTGGAGGAGCTGCGGAAGAAGGAGGCGCCGCAGGAGGAGACGTGGTTCAACCACGCGGTGAAGCACGTCTCGATGAAGTGGCCCGACGACTCGGCCAAGGAGCGTGCGGCTCGGGCCGACGGTCTTGCGACGCTCACGCCCGCGCTGGTCACGGACCCGCGCGGTGGCCCGTCGGCCCGGGTGCTGCGGCGGGCGCTGAGCTGCTGGGCGTTCAACTTCTCGCCGCAGAAGGGAGATCCGCCGGCCGACATCGCCGCAGCGCTGGAGTGGATCGCCGAACGGTCCATTCCCATCTCGCAGTTGGACGAGTCGGACGTGATTCGGGAGGCGCTGTTGGCCATCACGCTGAAGCTGGACGGCACCCGGGCGGCGGACAACACGATCCGGCGGAAGTACTCGACGTTCAGCGGCGCCCTGCGCTACGCGGTGGAGCGGCGGTTCTTCCCCGCCAACCCGCTGACCTTCATCGACTGGTCGCCGCCGGAGACCGATTCCGAGATCGACTGGCGCTACGTCCCGGGCCCCCGCCAGGCACGGGAGCTGGTCGACGCAGCTGGGACGCTCGGTCGGCGCGGCCAGCACATGGCGACGCTGTACGGCGCCACCAACTGGATCGCCACCCGGCCCTCGGAGGCGGTGAACCTGCGGGAGGAGGACTGCCACCTGCCGGCCGAGGGGTGGGGGTCGGCCGTGCTGGCGAAGACCTCTCCGCGAGTCGGGTCACGGTGGACGGACGACGGCAAGACCTACGAGGAGCGGGGGTTGAAGCACCGGGCCCGGAACTCCACCCGGACGGTGCCGATCCCGCCGATCTACGTGCAACGGCTCCGCGCGCACGTCGAGGAGTTCGGGCTCGGCCTGGACGGGCGGCTGTTCCAGTCGGCGACCGGCGGGCTGGTGTCCACCAAGGAGTACTCGGACGTGTGGAAGGAGGCCCGACAGCTGGTCCTGCCGCCGGACCAGCTCGACACGCCTCTGGCCGAGACGCCGGGCAAGCTGCGGGCCACCTGCGTCTCGGGCTGGATCGCCTCCGGGGTGGACCCGACCGAAGTGGCCTACCGCGCCGGCCACAGCGTGGCGGTGCTGTTCCACTTCTACGCCAAGGTGCTCAACGGTCGCCGCGAGCAGGCGAACGAGCTGATCCAGCGGTTCCTCGACACGGAGTACGGCGGGCAGTGAGCGCTGTGGACCTGGTCCACGGCTGGTCCACACGTGCTGGTCAGGGCTGGGATTCCGTGGGACACCCTGGGACAGGAACGACTCAGGGCGGGTACCGGCTCGATGCCGGTACCCGCCCTGAGCTGGTGGTTCATCCACCCTGGCGGAGGGTGTGGGATTTGAACCCACGGTGACCAGAGGCCACGACAGTTTTCAAGACTGTTCCCTTAGGCCGCTCGGGCAACCCTCCTCGGTGGGGGTCAGCCTAACGGGTCGGGGCGGGTTCGGTGCACACCGTTTCGGGTGGGGGACTGTCAGTTGTCGCCCTTGCGTTCGCCGAGGGTGACGGTGGTCTTGGCGGGCTTGCCGTCGCGGGTGTACTCGACCTCGACCTTCTCGCCGGGCTTGTGGGTCCAGATCTCGCTGACCAGGGTCGGGCCGCTGTCGATGGCGATGCCGCCGAGCTTGGTGATGACGTCGCCGGCCTTGAGGCCGGCCTGGTCGGCGGGGCCGCCCGGGGTGACGGCCGGGGTGTCGCGGACGGCGGCGGTGGCGATCTGGGCGCCGTCGCCGCGGTAGTCGTCGTTGCGCAGGACGCCGAGGATCGCGTAGACCGGCATGCCGTCCTTGATCAGGGTCTGGGCGACCCACTTGGCCTGGTTGATCGGGATGGCGAAGCCGAGGCCGATCGAGCCGGCCCGGCCGTTGCCGCTGGTGTTGGACTGGATCGCCGAGTTGATGCCGATCACCGAGCCGGAGGCGTCCAGCAGCGGCCCGCCGGAGTTGCCCGGGTTGATCGAGGCGTCGGTCTGCAGGGCGTTCATGTAGGAGGCCTGCGCGCCGGTCTCGTCACCGGAGGCGACCGGGCGGTCCTTGGCCGAGATGATGCCGGTGGTGACGGTGCCTTCGAGGCCGTACGGGGCACCGATGGCGATGGTGGCGTCGCCGATGGCGACCTTGTCGGAGTCGCCGAGCGGGAGCGGGTTGAGCTTCCCCGTCGGGGGCTTGTCGAGCTTGATCACCGCGACGTCGTAGCCCTCGGCCCGGCCGACCACCGAGGCGTCGTACGAGGAGCCGTCGGAGAACTTGACGGTGAGCTTGCCGCCCTTGGCGGCCGGTGCGACCACGTGGTTGTTGGTCAGGATGTGGCCCTCGGTGTCGAAGACGAACCCGGTGCCGGTGCCGGACTCGCTGGAGCCCTGGGCCTTGATGGTGACGGTCGACGGCAGCGCCTTGGCCGCGATCCCGGCGACGGACTCCGGGGCCCGGTCCAGGTTCTGGTGGGTGTTGCCGACCGTGACGGTGGTGCTGTTGTGGCTGGTCCCGGCACTGGAGGTGTCGTTGCGGTCCGCCACGGACGCGCCGATCGCCCCGCCGATCAGGCCCGCGACCAGCGCGACGGCCGCGACCAGCCCGATCAGCTTGCCGCGCTTGCCCTTGTCCGGGCCGCCGGCCCCCGGCTGCGGGACGCCCCAGGGCGCGCCCGGCCCGCCCGCGCCGCCGACCGGTTCGAGGCCGGACGGGTTGCCCCAGCCGCCGACCGGGTGGCCGGCGCCGAACGGGTGGTGCGGCTGCTCGGGCCCGCCGTAGCCGCCGTGCGCGCCGGGCCCGGCCGGGCCGCCGTCCTGGGCGAACGGGACCGGAGCGGCCGGTACCGCCGGGGCGACGGCCGTCGGCGCGTCGTGGCCGGGGGCCGCAGCGGCGGCGGGCGCCGGAGCCGCGAACGGGTTGGCCGGGGCGGCGGGCGTGCCGTACGGGTTCTGGAACGGCGGCGGGGCGTCGTCCGGGACCGCGGCCGGCACCTTGCCGAGCTGGATGGTCTCGTCCGGACGCGGCGCAGCAGGAGCAGCGGGAGCTGCGGGAGCAGCTGCAGTGGCCGGTGCGGCGGGCACCGCCGGGGCCGGCGCGGGCGGGGAGACAGGGACGGCCGGGGACGCGGGGACGGCCGGCGGCGGCGCGTCGAGGTAGGCGGGAGCCGGCGCGGGCGTGGCGGAGCCGGCGGCCACCGCCTCGGTGCCGGTGGGCTCGGGGCCCTTCTCCGGCGGGGTGGTACCACTCGCGTGCTCGGTGCTCACGGACGACCTCCATCGCTGACAAGACCTTGGACTGCGGACCGCGGCGGCGCGCCCGGCGCGGTCGCAACCTCGGAGCACAGTTTTTCCTATGCCGGATTCGGACACCGTAAGCGGGCCCCTGAAGAAATCATGAGAAGCCTTAGGCCGCTCTGACATGCACACAAGTGGTCCCGCGATGCGGACGTCCGACCCCCCGGCCTTGGCGTTCCCCCGTCCGGGGGCTAGCCTTTCGCTCCTGTAAACCGAAGAACGTCGCGGGAGCTTGGACCAACCAGGCTGAGAGTGCGCCGGTTCGACCGTAGGCCATGGCGGTGACGCCACCGCGGTCGAGGGGGCGCTGACCGCCGGAACCTGTCCGGGTAATGCCGGCGTAGGGAGTATCGGCCATGACGGCTGTTCCGTCTGCCCCAATTTCCGATCATGGCGCCGAGGCGCGTGCCGAGGCCCCGCTGACCCTCGACACGGCCCCGCCGCGCACCCTGGACTTCCGGGCGCTGTTCGCGCTCTGGGCGAACCTCGGGGTGAGCCTGATCGGGTTCACCAGTGCCGCGACGGTGCTGGGCGAGCAGGGTCACGAGCTGGGGTTCACCGCCGCGGTCACGGCGATCGTGGCGGGCACCGCGATCGGCACCGCGATGCTGGCGGTGGCCGCCCTGGTGGGCGCCCGCACCGGTGCGCCGGCGATGGCGGTGCTGCGCGGCCTGTTCGGCACCCGGCTGTCGTACGTGCCGACGGTGCTGAACATCCTGCAGTGCGTCGGCTGGGGCGTGTACGAGCTGACGGTGATCGCCTGGGGTGCCCAGACGGTGACCGGCACCGAGGGTTGGCGCTGGCTGTTCGTGCTGCTGGCGGGCGTGCTGACCACGGTGCTGACGATCTGGCCGCTGGGCGCGATCGCGGTGCTGCGCAAGTACGTGGCGGTCGCGGTCGGCGTGGCGATGGTGTACTTCACCGTCCAGTTCGCCCGGCAGGGCTTCCCGGACCCGGGCGCGGGCAACTGGGACGGCTTCCTGGCCGCGACGGACGCGGTGATCGCGGTGTCGATCTCCTTCGTGCCGCTGGCCGCGGACTACACCCGGCACGCGCGCAGCTCGGCGAAGGCGTTCTGGGGGACGTTCTCCGGCTACACGGTGGCCCAGGTGTGGTGCTACGTGCTGGGCGTGGTGGCGCTGCTGCAGTCGGGCGGCGACGCGAACCGGATCTTCGAGTCGTTCACCGGGGTGGCCGCGGGCTGGGCGTTCCTGCTGGTGCTGGTGCTGCGCGAGTCGGACCAGTCGTTCGCCAACGTGTACTCGACCGCGATGTCGATCCACAACCTGTGGCCGCGGGCCGACCGGCGGGTGCTGACCGGCGGGATCGGCGTGCTGGTGACGGTGCTGGCGCTGCGGATCAAGGAGTTCACCGACTCGTACTACGGGTTCCTGGGCCTGATCGGGTCGGTGTTCGTGCCGCTGTTCGCGGTGCTGGCGGTGGACTACTTCCTCGGTGCGGGCCGGCGCGGCTGGGACCTGTCGCAGGACGCGCCCGCGCGCTGGGTGATGCTGCTGCCGTGGGCGGTCGGCTTCGCGGTGTACCAGTTCCTGGCGCCGTCGAAGATCGGCGACTGGTGGACCGGCCGCTGGTCGGACCTGCAGCAGGCCGTGCACTTCACCCCGCAGGCGTGGAGCTCGGCCTCGCTGTTCTCGTTCCTGGTCGCGGCACTGGTCACCCTCGCGGTGGCGGCGCTGGGCGGCGGCCGGAAGGTCTGACCCCGGGGCGAGCGGGCTCAAGGGCTCAAGGGCTCAAGGGCTCAGGAGCTCAGGAGCTCGGGAGCTCGGGACACTCAGGAGCTCAGGGGATCAGTACGACCTTGCCGGTGACGGTGCCGGACTCGGCGAGGCGGAGCGCCTCGGCGGCGTCGGTGAGCGGGAGGCGGGCGGCCAGCGGCGCGGTGATCTCGCCGCGCCGGACGGCGTCCAGGACGGCGGTGAGGTCGGCGCGCAGCCGGGCCCGGAAGCGGTCGCGGCCGAGCGCCCGGCCCGCCCAGATGTTGTAGAAGCGGGCGCGGCGGCCGTTCGGCAGGGCGTTCCACCACCAGGTGCGGGCCAGCAGCTTGAGCACCGGCCACTGCTTGGAGCCGGTGTCGTCGCGGGTGGCGGCGCTGCCGTAGGCGATCAGGGTGCCGCCGGGGGCGAGCAGGTGCCAGGAGTCGACCGCGCTGCGGAGGCCGACGTGGTCGAAGACGGCGTCCACCCCGCCGGGGGCGAGGCGGCGGACCTGGGCGGGGACGTCACCGGTCCGGTAGTCGACGGGGGTGACGCCGAGGGCGCGCAGCGCGTCGTGGTGGCGCGGGGAGGCGGTGCCGATCACCTCGGCGCCGGCGGCGCGGGCGAGTTGGGCGAGGAGCTGGCCGACGCCGCCGCCCGCGCCGTGCACCAGGACGGTCTGCCCGGCCCGGACCTTTGCGTGGCGGTGCAGCATCTGGTGGGCGGTGATGCCGTTGACGACGGCGGTCTCCGCCTCGGCCGGGTCGAGGCTGTCCGGGACGGGCACGGTGTCGGCCGGGTCGAGCAGGACGTGGCTGGCCCAGCCGCCGGTCTTGGTGAGCGCGGCGATCCGGCGGCCCGTCAGGGCGGGGTCGGTGCCCGGGCCGGTGGCGGTGATCCGGCCGACCAGGTCGTAGCCCGGGACGAACGGGAACGGCGGCTGGTCGTAGTAGCGGCCGCGGCGCATCTGCTGTTCGGCGAAGGAGACGCCGGTGGCCTCGACGGCGACCAGCACCTGCCCCGGCCCCGGGGCGGGGACGGCGGAGCGGCGCACCAGCAGGCCCTCCGGTTCGACCAGGCCGGGGAGGACGATCTCGACGAGCTGCCCGGGGGCGCGGTGGTCGGGTCCGTGGTTCATGGCACTTCCTTTCGATAGAAGCTCTCGCTTCTGTTAGACCCTCTAACTCTTCAAGTTCTAGCATCACGCTTTCGTGAGAGTCAACAACAACAGTGATATGGTCTAACGGAAGTGAGGACATCTGACGAACGCGTGACACCAACACGGCAGTGAAGGGGCACCCCCATGGAGACGGAGACCGGCACCCCGCGGGAGCGCTACCGCACCCAGGTCCGCGAGGAGGTCAAGCGGCACGCCCGCGCCCAGATCGCCGAGGCGGGCGCCTCCGCGCTGTCGCTGAACGCGATCGCCAAGCGGATGGGCGTCAGCGGCCCGGCCCTCTACCGCTACTTCGCCAACCGGGACGAGCTGATCACCGAGCTGATCACCGACGGCTACCGCAGCCTGGCCGAGGTGCTGGGCGCCCGGGCCGGTCAGGGCGGTGACCTGCCCGAGCTGGCCCGGGCGCTGCGCGAGTGGGCGCTGGCCGATCCGCAGCGCTACTTCCTGCTGTACGGCACCCCCGTCCCGGGCTACCACGCCCCGCCGGAGACCACCGAGCTCGCCGCCGCCACCATGTCCGCCCTGCTGGACGCCGCCGCCCGGCACCAGCAGCCGCCGGTCGACCCGGGCCGGGCCGACGCCCGGCTCTACTCCCACCTGGGCGGCCGGCACGACTGGGCCGGTCCGCGCCGGGCCAGCGCCCACGAGCTGCGCCGGGCGCTGGCGTTCTGGACCAGGCTGCACGGCGTGCTCTCGCTGGAACTGGCCGGCCACTTCACCGGCATGGGCCTGGACCCGGAACTGCTCTACACCGCCGAGGCCGAGGCGCTCGCCCGGATCTGACCGCACGCCCCCGAACCGCCCACCCGCGAACCGCCAACCCCGACACCCCCGAACCGCCCACTCACAAACCGCCCACCCCGAACCGCCCACCCCCGGAGAGCGGGGACGCAGGTGTTCACCGGGATGTCGCCGTGCCGGAAGCCGGGCGACATCCCGGCCCTCGTAGGGTGGACGGCGTGAACACCCAGCACAGCGCCGCGACCGCGCCGAACGCCCCGATCGACCGTTCCGCGGTGAAGGTGATCGCCCACCGGGGCTCCTCGGCGGCCCTGCCGGAACACACCGAGCAGGCGTACCTGCGGGCCCTGGCGGAGGGCGCGGACGGGCTGGAGTGCGACGTCCGGGTCACCGCCGACGGGCAGCTGGTGTGCGTGCACGACCGTACGGTGCGCCGGACCTCGGACGGCCAGGGCGTGGTGTCGGCGATGACGCTGGCTCAACTCTCCCGGTTGGACTTCGGTTCGTGGAAGCACCCGGAGCAGCCGGAGCCCAGCCCGGTGCTCACCCTGGAGCGGCTGCTGGAGCTGGTCGCGGACGCCGGTCGGCGGGTGGAGCTGGCGATCGAGACCAAGCACCCGGTGCGCTACGCGGGCCGGGTGGAGTCCGAACTCCTGCGCATGCTGGGGCGGTTCAACCTGCTGCCGGCCTCCCCCGAGGAGTCGACGGTGCGGGTGATGAGCTTCTCCGAGCTGGCCCTGCACCGGGTCCGGCGGGCCGCCCCGGCGGTGCCCCGGGTGTACCTGTGGGAGCGCCGGCTGCCGGTGCTCGGCCGCACCCGCGCGCTGCCCGGCGGCGCCGCGATCGCCGGCCCGGGCATCGACCTGGTGCGCCGCGACCCGGGTCTGGTGACGGCACTGCGCCGGGCCGGGCACCGGGTGCACGTGTGGACGGTGGACCGCCCCGAGGACGTCGAACTCTGCCTGGAACTGGGCGTGGAGGCCCTGATCACCAACCGCCCGGCCGACGTCCTGGCCCAGCTCGGCCGCTGACCGTCCCCGCGCCCCGACCGCCCACGCCCAGCCCCGCAGGCCCCGCACCGGGCCGCCCCCGCACCCAATCGCGCGACAGAAATACCGAACGGGGTATTTCCGCGCGCCCTTTCCCATGGATCACCACAACAGAACGTGAGAGACGCCTCACCTTTTGCCTCCGGTCCGCACGGATGTCGTTAATGCCGCCATCGGATCGTCGAACGTCCGTTTCCGACGCATTACCTGCGGGCATCCATCCCTCGGCAGAAGCCTGAAGGAGGTCCGGGGGTGGCGTTGATGGTGGCACGAGCTGTGCCAGTTCAGGCCGGGTCGTCCTCATCGGCCATGGCCGTTCCGCACGGTCCGGCCAGTGTTTCGGCAGCCCGGCGGAGGCTGCGCCGTGATCTCGGCGACCGCGCGATACCCGATCCGGTGATTGACGACGCGGTGTTGATCCTCTCCGAACTGCTCAGCAATTCCTGTCGGCACGCCAGACCCTTGCGCCTCGCGGACGAGCCGGGCGAGCCGAACGGGCCGGGTGAGCCCGGTGAGCAGGGCAAGCAGACTGACGGAGCGACAGGCGGAGCAGCGGACGGAGCAGCAACAGGCACGGCGGCGGCGATCTGGTCCGACGGCTACGGCCCGGCGGGCGGGGACGACGATCCCGGTACGGTGCTGGTGAGTTGGCGGATGCGCGGCGACGGCCTGCTGACCCTGGAGGTGACGGACGGCGGGGCGAGCACCCGTCCGGTGCCGGCCGGGCCGTCGGTGACGGCGCACGGCGGGCGGGGGTTGAACATCGTCGGGCAGCTGGCGCGGGACTGGGGCGTGCGGCACGCACCCGGTCAGGTGACGGTGTGGGCGGAGCTGCCGGCGTTCGGGCAGGTCGTGGGCGGCGGGCGGCGCCGGAGCGCCTGAGCGGGGCGGCGCGGGCGAAGTAGGCTGCCGGGTGCAACCCGTCCGACCTCCCCGGGAGAGCCGCACCATGGCCAAGAAGGCCGCGAAGAAGCAGCCCAGCCAGTCCACCGCCGTCGAGGGCGAGGTCCCGGTCGTCGGGGCGCGCGAGGCGTGCCCGTGCGGTTCGGGCCGCCGGTACAAGGCCTGTCACGGCCGCCAGGCGGCCCACGCGGTGCAGGAGTTGGTGCACCGTCCGTTCGAGGGCCTGCCGGGCGAGGCGGACTGGGTGGCGCTGCGCGAGCTGGTGCCGGCCGCCACGGTGCCGCTGAAGCTGGCGGCGGGCGTGGCCGAGGAGGCCGTCGGCGAGGTGCCGTCGGTGACGCTGGCGACGGTGCTGCCGCTGGCCTGGCCGGCGCTGCGGCGGGCCGACGGCTCGATCCTGCTGGGCCTGCAGACCCAGTCCTCCTCGGGCGACCTGAGCCGTGACCTGGCGGACGCGCTGGAGCTGGCGCTGGCCACCGAGCCGGGCACCCCGGTGCCGGCCCGCCGGACCACGCCGGGTGGCCGACGCCTGCAGGAACTGCTGGACACCACGGCGGAGTTCACGCCCGAGGTGTTCACCGGCTTCGAGTTCTGGCTGGAGGACGCCGAGGCGGCGACCGGCGAGGTGGCGGCCTCGCTGGAGCGGGCGAACGCCTCCGCGATCCCGACCGAGAAGCTGGCCGGGGTGGACTCGGCGTACTGGTGCGGCACCCCGGACAAGAACCACCTGCGCTGGGTGATGACCGTCCCCGAGGAGCAGTTGCTGGACGCGCTGGCCCGGCTGTCGGCGGCCGGTGAGAGCTCGCTGGGCGAGGGCACCAAGCTGGTCGGCTCGTTCCGGGCGCACGGCTTGACGGTGCCGGTCTGGGACCTGCCGGTGGACATGGCCGCCGCCGAGGTGGAGAAGCCGGCCGCGGAGTTCGCCGCCAAGCTGGCCGAGGTGCTGGCCGCGCCCGCGCCGCTGACCGCGGAGGAGCGCCGGGCCCGGGCGAACCTGGTGAGCCGTCAGATCACCCTGAACTGACCGGAATCCGCCGGAACCGGCCGGAAAGCGCTCCACCGGGATCCGGGAAGCGTTCAGGGAAGGGTTCCGGGAAGTGATCCGCGTCACATTTCCGCCGCGCCACCGGGATTCTCCGGGGCTCCCCCGGGGCCCCTCCGGGAGTTCCCAAGGGCCTTTCGGCGTGGACAAATTGGCGCGGAGCCGGATCTTTGTTACTGTTTGAACAGTCCGACCGCTGGTGCATCCCCCGTCGCCAGCGGTCGGACATTTCTCGTTACGGGCCGTACCGTACCGACTTTCTGACGGGGCATCATCAAATACCTGGTCAGCGCCGCGGGAGCACCACCGCGCTCGCGGTGATCATCCCGCCGAGCAGCGTCCCGACCTCCGGCAGCCAGGGCCGCCCGGGGCCCGGCCGGCGCACCCAGTGCACCGGGCCCGCGCCCGTCCGCGAGGGCGGCAGCACCAGGTAGCCGCCCGGCCCGTGGTAGCGCAGCACCCCGGGCACCCAGGGCCGTTCGGCCAGCAGCGCGCCGAGCTCCGGCAGCGTGTAGGGGGCGGTCAGCAGCACGAACCGGCCCGGCGTGCCGAGCACCGGCCCGTAGGGGACGCCGATCTCGTCCAGGTGCCGCAGCAGCCACGGCCCGGCCGGGCGGGGCAGGCTCACCGCGCCCAGCGCCCGTCCGGTCGCCGCCAGCACGGGCGCGCCCGGCGACCGGCGCTCCCACCACCAGCGCACCATCCGCGGATCGGTGGTGGCCGCCTCCAGCGGCGGGTCGCACGGGTGCGCGCCGGGCGTCGCGCAGACCCGGTCGGCGCAGGAGCACGGCCCGGACGCGCCGCGCAGCGGGCGGGCGCCCGGCACCACCGGCCAGCCGCAGCCGACGGCGGCCTGCAGGGCGGCGGCCAGCACCAGCGTCCGGGACCGGCGCCCCGGCATCCACTGGACCACCCGCTCGGACAGCGGCTCTCGGCGAGGTGGGCGCATGGCGGCTCGTTCCTTTCCGCGTCCGGGGTCGGCGTGCTCGACGTACTCGATGTGTTCGACGTACTCGATGTGTTCGACGTGCTCGGCATGACCGGCTGCGGCCGGGTGACCGGTCCGATCGGCGCGGGCCGCGGTGCGTGTGCGTCCCGACTACCCGCCGCTGGAACGAGAATCCCCCATACGCCCGGATGGACGCGGCCCCCGGGGCCCCGGTTCCACCGTACGAGTGAGTGCGGGCCGCCCCGGGCGGCACCCCGGCGGCCTGCGCATACGATCCCTGGCACGTTCGGCCGCCGCACTCCTGGACATGCCCCGATCGGCCTGTGTACAAGTGGGGGAATCATGCCGAGTAGTGAGTAAAGACATCGTTTCGGTCGGTCTCGGGGGTCCTGCGTGACACGTTCCGGATTGTGGGGAGTTGCGACATGACCGACATCCAGCCGCTGGCGGCCGAGGTGCGGGCCTCCGAGGTGCTGACACCGGCGGCGCCGGCCTCGGCGGCCCTGGCGGCACTGGCGGCGGAAACCCCGGCGGCCGAAGCCCTGACCGCCGGGGCCCTGACCGCCGGGGCCCCGGCGGCCGACCGGGTGCTGCTGCCGGAGCTGGGCGAGGTGCCGACGGCCGACCTGCAGGACCGTTTGGCCGGATGGCTGTCCGATTTCACCAGCCTGCAGGAGCACCTGGAGCTGCTGGCCCGGGCCGACGGGCTGCCCGGCACGCTGGACGCGCTGCTGGACTCGGGTGCCGCACTGCTCGGCGCCCGCCGCGGCCTGGTGGTGACCCTGCGGCCCGGGCCGGCCCGCACCCTGGGCCGCCCGGTCGGGCTCGGCCTGGACCGGGCGATGCTCGGCGCGCTGGAGACCGTGCCGGTCGAGCACGGTCCGTTCGCCGGGCTGCTGAGCGCGGGCGCCGGCGGCCGGCTGCTGATCGACGACCTGGCCGCCGACCCGGCGGTGGGCGCCCGGTTCCGCGAGGTCGCCGCCCAGCTGGGCCTGGGGGCCTGCTACGCGCTGCCGCTGGGCACCGAGCGGGACGGCGCGCTCGGCGCCGCCGTCTGGTTCTACGACGAGCCGGGCCGCCCCGACGACCGCCGCGAGCACCTGGTGCGCCGCTACTGCGAGTTCGCCGCGCCGCTGCTGGCCCGCCAGTTGGAGGCCGACCGGGCGGTGCGGGCCACCGAGACGCTGCGCCGCTCGCTGCTGCCCGACCACCTGCCGTCCCCGGCCGGCCTGCGGATCGCGGCCCGCTGCGTCCCGGCCGCGCTGGAGCACGCCGCCGGCAGCGACTGGTACGACGCCATCGCGCTGCCCGACGACACCCTGGGCCTGACCGTGGGCAGCGTGCTCGGCGGCGGTCCGAGCGCCGGGCCCGGGGCGGGCGCGGGCGCGGCGGCCGCGATGGGCCGGGTCCGGGCCGCGCTGCGCGCCTACGCGGTGCTGGAGGGCGAGGACCCGGTGTCGGTGCTCGGCGACCTGGAGCTGCTGCTGAAGACCACCGAGCCGACCCGGTCCGCCACCGCCGTCTACGCCTGCGTGGACCCGGCGGAGCGGCGGATCGCGCTGGCGGGGGCGGCGAACTGCCCGCCGGTGCTGCTGACCGGGTACGGGGCGAACTTCGTCGAGACCTCGCTCTCCGCCCCGCTGGGCATGCTCAGCTGCTGGGAGGCGCCCGGGGTGGAGCTGACCGCGGAGCGCGGCGACGTGCTGGTGCTGTACACCGAGGGTCTGGCCCGCCGGTTCGCGCCGACCCTGCACGCCGGGCAGAGCGCGCTGCGCCGGGCCGCCGCCGACGCCCCGCGGGACGTCCGGCTCGACCCGGAGCGGCTCTGCGCGCACCTGCTGGAGCAGGCCGGCGGTACGGACCCCGGCGAGGACGACCTGGTGCTGCTGGCCGCCCGCTTCGAGTAGCCGCGGTCAGGAAGTCAGGAGCGGGCCCCGGCCGGACCCGGGCTGCACCCGGGCCGAACCCCGGACCGAAGCCCGGGCCGAACGCCCTTCCTCCGTTCGAACGGCCCTACGTACCATGGGGGCGACATCCGCCCGCACGCCCCGCGACCCGGGGAGGGCGGGCGGTAGCACGCGCAAGGAGGCGACGTAGTGACCGAGGACCGCAGCCCCGCGGTGTCCGAGAACCCCGAGGGTTCCGCCGAGGGCGAGGAGGAGGAGAAGCCGAAGAGCCGCAAGAACGGCGTGTACGGCGGCGTCTCCGACGAGCTCGAGGCGTCCATGCGCTCCGGCTGGGCCGACACCGAGCTGCACGGCCTGGAGCCGGTCGCCCAGGCCCCGTACGCCGCCGAGCGGCGCGCCCGGCTGTCCGCCGCGTTCCCCGGCGAGCGGCTGGTCGTCCCGGCGGGCAACCTGCGCACCCGCGCCAACGACACCGAGTACGCCTTCCGCGCCGCCAGCGAGTACGTGCACCTGACGGGCAACCAGACCGAGGACGCGGTACTGGTCGGCGAACCGGTCGAGGACGGCCACGCGTTCGCGCTGTACCTGCTGCCGCGCTCGAACCGGGAGAACGGCGAGTTCTGGCTGAGCGGCCAGGGCGAGCTGTGGGTCGGCCGCCGGCACTCGCTCACCGAGTCCGAGCAGCTGTACGGCCTGCCGGTGCGCGACGTCCGCACCGTCGCCGAGGAGCTGGCCGCGACCACCGTCCCGACCCGCCTGGTGCGCGGCTACGACGCCGGCCTGGAGGCCGCGCTGGCCGAGCAACTGGACGCGGAGAAGGACGAGGAGCTGAAGGTCTTCCTGTCCGGGCTGCGCCTGGTCAAGGACGAGTGGGAGATCGGCGAGCTGCGCGCCGCCTGCGACGCCACCGTGCTCGGCTTCACCGACGTGGTGCGCGAACTGGACCGGGCCGTCGCCACCTCGGAGCGCTGGATCGAGGGCACCTTCTGGCGCCGCGCCCGGGTCGAGGGCAACGACGTCGGCTACGGCTCGATCGCCGCGGCCGGCCCGCACGCCACCACCCTGCACTGGGTCCGCAACGACGGCGACGTCCGCCCGGGCGAGCTGCTGCTGCTGGACGCGGGCGTGGAGACGCACACCCTGTACACCGCGGACGTGACCCGCACGCTGCCGATCAACGGCCGCTTCACCCCGCTGCAGCGGAAGATCTACCAGGCGGTGTACGACGCCCAGGAGGCCGGCATCGCCGCGGTCAAGCCGGGCAACCAGTACCTGGACTTCCACAAGGCCGCCCAGCGGGTGCTGGCCGCGCGCCTGCTGGAGTGGGGCCTGATCGACAACTCGGTCTACGACCTGGAGAAGGTGCTGGAGCTGGGCCTGCAGCGCCGCTGGACCCTGCACGGCACCGGCCACATGCTCGGCCTCGACGTGCACGACTGCGCGCACGCCCGCCGCGAGGACTACGTGGACGCGGTGCTGGAGCCGGGCATGGTGCTGACCGTCGAGCCCGGCCTGTACTTCCAGGCCGACGACCTGACGGTGCCGGAGGAGTACCGGGGCATCGGCGTCCGGATCGAGGACGACATCCTGGTCACCGCCGACGGCCACGAGAACCTCTCCGCGGCCCTGCCCCGCGAGGCCGACGAGGTCGAAGCCTGGATGGCCTCGCTGACCTCCTGACGGTCCGTCCGCCGGTCCGCACCGAGCCCCCGTCCGGCCTGCCGGCGGGGGCCCGGTGCGTTCAGTGGCGGCGGCCCCAGCCCGAACGGGCGGCCGGGAACGCGACATTGTTCTCGAAACGGGCACGGCTGGGCATGGACATTCGACGCTCCGCAGCGCTGGGTGGGGTGGACGGACGGTCGGCCCTCGACGGGGTGACTCCCCCATCCTCCCGGGAGGCCCCGGCCCGATTCCAAAGGTTTTCCGCCCCCGTCCGGTCAGCCTCCGGCCCGGTCCGTGCGCATCCGTCCGTCCGATCGCCGTCCGACCGCCGTCCGGGCCGCGTCCGGACCGCCCCGGCGGCCCGAGGCACTACACTCGCGGCGAACCGCCCCCGGCCGCCCCTGGAGCAGCGCCATGGCCCAGCCCGTGCCCGTCGTCATCGGCAGGCGCCCGGCGCCCGTGCACACCGTCGCGGTGTACGCCTTCGCCGGTATGGCGCCGTTCGAACTCGGCGTCGTGGTCGAGGTGTTCGCCCTCGCCCGGCCCGAGCTCGCCGGGCTGCTGGCCGCCCCCTGGTACGACGTCCGGGTGTGCGCGGAGCGCCCCGGCCACCCGCTGGAGGCGGTCGGCGGCTTCTCCCTGACGCCCCGTCACGGCCTGGAGGAGCTCGCCGCCGCCGACACCGTGGTGGTGGCCGGGGTGCCCGACCCGTACGGCGACGTGCCGCCCGCGCTGGTCGCCGCGCTGCGCACCGCGCACGCCCGCGGCGCCCGGCTGGTGTCGATCTGCTCGGGCGCCTTCGCGCTGGCCGCCGCCGGACTGCTCGACGGCCTGCCCGCCACCACCCACTGGCGGTACGCGGAGCTGCTGCGCCGCCGGCACCCGGAGGTCCGGGTCGACCCGGACGTGCTGTACGTGGACAACGGCCAGGTGCTGACCAGTGCGGGCAGCGCCGCCGGCATCGACCTCTGCCTGCACCTGGTCCGGCAGGACCACGGCGCGCGGGTCGCCAACACCGTCGCCCGCCGCTTCGTCGTCCCGCCGCACCGGGACGGCGGGCAGGCCCAGTTCATCGAGGCGGCGGTCCGGCCGGTGGACGAGCCGGAGGACGGGGTGGCCCGGTCGATGCGCTGGGCGCTGGAGCACCTGGCCCGCCCGCTCACCGTGCAGTTGCTGGCCCGGGCGGCCGGCATGTCCGACCGCTCGTACCTGCGGCACTTCACCGCCCGCAACGGGGTCAGCCCGATGCGCTGGGTGGCGATCCAGCGGATCGCGGCCAGCCTGCCGCTGCTGGAGTCGCCGGAGGGCAGTGTGGAGGAGATCGCCGCGGCCGTCGGGTTCGAGTCCGCGGCGACCTTCCGGCACCACTTCGGCCGCACCATGCGCACCTCGCCGACCGCCTACCGGCGGACCTTCGGCCGGGCCGCCTGACACACCGTCAACTACTACATGTTCTTCAGGAGTTGGCTTCGCGCTCCAGGCGGTCGGCATTGGCGTGGATCGCGTCCCGCAGCCACGGGGCGAGGCCCGGGGCGAGCTTCTCGTACGTCTCGGTGAACCGCGGGTCGGCGACGTACATGTCGCCGAGGCAGCGGTGCATCTGCGGGGCGCAGTCGTAGAAGTTCAGGCCGATGTGCGCGCGGTGCTGCTCGGCGATCGCCATCGCCTGCTCGCTGTCCGGCGCGGAGCCGGCGGTGAACGCCGCCACCAGGGCGTCGTTGATGCCGTCGGCCTCGGCCTTGATCCGCTCCCAGTCCGCCTTGGTGTAGCGGGCCGTCCGGGCCTGGGACTGCTTCCAGGCGTCGGTCTCGCCCCAGCGCTGCTCGGCCTCGTCCTCCCACTCCTCCCGGTAGTCCTTGCCGAACACCTCGAACTTCTCCTCCGGGGTCAGCTGAATGCCCAACGTCCTTGCCTCCATCGCTCTCTCGACCGCCGCGGCGAGGTCCTCCAGCTTCCGGATCCGGTCGCCGATCAGCTGGCGCTGCCGGCGCAGGTGCTCGGACGGTCCGACCGACCGGTCGTCCAGGATCGCCGCGATCTCCTCCAGCGGGAAGCCGAGTTCGCGGTAGAACAGGATCTGCTGCAGCCGGTCCAGTTCGGCCTCGCTGTAGCGCCGGTACCCGGCCGGGGTGCGGCCAGTGGGCGACAGCAGTCCGATGCCGTCGTAGTGGTGCAGGGTGCGCACCGTGACGCCGGCGATCCGGGCCAGCCGTCCCACCGTGTATCCGGTGTCGTCGTCCGTCGCGTCGTCGTTCATCGCGTCCTCCTTCCCGCCGTTCGCTGTGGGCACCAGCCTGCGGCCTGACGCGGCGTGAGGGTCAAGCCGGGTTTCCGGGTCGAGCCGGGTTTCCGGGTCAGTCCGCGACGCCGCCCTGCGCGATCACCTTGCCGATCCGCAGCCGGACGAGGAGTTCGCCGGGGACGCCGTTGCGGGCGGCGTACTCCTCGGCGCGGTCCTCGCCCATGTAGCGGGCGGCGATCCGGCCGGCCCAGGCCCGGACCTCGGCGAGGTCCTCGCTCAGGGTGGCCTCGCCCTCGACCAGGACGAAGGCGAACGGCGGCCGGTCGTCGTCGACGCAGAGCGCGGCGCGGCCGTCCCGGGCCAGGGTGCGGCCCTTGACGGTGTCGCGGCCGGTGTTGAAGACGATGTCCTCGCCGTCCAGCAGGAACCAGATCGGGGCGATGTGCGGGCGGCCGTCGGCGCGGGTGGTGGCCAGCTTGCCGGTACGGGTGCCGTGGGCGAGGAACGCGCGCCACTCGGGCTCGGTCATGGTGGGCATGGCCGCCATCCTGGCAGCCGTGCCGGACGGCGGTTACTCGGACTCGCCGTAGCGGATCAGGTAGGCGGCGAACCGGGCCAGGTCCTCGTCGCCCCAGGAGGTGAAGCGGTCGGTGAAGGCCCGTCGGCGCTGCTCGTACGCCTCGGCGAGCAGCTGCTCGCCCGCGCCGGTCAGCCGCAGCAGCTGGCCGCGCTGGTCGTCGGGGTCGGCCTCGCGGCCGAGCAGGCCGAGCTTCTCCAGCGCGCCGACCTGCCGGCTGACGGTGGACTTGTCGAGCATGAAGTGCGAGGCCAGGTCGGCGGCCCGGCAGGAGCCGCGCTCCTTCACCAGGTCGAGCATGCTGTAGGTGACCAGCGAGAGCTCGGGGTGCAGCTGGGCTGCCTTGTGGCGGGCCCGGCGGGCGAACGCGGTGAGCTCCCGCTGGATGGTGTCCAGCGCGGCGTCGCGGTCGGGCATGGCGGTGGCTCCTTCGTCGTGCGGTGTTGCCGACCACGGTAGGGGCAGCCGCCCTCAGACGCCGACCGCCTCCTCGATCTCCTCCTGCTCGGCACGTTCCGGCACGGGGACGGCGGCCGCGGGCGTCCCGGCCCGGCGGCGTTCGTGCCGGGCGGCGAGCGGCAGCAGGGCGGCACCGGCCGCCAGCCAGGCGAACAGGGTGGCGAGGTGGCCGCCGAACCCGGCCCGGCCGCCGAAGTACACGTGGTCGCGGACGCCCTCCAGGAAGCCCGCGCCGTTCCAGAAGGCGTGCAGGGAGCCGAAGAAGCCGTTCTGCAGGGCGGGTTCGAAGATGCCGCCGGAGCTGGTGAAGTTGAGCATCACGAACAGCGCCATCATGGTGAGCGTGGTCCAGCGGCCGAGGAAGCCGTGCAGGGCGGTGCCGATCAGCACGATGCCGCTCGCGTACAGCCAGGACATCGCCCAGACGCCGAACAGGCCGTGCGTCACCAGGTGGAACACCGGTCCGGCGAGCGCCGCGCCGATCAGGCTGACCACCAGGGCGACGCCGAGGCCGAGCAGCGCGCGCAGGCGCATCGGGAGGGCGGCGCCGGCCGCGCCGAGCACCGCGACCGAGCCGTACGAGCCGATGCTGAGCGCCACCAGCAGGAAGAACAGGCCCTGCCCGGTGGGGTCGCCGGCCGGCAGCGGGGTCAGCTCCTGGACGGCGAGCGGCTTGCCCTGGTGCGCGGCGACCTGGGTGAACACCTTCTCGGCGGCGGTGGCCGAGGTCTCCGAGCTCGCGGTGGCGACCAGCAGGGTCGGGGCGGCGGCGTCGGGCAGGTAGGCGGCGACCAGGTCGCGGTCGAGCAGCCGCTGCCGGGCGGCGTCGGCGTCGGGCAGGGTGGTGACGTCCAGTCCGTCCCCGGCCCGGTCCTTCAGAGTCTGCGCGAGCAGCTGGCTCTGCGGGGCCGACCCGACGACGGCCACCTTGAGGTGGTGCGGGGCGGGGGCGTGGAAGGCGGCGAGGTAGGCGATCCCCATGCCGAGGCACATCAGCAGCGGTGTGACCAGGTGGGTGAGGACGTGCCGCAGGGCGGGGCGGGAGACCGCGGACGGCGAGGGCATCACAGCTCCATGGTTGGCAAGTACAACTATCTCTCGGTTGCACTTTACAACTCGCACGCCCTTCGGCTCCAGCGTTCCCCCGCCCTGTGACGCACCTCTCCCCGTTCTCCCCGTTACTGCCGCCCCTCCTCCAGCAGGTCGTCCAGCTCCCGCAGCAGCCGCGCCTTCGCCCGCGCCCCCACCAGCGAGCGCACCGGCTCGCCGTCCTTGAACACCATCAGCGTCGGCATCGACAGCACCCCGTACGCGGCCTGGGTCTCCGGGTTCGCGTCCACGTCCAGCGAGACGATCTTCAGCCGTCCCTCCTGCTCGACGGCCAGCTCCGCCAGCACCGGCGCGATCATCCGGCACGGCGGGCACCAGTCGGCGGTGAACTTCACCAGCACCGGCCCCTCGGCCGCCAGCACCTCGCCCGCGAAGTCCCGGTCCGTCACACTCCGCACGCCACCCACGGCGTCCTCCCTCTCGCTCGTCACTCCGATGTCGGTTCCGGCTGCGGCTCCGGCTGCGGCTCCGGCTGTGACCGCGGCCGTGACCGCGGCGGTGGCTCCGGCGGGCGGGCCAGCTCGCAGCGGGGCTCCGCGTCCACCGCGGCCAGCGCGTCGCGGGCCGCCTCGGCCTGCGCCAGCTGCACCGCCACCTGGTCCCGGACCTCGCCCAACCTGGCCACCATGGCGTCCAGTTCGGCCAGCTTCGCCCGGTACACCTCCAGCGAGGCCGGGCAGGAGTCGCCCGCCGGGTGCCCGGCCCGCAGGCACTCCACGAACGGCCGGGTCTCCTCCAGTTCGAACCCGAAGTCCTGCAGCATCCGGATCTGCCGCAGCAGCCGCAGGTCCTCCTCGTCGTACGCCCGGTACCCGTTCCCGCCGCGCCGCGCGGGCAGCAGCCCCCGCGACTCGTAGTACCGCAGCGCCCGCGTGGTGGTCCCCGCCCGCTGTGCCAGCTCGCCGATCCGCATGCCGACGACGGTAGACCTTCACCCCGGCGTCAAGGCCAGCCCTCCGGACGCCGGAACCCCGGCGCGGCACCCGCCAAGATCGTTAAGCTCGTCCGATGACCGAACAGATCACCGCCCTGCTGGCGGCCTACGACGCGAACATGCGCGGCCTCGGCCGCGCCGGCGACGGCGAGACCCACGACACCGACGGCCCCCTGCTGCGCAGCCACGGCGGCTTCCGCGGCTTCGTCACCTCCCCCACCGCCGACCTCGGCCTGGACGGCGCGGAACTGGACCGGCTGATCGCCCGCCAGTGCGCGTTCTTCGGCGCCCGCGGCGAAGCCTTCGAGTGGAAGACCCGCGGCCACGACCTCCCCGCCGAACTCCCCGAGCGGCTGCTCGCGGCCGGGTTCACCGCCGAGGAGCCGGAGACCGTCCTGATCGGCCTGGCCGCCGAACTCGCCACCCCCACCCGCTCCCCCGAGGGCGTCGTCATCCGGCGCACCACCTCCCCCGCGGACATGCGGCGGATCGCCGCGATGGAGACCGAGGTCTGGGGCGAGGACTGGAGCTGGCTCGCCGAGGACCTGACCACCCGGGCCACCGGCAGCGACGACTTCCTCGTCCTGGTCGCCGAGACCGACGTCCCGACCGATCCCGAGGTGGTCTCCGCCGCGTGGCTCACCCGCACCCCGGACTCCACCTTCGGCGGCCTCTGGGGCGGCTCCACGCTCGCCGCCTGGCGCGGCCGCGGCATCTACCGCGCCCTGGTCGCCCACCGCGCCCGCTGGGCCCTCGACCACGGCATCACCCACCTCCAGGTCGACGCCTCCCCCGACAGCACCCCCATCCTCCGCCGCCTCGGCATGCACCCCGTCACGACCACCACCCCGTACATCTGGACCCCGCCCACCGCCTGACCCCCGGCCCCACCGCGCGCAGCCCGCGGGGGCGCTGCACGCGGCCGGGAAGGGGACAGGAAGAACGGCGCTGCGCGCGGCCGGGAAGGGCAAGCCGAGAAGAAGGCCCACCGGACAGGCCGCCCCCGGGCGCCGAAGGCGGGGTGCGCTGCGCGCCCCGAAGCGGCGGAGCACACCGGCGGACACGCCGAACAGGTCGTCCCCGGGCGCCGAAGGCGGGAGTGGCGGGGCGTTACGGGTGCTTTGAGCTGCGGGGATGTGGGGGCGGGAAATATTTCCGAGAATTCTTCGGCGGCGTGTAGAGAACGGCCCGCCCTGCTCCGACCACCGGACGCAAGCACACACACATGGCGCAACGAAGGAAGTGGTCCCCGTGAAGTACCTCCTGATGACGTACGGCAACCAGGAGAAGTGGGCGTCGCTGTCGAACGAGAACTGGACCGAGGCGATCGCGCGGCAGGACGCGTTCAACAAGCGGTACCAGGAGAGCGGTGAGCTGATCGGTGCATACGGGCTGGGGGACGCGGCGGTGAGCCGGCTGGTGCGGCGGGAGGAGGGGCTGCCCGTGGTGAGTGACGGGCCGTACCTGGAGACCAAGGAGTACATGGCCAGCTTCTACCTGCTGGACTGCGAGGACGAGGCGCGGGCGCTGGAGATCGCGGCGGACATGCCGTGGGCCGACCGCGAGCCGGTGGAGCTGTGGCCGATCCTGCACGAGGCCAAGTGAGCGGGGGGCTCCCCGTCGCCGACCAGGACCTGCTGCGCGAGCTGGCGCCGCAGGTCCTGGCGGCGTTGCTGCGCCGTCACGGCGGGGCGTTCGACGCCTGCGAGGACGCGGTGCAGGAGGCGCTGCTGGCGGCGG
This sequence comes from Kitasatospora sp. NPDC088134, assembly GCF_044741705.1. Taxonomy (NCBI): domain Bacteria; kingdom Bacillati; phylum Actinomycetota; class Actinomycetes; order Kitasatosporales; family Streptomycetaceae; genus Kitasatospora; species Kitasatospora sp. NPDC088134. Next base: position 253,018 of record NZ_JBIUTD010000006.1, on the reverse strand, counting down.
CGCAGCAGTGGCCGGCGCAGGGGCGGCCGGAGAATCCGCGGGGCTGGCTGGTGACGGTGGCCTCGCGGCGGCTGGTGGACCTGGTGCGGGCGGACCGGGCCCGGCGGGAGCGGGAGGAGCGGCTGTTCCTGGCGACGCCGCAGTCGGAGCTGCTGGGCCGGGCCGCGGACGCGGGTCCGGAGGGGGACCGGGACGACTCGCTGGCGCTGCTGTTCCTGTGCTGCCACCCGGCGCTGACGGCGCCGAGCCGGATCGCGCTGACGCTGCGCGCGGTGGGCGGTCTGAGCACGGCGCAGATCGCGGCGGCGTTCCTGGTGCCGGAGGCGACGATGGCGAAGGGGGCACCCCCCGGCCGAAGGCTGGGGGAGGATCAGCCGGGCGAAGCTGACGATCCGCTCCTCGGGGCTGCCGTTCGCGCTGCCGGCGGCGGCGGACGCGGACGGGCGGCTGCGCGAGGTGCTGCAGGTGCTGTACCTGGTGTTCAACGAGGGCTACACGGCGACGGCGGGCGGGGAGCTGACCTCGGTGCGGCTGTCGGCGGAGGCGATCCGGCTGGCCCGGCTGCTGCACCGGTTGCTGCCGCGGGACGCGGAGGTGATGGGGCTGCTGGCGCTGATGCTGCTGACGGACGCCCGGCGGCCGGCCCGGACCGGCCCGGACGGGGAGCTGGTGCCGCTGCCGGAGCAGGACCGTTCGCGCTGGGACGCGGCGATGGTCGCGGAGGGGGTGGCGCTGGTGGAGCGGGCGCTGCCGGCCGGCCGGGTCGGGCCGTACCAGTTGCAGGCGGCGATCGCGGCGCTGCACGACGAGGCGCCGAGCGTGGCGGCGACGGACTGGCCGCAGATCCTGGCGCTGTACGACCTGCTGCTGCGGGTGGCGCCCGGTCCGATGCCGGCGCTGGGCCGGGTGGTGGCGCTGGCGGAGGTCTGCGGCGCGGGCCCGGCGTTGAAGGAACTCGACGTGCTGGAGCCGGAGTTGGTGCGCCATCACCGGTTCCACGCGGTCCGGGCGGAGCTGCTGGCCCGGGACGGCGACCGGGTGGCGGCGGCGGAGGCGTTCTCCCGGGCGGCGGCGCTGGCCCCGAGCCTGCCGGAGCGCCGCCACCTCGCGGCCCGGGCCCGGAGCCTGTCCTGACGCTGGGTCAGGCGGTGGGTCAGGCGGTGGTCGCGGCCGCCACCGCGGCGTCGATCGCGCCGTAGAGCTCGGAGCGCAGGCCGAGGCGGCTGGCGCGGATCTCGACGGCCTCGGCGACGGCGGGCTGGGCGTGCCGGTCGACGGATTCGCGGATGCCGTTGACCAGCGGGGCGCCGGCCTGGCCGAGTTCGCCGCCGATCACGATGGCGGCGGGGTTGAGGCAGTTGACCAGGTCGGCGAGGACCCGGCCGATGGTGCGGCCGGCCTCGCCGATGACGCGGGCGGCGGCGGGGACGTCGGCGAGTTCGGCGAGCGGCGGGAGGTCGACCGGGACGCCGGGGCGGGCGCCGGGGGCGAGCACGTGGGCGAGGCGGCGGCGGACCTCGACGATCGAGGCGACGGACTCCAGGCAGCCGCGGTTGCCGCAGCGGCACCAGGTGCCGGTGTCGGGGAGCTGGATGTGGCCGATCTCGCCGGAGATGCCGCTGGCGCCGCGGTAGATCCGGCCGTCGAGCAGCAGTCCGGCGCCGATGCCGGTGGACGCCTTGACGTAGACCAGGTCGTTGACGGTGCGGCCGGTGCCGTAGGCGCGTTCGCCGCGGGCGCCCATCTCGGCGTCGTTGCCGACGGTGACGGGGCGGCCGAAGACCCGGCCGAGTTCGGCGGCGGGGTCCATGCCGATCCACTGGGAGAGCGTGGAGGGGGCGCGGACCACGTTGGTGCGGGTGTCGAGGGCGCCGGGGATGCCGGCGGCGATCGCGCCGATCGCGTCGAGGGGGTGGCCGGCGACGGCCAGGGCCTGCCGGGCCAGGGTCTCGGCGGCCGCCAGCACCTCGCGCGGGTGGTTGTCGACGTCGAGGTGGGCGGTGGCCTCGCCGAGCACGGTGCCGGCGGTGTCGGCGACGGCGGCGGTGACGTGGGTGTGGCCGAAGTCGAGGGCGAGCACCAGGGCGTGGGCGCGGCGCAGGGTGACGGCGGTGGCGCGGCGGCCGCGGCCGGCGGCCTCGGTGCTGGTCTCGCTGACCAGTCCCTCGCCGAGCAGGTCGGTGACGGCGCTGCCGACGGCGGAGCGGGAGAGCCCGGTGAGCCGGCTGAGCTCGGCGCGGCTGAGCGTGCCGTGCTCGCCGAGGACGGCGAGCAGGGTGGCCCGGGTGCGCAGGCGGCGGGCCGAGGGGGCCGGGGCGGGGGCGGTCATGGACGGCAACGGTAGCGGACCACCGGTCCATTTTCGCCGTTGAACGGATTATTCGAGGGTCCGCTCCGCCTCTTGACGGACTAATTGGCCTATACCTATGGTCTACGGCAGCAGCAGTACCTCAGGTACCGGTCGAAGCACGCGCCGGGAGAGGAAGGCCGATGAACGCCACCCAGAGCCGTCATCGCTGGTGCGTCGAGATACCCCACGCCAACGAGGTCCGCTCCGGCCGCCACCTGTTCATCGTGGACGCCGCCGCCGCGGAGGACGCCCGCCGCGAGGCCCTGGAGCGGGCCGAGTCCGCCGAGGCCCGCCGCCACCGCCGCGACGCCGCGCTGGACCCGGCCCAGGCCACCGTCGTCCACCTCGGCCTGCTGCGCGCGCACTGAGACCCGTCCGCCCCGACCGCCCGTCCGGAACCGCTCCGGGCGGGCGGTCGGCGTTCCCGGGCCGCGTCTCGGGACGGCGTTTCCGGGCGGCGCCTCCGCGCGGTCGGCGTGCTCCGGCGCCCCGGGAGCGGGTGTGACTTCACTCGACCGGATTTGTATGCTTCGCTGAACCTCTACAGCACTGTAGAAGATCAGCGCGGGCCACCGGGTGAGGGGACGTCATGTCTGCACGCAGGGCACGGGGCCGCGGCGCCCCGCCCACCCGGGGCCGCCGCCTCCGCCGGATCCTGCTGTGGAGCACCGCCGGCGTGGTCTCGCTGGCCGTGCTCGGCACCGGGCTGGTCTACTACCGGCTCAACGGCAACCTGAGCACCTTCGGCCAGGACGGCCTCAGCAAGGACCGCCCCGCGGCCGGCGCCGCCGACGCCCAGGGCCGCACCCCGGTGAACCTGCTGCTGATCGGCTCCGACTCGCGGGCCGGCGGCAACCGGGACCTCGGCGGCGGCCAGGACGGCGGCGCCCGCTCCGACACCGCGATCCTGCTGCACGTCTACGCCGACCACCGGCACGCCGTCGGGGTGTCGATCCCGCGCGACTCCCTGGTCGACATCCCGCCCTGCATACTGCCGAACAAGAACTGGACCAAGCCGCAGACCGGCGTCATGTTCAACAGCGCCTTCTCGGTCGGCGACACCGACCAGGGCAACCCCGCCTGCACCCAGAACACCGTGGAGAAGCTCACCGGGCTGCGGATCGACCACACCATGGTGGTCAACTTCCAGGGCTTCGCCGACATGACCAAGGCGGTCGGCGGCGTCGACGTCTGCCTCCCCAAGGCCGTGTACGAGGGCGACCTCAACCCCAACCTGGGCCACCGCGGCAAGGAGCTGTTCAAGGCCGGCCACCAGAGCATCGCCGGGCAGCAGGCCCTCGACTACGTGCGCATCCGGCACGGCCTCGGCGACGGCTCCGACATCGGCCGCACCAAGCGCCAGCAGGCCTTCCTCTCCTCGCTGATCAAGCAGGTCAAGGCGCAGGGCATGAACCCGGCCGCGCTGCTGCCGCTGGCCGACGCCGCCACCAAGGCGCTCACCGTGGACGAGGGCCTGGGCTCGGCGCAGAAACTGATCGACTTCGCGATGTCGCTCAAGGACGTCGACCTGCACGACATCAAGTTCCTCACCGTGCCCTGGCGCTACCAGGGCGAGCGGGTCGCCATCGTGCACCCCGACGCCGACCAGCTGTGGGCCGCGCTCAAGGCCGACCGCACCCTGGACGGCCAGGAGACCGCACCCACCGCACCCGCCGCCCCGAGCCCCGCAGCCGCCACCACCAGCGCCCCGGCCGCCGTCGACGGCAGCGGCGTCAAGGTCGCCGTCTACAACGGCACCGCCGCCAACGGGCTGACCGGCCCCGCCGCCGACGCCCTGGAGCGGGCCGGCTTCACCGTCACCGGCCGCTCCAACGCCGCCACCCGCAACCACGCCACCACCACCGTCGAGTACGGCAGCGGGCAGAAGGCCGCCGCCGAGAAGGTCGCCGCGCTGTTCCCCGGCGCCACCCTGGAGCCCGCCGGCCAGGCCGGGATCTCCCTCGTGCTGGGCGCCGACTACGCGGCCGGCCACGGCGGCGCCGCCACCCCGGCCGTCCCCACCGGCCCGCTGCCCAGCAGCGTCAGCCAGGCCCGCTCCGCCGACGACGACGCCTGCGCCGACCTCACCTTCGGCTGACCGGCGCTCCACCCCGGAGGACAGCAGCGATGGACCCGCACCACAGCGGCGGCGCCGACCCGCAGGACCGGGCCGACTTCGAGTACGCCCTCGGCCGGGCGCTCGCCGACCCCGCCATGCGCGCCGCCCTGGCCGGCGACCCCGGCCGCGCCGTCCGGCTGCGGGCGCTGGCCCGCAGCCGGGCCCCGCAGATCCTGGCCGCCGCCGAGGCCGAGCACCTGGCCTACCGCCGGCTGCGCGAGGCAGCCGAACAGGCCGACCGGGCCGGGGGCCGCGACCGGCTGTCCGGCTGGTTCGGCGCCCTCGCCCTGGTCGTGCCGGTCGTCACCGGCAGCGCCGCCGCCGTGTTCTTCCTGCTCGGCAGCGTCATCGGCCTGTCCCGCCCGCACGACGGCCTGGCCGGGCCGCTGCGCACCGCCGCCTGGACCAGCGTCGCCCTCACCGTCACCAGTGCCCTGATCGGCCTGCTCGGGCTGCTGCTCACCGCCGCCCGCACCACCGGCACCGCCCAGCTCCAGGACGAACGCCTCAGCGCCGCCCGGGCCGCCTGGCACGCCGCGCTGCTGCACCGCGGCCTGCTCCCGTTCCTGCTGCCGCACGCCGCCGAAACCCTTGCCCGGCAACAGGACTGACGACCCGTCAGGCTCTCGGCGGCGACAGCAGCCGGGCGAGCAGTTCCCGGCCCTGCGGCCAGTCGCCCAGCCCGGAGGCCGCGTTGACGTGGCCGAGCGGGCCGAGGTCGACCAGCTCCGCACCGAGCGCGGCGGCGGTCGCCTCCGCGTACCCGAAGGCGGCGTACGGGTCGTCGCGGCTGGCCGCCAGGACGGTGCGGAACGGCAGCGGGGCCGGGCTCGGCCGGTCGAAACCGGTCGCGTCGGCGGGGAAGGCCGGGCCGTGCGGGTCCGGGGCGGCGACCAGCAGCGCGCCGACGATCCCCGGGTCGGCGTGCTCGGCGGCCCACTCGACCACGGTGGCGCAGCCCAGGCTGTGCGCGACCAGCAACTTCGGCCCGGCGACCGCCCGCAGCGCGGCATCCAGGTCGGCCACCCAGTCGGTGCGGACCGGCTCCTCCCAGGAGGCGTGCTCGACCCAGACACCGCCGGGGTCGGCCGCGTGCCAGCGGTACTGCCAGTGCGGGGCAAGGGAGTTGCCGATGCCCGCGAGGTACACGTGGGTGGGGCGTGCCATGGCCGGAACCTCCTGCTCGACGCCCGCCGAACAGCGGGCGGAGGAAACCGGAGGTCGGCGCTGACCCCGGGAAACACTGGTGGCCGCACCCTAGCGGCCGACCACCCGGCCGCGCCGCCGTTCCGGCCCGCCTTCTCGGCCACCGAGACGACCCCCGGAATCCACCGGACAACGAAGAAGCCCCAGGTCGGTGACCTGGGGCTCGCTGCTGGAGCGGGCGACGAGAATCGAACTCGCGCTCCAAGCCTGGGAAGCTTTGGGCCTTCGAGCCCAGAAGCGCTCCCGACCTGCACCGATACCAGCGCATCCGCCCCTTCGGACGCCCGGCACAGACCGCCGCTGCCCGCCGTTCTCCACCCGTTCTGGCACGGATCCGGCACGTGCCGGATCCGTCCAGCCGGAGGCCGGCATCCGGGCGCCCTGCCTGACTTCGATGGTGCCACGACCTGCGAGAGCATCCGCCAGTCGGACGGCCCCGGCTGAGCGAGGACGGCAAGGAGACCGAAGGCTCCAGTCGCGTGAACACTTGCTCGTCATTCCTGATCGCCGGGCCGCCCCGGGCCCGGAAAGGATTCAGCCGCTTGGCGACAGCGCGACACAGCAGCCGAGTTGCGAAGGTTTCGTTCCGTTGCATCACCGTGCGGCGGGTGGGATCACCCGGGTATGCGCCGGATTTCCGGATTTGCGCGTCATGGGACAGCAGGACGCCGTGCATGGCGTTTCGTCACGGGGGCGGCGGGTTTCGTCACGGCCCGGCGGACTGCTGTCGGGCCCGATGGGCGCGGGAGCGGCAACGCGCCGAGCAGTGCCGGCGGCGGCGCCCGGTGGAGGCGGCCGGGGGCAGGGAGGTGCCGCACTCCTCGCAGCGGGCCCCGGGGGCGGCGGCCGCCGGGGTGGGAGAGTCGAGGGCGGCGGCCGCCCGCAGGCGTTCGGCCATGACGCCCGCCTGGAAGCGGCTGGTCGCGCCCAGGGACTCCAGCAGTTCGGAGACGTGCCGTCGGCAGGTGCGCAGCGAGACGCCGAGGCGGCGGGCGATCGCCTCGTCCTTCAAGCCGTTGGACAGCTGCTGGATGATCGTCTGCTTGAGGTCCTCGGAGACGTCGTGGGCGGCCAGCGGGCCGACGGAGAACGGCGCGGCGTTGCCCCAGTCGCGCTCGAAGGAGGCGATCAGGAAGGCGAGCAGGGAGGGCTCCCGGACGATGAGGGCACCGCTGCCGACGGCGGGCAGGAAGGCCAGTTCGCGGTCGACGACGATCATCTGCGGCAGCACCTCGGTGAGGGTGCGGATCTCGGCCCCGGCGGCCATGAGCGCTTCGGCGTTGGCCCGGGTGGGCTGGTCGTAGCGGGTGGCGTGCTGGTAGAGGTTGCGCATCTGTACGCCGGAGGCGAGGAGGGCCAGGTCGCGCGGCAGGGCCTCGCGCATCGCGGCGGGCGGGAAGGCGCCGCCGGGCTTGGTGACCAGCACCTCGTCGCGGGCGGCGTCGACGGCCTCGACGAGCATGGCGCGCACCGCGACCTTGTCGGTGAGCAGGCCGATCACGTCGTGCGGGTGGGAGAGTTGACGGCTCTGCAGGAAGATGGGCATCAGAGCGGCGTACTGCTCGCGCGCCGCCTGGAGCCGCTCGCGTTCGCGGCACAGTTCGTCCGCCCGCTCCCGTAGCGCGTCCTCCTGCCCGCGCAGGGCGGACTCGCCCTCGGCCAGTTGCCTGGCACCGGCGGCCTGCGGGCTCTGAGCCTGCCAGACGGTCCCGCCCGGGGTACCGACCGCCTCGAGCAGGCCGGCGTCGATCAGGGCCTCGAACGCCACCCGGCAGGTGTCCTCGTCGAGTTCGGTCCCGGCGGCGGCCTGGGCGCGCGAGCTCTCGGTCACCGGGTCGTTGATCAGCGCCCAGTGGTAGAGCCTCTGGGCCTCCTCGGTGAGGCGCACCGCATACCTCCTGAACGTGCATGGCGTGTTGATGAGACGTATCACATCTCCCGGCGGCCTCATCCGCTCTGCGAATCTTCTTCCTGTCGGCGGCCGCACCGGGCGGCGGTCGACGCAGTGCAGGTCACAGAGCTGTGAGGAAGGAGCATTCCGTGGAGAAGAGGTTTGCACGGCGGACGGCCGCGGCGGTACTGGGGTTGGCGCTGGCCAGCCTGGCCGGCGCCGGTACGGCTGCGGCGGCGGTCAGCGGTACGGCCGCAGCGGCAACCACCGCCTCGACGGACGGGGCCACGGCGACCCAGGACGCGGCGACCCATGACGCGGCGACCAAGCCCTTCTTCCCCTGCCGGACCACCGCATGGGGAGACGGCCTCCCCCACGGACACTGCCACGTCTGAGCCCTCGGGCTCCGCCGGGGCAGGGGCAGCGGGCGCCATCCGCTGCCGGTTGGGCGGGTGGGAACCAGCCCCGGAACGTCACACCGGAAGCCAGCCGTACCAGGAGCAGGCACACGCCCGGCGGCATCACTGTCATGCCTATGCCAAAAAACGGACGCGCCCGCTCCCCGTCGCCTCGAATTCGAAGGAGAACACCCTTGCGCCACCGCATCATCGCCACGGCCCTGATGACCGCCGCTCTGGCGGGCACCACGACGGCCGCCCACGCCGCCACCGGCCACTCCCCGGAGCCCCGCGTCGCCGCGGTCGCCGGCGTCTACGGCGGCAAGTACGCCAACTACCGCGCCTGCACCAGCGCCGGATCGCTGGCCATCGGACTCGGTCTCTACAACGGCTACGTCTGCGACCCCATCACGGGCAGCACCGCCTACCGGCTCTACTTCCAGTAATCGGTCACCGCCCCACCCCGCCCGGGCAGCCCCCGTCCCCTCCCCTCACGAAAGGCCGACGCCTCCCCATGACCGAGAACACCACCCTGCGCCGCACCGCCCGGCTCGCCGGCACTGCCGCCGCCACCCTCCTGATGGGCGCCACCGTGCTCGCCACCGCCGGCTCCGCCCAGGCCGCCACCGCCGAGCCGCCCCGAGAGCTCTCGTCCGCCCGCTCCACCGCGGTGTCCCTCGTCAACACCACCAAACTCAACCTGCAGCTCGCCGGCACCTCGCTCTCCCACGGCTGCTGGGACAACAACAACAACATTCCGCCGAGCTCCATCCCGTACGACCACACCTCCTCCTGGGGCAGCCACTCCTGCGGCTTCATGACCGGCACCCAGGGCGAGGCCAGGTACACGGGCGTGAACTTCCAGGGCTCCGCCGTCCTCAACGTCACCGTCGCCTGGAACAACCCCTTCTCCGGCAGCAACACCTACTCCTGCACTACCTCCGACCCCGCCCACTACAAGTGCGCCACGTCCGGCGGCAGCGGCAACAACGCCTCCGTCACCTTCACGCTCAGCCCGACGAACGGCGCCCGGACCGCCGCGCTCGCCGCCGAGACCCCGCCCGTCTCCCGCGCGGCCTCCCGCAGCACCAGGGTCAACCTGATCAACAACAGCGGCCAGATCCTCGGCCGAACCGACGCGGGACTCGACCACGGCATCTGGACGGTCCGCAACACCAGCACGGGCGCGCACACCCTGATGCCCCCGTCCCTGATCAACCCCTCGGGCCACGCGTTCTGGCAGAGCGAGTCGGACGGCTTCATGACCGGTACCGAAGGCCACGCCAGCTACGTCATGGCCGGCGTCGGCACGGTCTCCATCAGCTGGGACAACCCCTTCTCCGGGTCCAACTCCTACAGCTGCAACGCCCCGACCAAGCACACCTGCGTCCGTTCCGGCGGCTCCGGCGACAACGCCACGGTCACCTTCACCGTGAACTGACCGACAGACCGTCCCCACCCCTACCACCGACAGGAAGCACCACCGATGACCCGCCGTCGCCTCGCGCCCCTCCTCACCCTGGCCACCGCCACCGCCCTCCTCGTCCCCGTGGCCTCCGCTGCCGCCGCGCCCCTCGTCGAACCCGCCCCGGCCGCCACCGCCCCGGCCGCCGACGTCGCCACGCCCGTCAACGACGCCGTCACGAACCGCATCACCTGGCAGCTGTTCCGGGACAACCGCGCCTACGCCGCCTACGTGACCATGCTCGGCCAGCTCCGCGCGGCGGCCACCCAGGAGCGGATCGGCAACCCCGGCGTGCCCATGACCTACCCCGTCAACAACGACGGCATCATCGCCGTCAACATCAGCTCGATGGACGGCCACCGGGTCACCCTCTACTACACCCGTGCCAACCTCTACCTGCGAGGCTTCGGCGTGACCGGGTCCAACCAGGTGTTCCAGTTCAGCGACTACAACCTGACCGGCCAGATCAACGCGACCCAGATCACCACCCTCGCCTTCGACGGCAACTACACCGGGGACCACAGCCTCGGGTCGACCTCGCAGGTGGACCGTTCGACCCTCAGGTACAGCACGGACTTCCTCAGCGCGGACATCGAGACGCTGGCCACCTACAACCCGAGCGCCGGCAACAACGCGGCCGCCGCCACCTCACTGATCCGGCTGATCGGCGCGACCGCCGAGGCGGCCAGGCAGATCCCCTTGGCCAACACCGTCTCGGCCGGGCTCAGGAGCGGGGGCGCGGCCACCCTCACCACCAACGAGGTCACCCTGGAGAACCGGTGGAGCCGGGTGTCGAACTGGGCCAACGAGACCGCCCACGGACAGCACCCGGCGGCCGTCACCTACGGCGGCGTCACCTTCAACAGCCTCAACGCGGTCGCCTCCGTCTTCGCCCTGCTGCTTCGGCCCGGCGCGGGCGGCACCCACCAGTAGCCGATCGGTCCGCCCGCCGGAGCGCCGCTCCGGCGGGCGGACGCAGTGGGCGGCGACTCCGAAGCCAGCGAGCGCGTCGGCCTCGACACCTAGAGTGTTTTCCGTGACCGACCTTCCTGGCCCCCAGCCATCCGTCGTCGACCTCTCCACGCTGATTCCCGCCGTAGTCCCCGTCGACGGTGCCGATCCGGAGCTCGTGGCCATCGGTGAACGCTACTGGGCGCTGGCCGGGTTCGCCGATGAGTACGGCACGCCGGTGTGGTGCGAGAAGACCAAGGACATCGACGTCGCAGGCTGGGGCCGTCAGATCTACGCCGTCGCCGCTGCCGGCGTGCGAGCCGTCGTGCCGGGCCAGCAGTGCCCGAAATGCGATGGCCCGCTCAGCCTCACCTCCCGTACCGCCTTCCAGCAGGTCTGCGATGGCGTGGATCCGGCGTGTGTCGAGTGCACCGACTCGCTCCAGGCTGCCATTCGGCTCGTCATCGACCCCACCCGCAAGGCCAAGCGGGAGGCGGCGAAGGCGCAGGCTCAGGCCCAGCAAGTCGTCACCGACGCGCGTGCCCAGTGGCAGCGGAGCCAGCAGGATGTCATCGAGAACAGATACCCGGCTGTCTTCCCTTCGGACGGCGATGCCCTACCCGGTGCCTCGGTCCGGCAGATGGTCGCGACACTGGCGCTACTGCGGTACGCGCCGTCCACCTCGCCCATCTCCGACGTCGATTCCTGGCCGGATCCACTGCACCCGGACATGGACAAGGCCGTCTCGCTCCTCGGGGAGCTCGTACGCGCGCGCTTGGTGAAGATTCACCCCTCCAGTCCGATCAAAGCCTTCGAGTGGGTACCGGCTGCCTTCGAGGACGCTCTGCGCGAGGCCGACCGAGATCTCGAAGCTCTCGCCACGCCGCAGGTGACAGGCAGTTTCTACCCGACGCTGGCGCGGTACTTCGCCCCGTACGGCACCAGCGCAGCCACGGCTGTGGAGCAGCTCGATGCCCGCCTGGCCGAAGCCCTCGCCCCGGCAGCCCTGACCAGTGGTCGTCAGGACGATCTCCTTGCACTGGCCCGGGAGCTCATCGCCGACGAAGCCCTGCGCTACTTCCACAACCGGGTCGACGAGTTGTACCTTCCGACCGTCCCCGACAACCACACCGCCCGTCTGGAACAGGCAGCCTTCAAGGTCGCCGAGCACCGCACCCTCGGGGAGATCTACAACCTCGTCTGGCGTTCGACCCGGGCAGCGGCGGAAGCCGCGCAGAAGAACCCGCGCGCTCCGCGCGCCAACATGACCACGCACGCGGTCAACCGGTTCGAGTCCCACGCTCAGCGGGCCGCCGCCGAGCCCAGTTGGGATATCAAGGCGTTCGATGAGATCCAGGGGCATGGCCCGGCCGCCATGACCCGCACCCTCTTCTACGCCATCTTGGACAGCAACCCGGTAGATACCAGCCTGCCCGAGCTCCGGGCCGCGCTGCCCGCACCGGCATCCGCCGGCTACCCATCGCTCTCCTGCGGTGACGACGAGCTGGCCGTCCTGATCGAATGGCTCAACGCCAATCCCGACACCTGGGACCCCGCAGACGTGCCCGCCGCGCTCGCCACTCTGAAGGGCATGAGGGGAGACAGCGCCCAACTACGCTTCGAGGGACTCATCGTGGCCCGCGGTGCCAGGCACCTGTACCGCTTGCATGAGCGCCTCGCCCCCACGATCGGCGCTCGGCAGGCGGCCCTGGCCGTCCTCGCCGCGACTGCCATGCTTGTTCACCCCCTCACGGCTCCGGGAGCATCCACCAGCGGTGAATGGCTCCTCCACCAACTCGGCCGCCTCCTACGGGACTGGCAGGACCACACCGATGACGACCGGGGAACCCACGACGAGGACGGCGCTGAGGGCAGGGACGACCCCGGAGAGCAGTGAGACGTATCTGCCCGCCTGTCTCTGTGGTTTCGCGCCTTACGGCATCGCGATGCGCGTGCACTGCCGTGATGCTGCTGCCGACTCCCCGACCCGGCTTCTGGGCCGCATACCTACTGTGGCTCGCCGAGGGCGAGGACTTCGAGCCCGAGCCCGCCACGTTCGGTGCCGATGGCGCGGACGCGGACGCCGCCCACCAACGGCTCTCCGACCCGGCGGCCCGGCCCGTCCTCCGACTGCCCATGCAGCACGGCCACAGCATCCTGATCATCCACCGCAACTTCGCCGAGGACGGAGGGGTCGATTACTACGTGGCCCACCCCGACCGGGATCGGCCACGCTCACTGGCCGGCATCGAGGGCCACTTCGCCGGCCCCGGGCTCGCCTGGCGCGAGTTGGCCCACGTCGCCCGGCACTCAGGCAACGGACCGGGGAGCACGGACCCGGACGCCCGCCGGCTCTTCCTGCCGGCCGTCCTCGGCGACGTCGACCTGTCGGCCGACGCCACCGCGACCGTCGCCCGCGCCCTTGCCTCCATCGGCACTCCGCCCGAGGCCGCGGCCACTCCTGCCGACGCCCTGCTCGACCACTCCTTCTGGGACGGCGAGACGTGGTTCTTCGAAGGGAGCTCTCCTCTGAGCGGCGCCAGCACCGCCCCCCCCACCTCAGCCGCGTGCTGCTCTGCGGCGGCTCCTACAGCCCCCGCGGCGTCCGCTTCGGGGCCCTACCCCGACCAGGACGCACGTCTCGCCGAAGCCCTCGGCACCGCCGACTGAGGACGGCTCCTGGCGCCCCCATCGAGCACACCTCACCTGGGGGCGGCTGCGTTCTGGCACGGATCTGGCACGGCGGAGGTGAATTGGTCTAAACAATGCGAAAGGCCCAGGTCGCCGACCTGGGCCTTTACTGCTAGAGCGGGCGACGAGAATCGAACTCGCGCTCTAAGCTTGGGAAGCTCATGTTCTACCATTAAACTACGCCCGCAGCTGACGAACCGTCAGTGACGGCCCGATCAAGGACCACTGTACCCCATGGTGCGGGGGCGGTGGGCGCGGGTCGGGGGCGGCGGCGAGCCTCGCGGAGGGGCGTCCGGTAGATCCCCTAATGTGACGCTGTCCGGCGGAACTGTGGGAAGGGGACCGATGGAGCAGCGCACCGTGGTTCGTTGTGCCGAAGGGCATGTGTTCAGCACGACAGCGTTTCCGATGCAGCACTTGCAGGTCGGGCGGGTGGGGCCGGCCCGGCTGCTGCGGTGTCCGAGGTGCGGGCGGCTGCGGAGTTCGGTGCCGGCCGACGTGTCGGCACTGACGGCGGCCGAACTGGCGCGCGGGCTGCGCCTGGTGGCGGTGGATTCGCCGGCCTGAGCGGGTGGCGGGAACGGCGGTGCGGGGCGGGCGCTTTTGGGTGCCCGCCCCGCGGCACGTACGCTCTGGGGCGTGCTGCTCTCTGACAAGGACATCCGTACCGAGATCGACAACGGCCGGGTCGTGATCGACCCGTTCGACCCGTCGATGGTTCAGCCGTCGAGCATCGACGTCCGACTGGACCGGTTCTTCCGGGTATTCGAGAACCACCGCTACCCGCACATCGACCCGTCCGAGGAACAGCCGGACCTGACCCGGCTGGTGGAGCCGGAGGGCGACGAGGCGTTCATCCTGCACCCGGGCGAGTTCGTGCTGGCGTCCACCTACGAGGTGATCACGCTGCCGGACGACGTGGCCTCCCGGCTGGAGGGCAAGTCCAGCCTGGGCCGGCTCGGGCTGCTGACGCACTCGACCGCCGGGTTCATCGACCCCGGCTTCAGCGGGCACGTGACGCTGGAGCTGTCGAACGTCGCCACGCTGCCGATCAAGCTGTACCCGGGCATGAAGATCGGCCAGCTCTGCCTGTTCCGGCTCTCCTCGCCGTCCGAGCACCCGTACGGCTCGGCCCGCTACGGCTCGCGGTACCAGGGCCAGCGCGGCCCGACCGCCTCCCGCTCGCACCTGAACTTCCACCGCACCGAGATCTGACCCGTCGGGGAACCGACACTGCACCGGCCTCCCGGCCGGTGACGGCAGCGCACGAGGGCCGGCCCCGCAGGACGGGGTCGGCCCTCACGCGCGTTCAGGCCCGCTTCGGGGTGGTCCGGGCGACCAGCTCGCTGCTGTCTGCGGAGAGGGTCAACTCGGTGCGCAGCTCGACGAGTTCGCCCAGGTGGTGCAGGTGGCTGCCGCCGCAGGCCAGCTCGGCCGGGCCGTCCGGGAGGTCCGCGTGCCAGCGGCGGCGGGCGGTCAGCTCCGGGCCGGGCACGTCGATCCGGACGGCCGCGTCGGCGGCGACCCAGCCGGCCAGCCGGTCGTTGACCTCGGCGGCGAGCGCGGGCAACGCGTCGGCGAGGGACGGGAGTTCCTCGGTGGCGTCGACGGTGAAGCCCTTCTTCTTCAGCGACTTGCCGATCCGGTAGGTGTCGGTGCTGGCCTCGATGTCCATCACCGAACTGTCCATGGCGAGGCTGTCGAAGTCCGGGTTCCCGAAGGCGTCGGCGCGGCCCGGGTCCTTGCGCCAGCGCGGGGCGAGCGCCGCGTTCAGGGCGAGCGCCAGCAGGTGGCAGCCGGTGTGCGCGGCGCTGAGCCGGGCCCGCCGCTCCGGGTCGACGGCGAGCGCGGCGGTGCGGCCGACCGCCTCCTCGCCGAGCGCCCCGGCGGCCAGCACGTGCAGCACCAGCCAGGACCACTCCTCGTCGCCGCGCCGCACCGGGATGTCGATGCCCGCCGCGAAGGTCCCGTCCGGGCCGAGGGCGCCGGTGAGGCAGTCGACGACGGGGTGGACCGCGCCGTCCACGGTGAGGGTGCCGAGGTCGGCGGGCTGGTCGGGCCAGGTGTGGTCGACCGGGTGGAACGGCGTCGCGGCGGTGACCACCGCGGTGCGGCCGTCCGGCAGGGCCCGCACGGCGATGATCGGCGACTCGCCGGTCACCGCCCCGGCCGGGAAGCTGACGTGGGTGGTGGGCAGGCTCATGCGCGGGCTCCGGACGGGATCTGAGGGTCGGTCGGTGAACACCTCACCCTACAAAATCCCGCCATTCGGACGGACCCAACAGATCGGCCCAACAGATCGGCCCATCGGACCGTCCCACCGAACCGGCCCGCCCGAGCGGTTCGCCCCAGCAGTTCGGTCGGCCCGGTCGGCCCGGTCGGCCCGGTCAGCCCAGCGTGGGCAGCTTGATCAGCACCAGCAGGGCCAGCAGCTGCACCGCCGCCGCCCCGGCCGCCTTGCCCCAGGGCAGGTCGTGGACGCGCCGCACCATGATGGTCAGCAGCACCGCGCAGCCGATCCAGGTGGCCCAACCGACCACCTGCACCACCGGGTTGCCGACCGGCAGGAACAGCGCGAGCAGCAGCCGCGGGGCGTCGGTGGTCCAGCTGACCAGGGCGGCCAGGCCGACCGTGGACTGCCAGGGGCCGTCGCCGCCGAACTGCCTGGCCAGCACGTGGGTGACGGCGGAGAGCACGCCGCCCGCCAGCGTGAAGCCGATCGCGGCACCGGCGATCGCCCACAGCGCGACCGCGAAGGTCGAACGCGTCACCTGCTCGTAGGTGGAGTCGAGGGCGAACACCGCGAGCACGCCGTACAGCAGCGAGACCGTCAGCGCGGGCAGCCACACCTGGTGGTCGCGCATCCGGTCGAAGGTCGCGGCGGGGTGCCGGTAGATCCCGCCGAGCAGCGGCCGCCAGGGCAGCCGGGGCCCGTCCGCGCGCGGCCCGGAGCGGCCGCCGGCCCGGTAGACCGCCACGTTGTCGGCCGCGGGACCACCCGCCCCCGGACCGCCGCCGTACCCGTCGTGGCCCTGGTGGCCTTCGTAGCCCTCCTGGTAGCCCGGCCCCTGGTACGGCTCGTAGGCCTCGTACGGCCCGCCACCGTACGCCGGGCCCCCGTAGCCCGGGTCACCGTACGCCGGGTCGCCGTATCCCGGTTCCCCGTACCCCGGGCCCCCGTACGGCTGCTCGCCGACCGCGAAAGCCCTGGTGTGCCCCGGCTGGTCGCCGTAGCCGGGCTGGTCGTGGCCGGGCCGGGCGCCGTGGCCGGGCTGCGGGGAGGTGAAGTACTCGGGGGCGCCGGTGGGCGCGCCCGCGCGCGGGTCGCCCCCGTGGGGGGTGCCCGGGCGGGGGGCCGACCAGTTGTGCCGGGGGTCGGCGCCCCGCCCGTCGTCGTGTCGATTGCCAGCCACGCCACGACGGTACCCGCAAGGGCTGACCCCTCGTCGGGTGATCATGGCGGTGGGGCCGGATTGCAGCCGTCCTGTGACGGTGCCGCCCGGCGGCCGTCAGCCGAGCAGGCGGGCGCCCGGGGCGTGCACGGCGGCGGCGTTGGTCAGGCCGGCCTCGCAGCCGCCGGGGCCGGCCGAGAGCCGGACGGCGCCGACCGGGAGGCGGGTGCCGCAGGCGATCCGCAGGCCGGCGGGGAGCTCGTTCTCGGCCTCCAGGACGGCGCCGTCGCCGATCACCACGCCGTCCAGCGAGCAGCGCTCACCGATCTCCGCGTAGGCGCCGACGATGGAGTCCTTGACGTACGCGCCGGCCTCGATCCGGGCGCCCTGCAGGACGACGCTGCCCTCGACGATGGCGCCCGCGGCGACCTCGGCGTCCGCGGCGACCACGGTGCCGGAGCTCAGCACGGCGGCCGGGTCGACCTGCGAGCCGGGCAGCAGCAGCGCCTCGCCGGTGGGGCCGGGGACGGCCGGGGAGTCGACCTTGCCGAGCACCAGGTCGGCCGAGCCGCGGACGAACGCGCCGGGGGTGCCGAGGTCCAGCCAGTACGAGGTGTCGACGACGCCGCGCAGCAGCGCGCCCTCGGCGAGCAGCTCGGGGAAGGTCTCGCGCTCGACGGAGACCTCGCGGCCGGTCGGGATGCGGTCGATCACCGAGCGGGTGAAGACGTAGCAGCCCGCGTTGATCTGGTCGGTGACGATCTGCTCGGGGGTCTCCGGCTTCTCCAGGAAGGCCAGCACCCGGCCGCTCTCGTCGGTCGGGACGAGGCCGAAGGCGCGCGGGTCGGCCACCCGGGTGAGGTGCAGGCTGACGTCGGCGCCGGAGGCGGTGTGCGAGTCGCGCAGGGCGGCGATGTCGAGGCCGGAGAGGATGTCGCCGTTGAAGACCAGCACCGGCTCGTCGGGGCCGCAGGTCAGGCCGGCCGCGGCGTTGCGGATCGCGCCGCCGGTGCCCAGCGGCTCCTCCTCGGTGAGGTAGACCAGTTCGAGGCCGTAGGGGCTGCCGTCCTGGAAGTGGTCGACGAAGACCTCGGCGAGGTACGAGGTGGCGAGCACCACCCGGGTGACACCGGCGGCGGCGGCCCGGGCCAGCTGGTGCGCGATGAACGGGACACCGGCGACGGGCAGCATGGGCTTGGGCGTGTGCGTGGTCAAGGGGCGGAGCCTGGTGCCCTTGCCGCCGACCAGCATGATCGCCTCGGTCATGTCGTGTCTCCCCTGCTCAGATCCCGGCGGCCCGGCGCTGCAGGGTCCGGTGTGCTCGCTCGGTGGCGTGGTCGGGGCGGCACGAACCGGCCTCCGACGGAGCCGGACCTTTCCCCGGCTCCGCCCATACTCTATTTGCTCGAACAGCGTCTGAGTGCCACCCCCTCCCGTCGGGCTGATGTGCGGATCGGCACGTCCGGCCGGGGCACCGGCTAGGGCAGCAGCCAGGACCGCTTGGCGGGCGTCCCCGCGGCGGTGCCCCCGGAGCCCTGCAGTTTGGCGACGGCGGGGGCGGGCAGGGCCTGGTCCCAGACCTGCACGTCGGCGATGGCGCCGTCCCAGAAGTCGCTCCAGTCGGACTTGTAGCGGGTCCGGCCGAGCTGCAGGCCGCCGGTGGTCTGCCAGATCCCGGTGACGGGGGTGGCCTGCTGGAGCGCACCGTTGACGTACAGCATGATCTTCTTGGCGGCGGCGTCGTAGACGCCGGTCAGCAGCGTCCACTGGCCGGTGGGCGGGGTGCCGGTGCCGAAGGCCTGGTAGGTGGTGTTGTCCTGGGCCCCGGCGGCGGTCTGCACCTTGAAGACCCACTGGTTGTGGGTGCCCCAGTAGTCGCGGCCCAGGTAGAACGAGTAGTAGCTGTCGCTGCCCTGGGTGATCACGGCCCGGCCGCCGGTCGGTGCGTTGTTGCGGACCAGCGCGGAGACCGTGAACGACTTCGAGGTGTCGACCACCGGGCTCTGGCTGTCCGCCCAGCCGATGCCGTTGCCGTAGAGCACCATGGTCGGCCCGCTGTGGCCCTCGGTCGGGCCGATCGCCGTCCCGCTGCCCAGCAGCAGCCCGGGCAGGGTGCCGGCCGCCGGGGAGCTCTTCCCGGGGCCGGGGCTCGCCTTGGCCGTGGCCTTCCCGCTCGCGGCGGGCGAGGCGGCGGCACTGCCGGACGGGGCGGGCGAGGACGCGGCGGAGGCGGACGGGCCGGCGGACGCGGCGGGGTCCGTCGCCTCCGGGGAGGCCGTCCCGTCGGGCTGGAGGGTGACCGGCGGGGCGGGCCGGGCGTCGGTGCCGGGGGACGGGCGGGTGACCACGAGGGCGGTGGCGACCAGGCCGCCGACCAGGGCGACCACCGCGGCCCCGCCGCCGATCCGGAGCATCCGGCGGCGGCGTTCCTCGCGCTCCCGGGCCTCGGCGAGCGCGGCCCAGTCGGGCGTCGAACTGGTCACCGGCGGCAGGTGGAACGGCCCGCCGCCACCGGGGCCGCCGGGCCCCGGTATTCCCCCGTCAGCAGTCATGCGCGAATGCTAGTGCCACGTCCGGCGACCATTGCCCGTCGCGGTCCCGGAACCTCGTCCGACCTCCGGGAACGTCCGGACCCCGGAGCCGCTGCGGGCGTCCGGGGTCCGAGTGCCGAGGGGGCGTCAGGCGTCGACCGGCTCGGCGTCCTCGGCCGGGAGGGCCTTGACGGACTCCAGCAGCAGCTGGGCCACGTCGACCACCTTCAGGTGCTCCTTGGCGGCGCCCTCGTTCTTCTTGCCGTTGACCGAGTCGGAGAGCATGACCAGGCAGAACGGGCAGGCGGTGGAGACGATGTCCGGGTTCAGCGACAGCGCCTCGTCGACCCGCTCGGTGTTGATCCGCTTGCCGATCCGCTCCTCCATCCACATCCGGGCGCCGCCGGCGCCGCAGCAGAAGCCGCGCTCCTTGTGGCGGTGCATCTCCTCGTTGCGCAGGCCGGGCACCTTGCCGATGATCTCGCGCGGCGGGGTGTAGACCTTGTTGTGCCGACCGAGGTAGCACGGGTCGTGGTAGGTGATCAGGCCCTCCACCGGGTTCACCGGCAGCAGCTTGCCCTCGTCGATCAGGTGCTGCAGCAGCTGGGTGTGGTGGATCACCTCGAAGTGGCCGCCGAGCTGCGGGTACTCGTTGGCGATGGTGTTGAAGCAGTGCGGGCAGGTGGCGACGATCCGCTTGGTGGGGGCGTCCTCCAGCGCGGCGTTCAGGGTCTCCACGTTCTGCGCGCCGAGCATCTGGAACAGGAACTCGTTGCCGAGGCGGCGCGGGGAGTCACCGGTGCAGGTCTCCTCCTTGCCGAGGATGGCGAACTTCACGCCCGCGGTGTGCAGCAGCTCGGCGAAGGCCTTGGTGGTCTTCTTGGCCCGGTCCTCCAGGGCGCCGGCGCAGCCGACCCAGTAGAGGTACTCGACCTCGGCGGGGTCGATGTCCTCGCCGATCACCGGCACCTCGATGCCGGTCTCCTTCTTGAGCTCCTTGACCCAGTCCAGGCGCGCCTTGGTGGCCAGGCCCCACGGGTTGCCCTTGTTCTCCAGGTTCTTGAGCATCGTCCCGGCCTCGGTCGGGAAGCTGCTCTCGATCATCACCTGGTAGCGGCGCATGTCGACGATGTGGTCGATGTGCTCGATGTCGACCGGGCACTGCTCGACGCAGGCGCCGCAGGTGGTGCAGGACCACAGCACGTCCGGGTCGATGACGCCGTTCTCCTCGACGGTGCCGATCAGCGGGCGCTCGGCCTCGGCGAGGGCCTCCGGGGACACCCCGGCCAGCTGCTCGGCGGTGGCCTTCTCGGTGCCTTCCATGTCCTTGCCGCCGCCCGCGAGCAGGTACGGCGCCTTGGCGTAGGCGTGCTCGCGCAGGCTCATGATCAGCAGCTTGGGCGAGAGCGGCTTGCCGGTGTTCCAGGCGGGGCACTGCGACTGGCAGCGGCCGCACTCGGTGCAGGTGGAGAAGTCGAGGATGCCCTTCCAGGAGAAGTGCTCGACCTGGGAGACGCCGAAGACCGCGTCGTCGGCCGGGTCCTCGAAGTCGATCGGGGCGCCGTTGCTGGTCATCGGACGGAGCGCGCCGAGGGCGACGCCGCCGTCCTCCTCGCGCTTGAAGTAGATGTTGAAGAAGCCCAGGAAGCGGTGCCAGGCCACGCCCATCGAGGGGTTGACGCCGATGGTGATCGCCCAGGCGAAGGAGATGCAGATCTTCAGCATCGCGAACAGGTAGACCAGGTTGACCAGGGTGCCGTGCGCGGTGCCGTGGAAGGCGGCGGCGATCGGGTACGAGACCAGGTAGGTCGCGGAGTACGAGTCGACGCCCTCCAGGGCGCCCTCCAGGCCGCGGAGCATCATGATGCACAGGCCGATGCCGAGGATCGTGTACTCGACGTAGAACGCCTGCCAGGCGATCGAGCCGGCGAACCGCGACTTGCGCCCGGCCCGGGAGGGCAGGCTGAGCAGCCGGATCACCATCAGGGTCAGGATGCCCAGCGTGGTCAGCGTGCCGATCAGCTCGACGAAGACGTTCCAGGGCAGCCAGTGGCCGATCACCGGGAGCGCGAACTCGGCATCGAAGAGCTGCCCGAAGGCGTTCACCAGGGTGAGCACCAGCGAGAAGAAGCCGACCGCGACGAACCAGTGGGCGACGCCCACGACGCCCCAGCGGTTCATCCGGGTGTGGCCGAGGAACTCCTTGGCCACCGTGCCCACGCGCTGCGCGGGCTGCCCGAACCGGGTGCCGTCGGCGGAGCCGGTGCGCACCACCTTGTAGATGTACAGCGCCGCACGGGCGGCGAGCGCGGTGCCGATCACGAACGTGACCAGCGAGATGACGATCGCTGCTAGCTGCATCGGCTCTCCGTCTCCAGCGGCTGGGTCGAAATGGTCTCCCGCAGAGTGTACTCAGCGGTAACTTGCACGGTCGACGCGCCGGACATTACCGCGCCCCCACACCTCCCAGAAGACGTTCCAGGTATGGCGGCAGTCACTGTGCCCGGACTCACCCGCCCGGAGCACACCGGAGGGGTCCGCCGGGGCGCCCGCGACATAAGCGCTCAGTAAAGTTGAGCAACACCGACTCAAAGCTGTTGACGATGCCGGATCGGTCATGCATCCTTGAGCCTGTACTGCTCAACTTCTCCCCCGGAGGTATTCACGATGGCACGCGCGGTCGGCATCGACCTCGGTACGACGAACTCCGTCGTCAGCGTTCTTGAGGGCGGTGAGCCCACGGTCATCACCAACGCCGAGGGCGCTCGGACCACGCCGTCCGTCGTCGCCTTCGCCAAGAACGGCGAGGTGCTCGTCGGCGAGGTCGCCAAGCGCCAGGCGGTCACCAACGTCGACAGGACCATCCGGTCGGTCAAGCGCCACATGGGCACCGACTGGAAGATCAACCTGGACGGCAAGGACTTCAACCCCCAGCAGATCTCGGCCTTCATCCTGCAGAAGCTCAAGCGGGACGCCGAGGCCTACCTGGGCGAGACGGTCACCGACGCCGTCATCACCGTCCCGGCCTACTTCAACGACTCCGAGCGCCAGGCCACCAAGGAGGCCGGCGAGATCGCGGGCCTGAACGTCCTGCGCATCGTCAACGAGCCGACCGCGGCCGCCCTGGCCTACGGCCTGGACAAGGACGACCAGACCATCCTGGTCTTCGACCTCGGCGGCGGCACCTTCGACGTCTCGCTGCTGGAGATCGGCGACGGCGTGGTCGAGGTCAAGGCCACCAACGGCGACAACCACCTCGGCGGCGACGACTGGGACCAGCGCGTCGTCGACCACCTGGTGAAGGTCTTCCAGGCCGGCCACGGCGTCGACCTGTCCAAGGACAAGATGGCCGTCCAGCGCCTCCGCGAGGCCGCCGAGAAGGCCAAGATCGAGCTGTCCTCCTCCTCGGAGACCTCGATCAACCTGCCCTACATCACGGCCTCCGCCGAGGGCCCGCTGCACCTGGACGAGAAGCTCACCCGCTCGCAGTTCCAGCAGCTCACCGCCGACCTGCTGGACCGCTGCAAGGTCCCGTTCCACAACGTCATCAAGGACGCCGGCATCCAGCTGTCCGAGATCGACCACGTGGTCCTGGTCGGCGGCTCCACCCGCATGCCGGCCGTCGCCGAGCTGGTCAAGGAGCTGACCGGCGGCAAGGACGCCAACAAGGGCGTCAACCCGGACGAGGTCGTGGCCATCGGCGCCTCGCTGCAGGCCGGTGTGCTGAAGGGCGAGGTCAAGGACGTCCTGCTGCTCGACGTCACCCCGCTGTCCCTGGGCATCGAGACCAAGGGCGGCATCATGACCAAGCTGATCGAGCGCAACACCACGATCCCGACCAAGCGCTCCGAGATCTTCACCACCGCCGAGGACAACCAGCCCTCCGTGCAGATCCAGGTCTACCAGGGCGAGCGCGAGATCGCGGCGTACAACAAGAAGCTCGGCATGTTCGAGCTGACCGGCCTGCCGCCGGCCCCGCGCGGCCTGCCGCAGATCGAGGTCACCTTCGACATCGACGCCAACGGCATCATGCACGTGGCCGCGAAGGACCTCGGCACCGGCAAGGAGCAGAAGATGACCGTCACCGGCGGCTCCTCGCTGCCGAAGGACGAGGTCAACCGGATGCGCGAGGAGGCCGAGCGCTACGCGGAGGAGGACACCAAGCGCCGCGAGGCCGTCGAGACCCGCAACCAGGGCGAGCAGCTCGTCTACTCGACCGAGAAGTTCATCGCGGACAACACGGACAAGCTCCCGGCCGACGTCAAGACCGAGGTCGAGACCGCCATCGGCGAGCTGAAGGAAGCCCTCAAGGGCGAGGACGTCGCGGCCATCCGCACCGCCACCGAGAAGGTCTCCACCACCGCCCAGAAGCTCGGCGCGGCGCTCTACGCGCAGGCCGACGGCGCGGGCGCGGCGGCCGGTGCGGCCGGGGCCGGCGAGTCCGCCGCCAAGGAGGACGACGTGGTCGACGCCGAGATCGTCGACGACGAGAAGCCCAAGGGCGGTGCCGCATGACGGAGAAGCCGCAGGGCGAGCAGCCCGGCGACGACTCCGCCGCCGAGGAGGCCGTGCTCAAGGCAGCCGAAGAGGCCGTCGCGGGTGCCGGTGCCGACGAACTGGCCGCCGCCAAGCGCGAGGCCGGCGAGCGCACCGCGGACCTGCAGCGCCTCCAGGCCGAGTACCAGAACTACCGCAAGCGGGTCGAGCGCGACCGGGCGACGGTCCGGGAGATCGCGGTCTCCAGCATCCTGGAGTCGCTGATCCCGGTGCTGGACGACATCGGCCGGGCCCGCGAGCACGGCGAGGTGACGGGCGGCTTCAAGTCCGTGGCCGAGTCGCTGGAGACGGTCGTCGCCAAGCTCGGGCTGCAGCAGTTCGGCAAGGAGGGCGAGCCCTTCGACCCGACCATGCACGAGGCGCTGATGCACAGCTACTCCTCGGACGTCACCGAGGACACCTGCGTGCAGATCCTCCAGCCCGGGTACCGGATCGGCGAGCGGATCATCCGCCCGGCGATGGTCGCGGTCGCGGAGCCCCAGCCGGGCACCCAGACCACCGGCGAGCCGGAGAACGGCAAGGCTGACGGTTCGTCCGACAGCTGAGTAGCATCCCCGTGCGCTGCGGAGTCGTACGTCGTCCAGTACGGCGGCCGGCTCCGCAGCGCCGTATCACGAGGTTCCGCGAACAGACGCGAACAGATCAGGCAGATCAGGCAGATCAGGGAGGTGGCGGTCAAAGGCCATGAGCGCTAAGGACTACGTGGAGAAGGACTACTACAAGGTCCTCGGCGTGCCCAAGGACGCCACCGCCGTCGAGATCAAGAAGACGTACCGCAAGCTGGCCCGGGAGTTCCACCCGGACGCCAACAAGGGCGACGCCAAGGCCGAGGAGCGCTTCAAGGACATCTCCGAGGCGTACGACGTGCTCTCGGACGAGAAGCGCCGCAAGGAGTACGACGAGGCGCGCTCGCTGTTCGCGGGCGGCGGCTTCCGCTCCAACGGGGGCGGCGCCGCCGGCGGGTTCGACTTCGGCGACCTGTTCACCAACGGTGGCGGCGGGTCGGGCGGTCTCGGCGACGTGTTCGGCGGGCTGTTCAACCGCGGCGGTCGGCAGACCGCCCAGCCGCGCCGCGGGGCCGACGTCGAGACCGAGGTCACGCTGAACTTCGAGGAGGCCGTCGACGGCGCGACCGTGCCGCTGCGGATGACCTCGCAGGCCGCCTGCCGGGCCTGCGCCGGCACCGGCGCGAAGACCGGCACCACCCCGCGGGTCTGCCCGACCTGCGTGGGCGCGGGCACCGTCAGCCGGGGCCAGGGCGCCTTCGCGCTCTCCGAGCCGTGCCGGGACTGCAAGGGCCGCGGCATGATCGTCGACGACCCGTGCACCGTCTGCCACGGCAGCGGCCGGGCCTCCTCGGCCCGCACCATGCAGGTCCGCATCCCGGCCGGGGTGCAGGACGGACAGCGGATCCGGCTCAAGGGCAAGGGCGCCCAGGGCGAGCGCGGCGGCCAGCCCGGCGACCTCTACGTCACGGTGCACGTCGACCCGCACCCGGTGTTCGGGCGCAAGGGCGACAACCTGACGATCACCGTGCCGGTGAGCTTCCCCGAGGCGGCGCTCGGCGGCACCATCGAGGTGCCGACCCTGAACGGCCCGGCCGTGAAGCTGAAGCTGCCGCCCGGCAGCGCCAACGGCCTGACCATGCGGGCCCGCGGCAAGGGCGCCACCCGCAAGGACGGCACCCGCGGCGACCTGCTGGTCACCGTGGAGGTCGTGGTGCCCAAGCACGTCGAGGGCGACGCGCTGAGCGCACTGGAGCAGTACCGCGAGGCCACCGCCTCGGACGACCCGCGTGCCGCCCTGTTCAAGGCGGCGGAGGGAGCGTGAGACCCCGATGAGCCCCCACCCCGACAGTCCCCGCGACGGCCGGATCGGCCCCGGCCTCGGCGAGGGCCTGCCCGGCCCCGGCCGGGCCCGCGCCGCCGCCCCGCCGCCCTACGTCCTCACCGAGGACACCCCGGTCTACGTCATCTCGGTCGCCGCCGAGCTCTCCGGCCTGCACCCGCAGACGCTCCGCCAGTACGACCGGCTCGGCCTGGTCTGCCCCGACCGCACCGCCGGCCGGGGCCGACGCTACTCCGCCCGGGACATCCAGCAGTTGCGCGAGGTGCAGCGGCTCTCCCAGGACGAGGGCATCAACCTGGCCGGCATCAAGCGGATCATCGAGCTGGAGAACCAGGTCGCCGCCCTGCAGGCCCGGGCCGCCGAGCTGGTCGACGCCCTGGAGAGCGCCGCCGCCACCCTCCAGCAGCGCGAGGCCGCCGTGCACGCCTCCTACCGCCGCGACCTGGTCCCCTACCAGCAGGTCCAGCAGTCCAGCGCCCTGGTGGTCTGGCGGCCCAAGCGCTGATGCCCGCAGGACACCGATCGGCCGCCGGCACCACCTGTCCATCGGGGGGTGTCGGCGGCGGAGCTACGGTGAGAGAGTGCATCGGGCGAGCCGCCGACCGGATACTCGTACAACGACGGACCGTCTCCACCGGTCGCCGCTTAGGATCACCTCCACGTGCGAGTCCGGCGTCGTTCGAGCAAGGGCAGGGGCAAAGATGAGCAGCACTGAAGTGCCAGGTCTCACCACTGCGGGCCTCGGTGTCGTCACGGCTGAGGCCCGCGACCTCTACAAGACCGTGCTGAGCACTGCGGGCCGGGTGTTCCCCGCCTCCCTGGAGGCCCATCTCGAGGGTCCGCTCCGGGAGTTGCTCGACATCGGGCTGGTGGTGCCGGACGTCAACGATCCGGAAGTGCTGATCGCCGTCGACCCGCAGCAGCTCACCGCGGGGCTCAGCACGGCCTGGCAGCGCAGCGCCCTGGAGCTGCTGACCCGGGCCGCCAGCCTCCCCGCGGACCTCCACGACCTGGTCCAGGCGTACGGCAACACCTCTCCCGCCCACCAGGGCGGCGGGATGGTCGAGCACCTGTCCGGGAAGACCGAGATCAACCGTCGGCTCGCGGAGTTCATGGAGCAGGCCAACCACGAGGTGCTCAGCGCCCAACCCGGTGGCGGGGCCCGCGCGTTCCCCGCGGCGGCGGCGATCGCCCTGGACGTCGGCATGCTGCGCCGCGGGGTCGCCCGCCGGACGATCTACCAACCCAGTACCCGCTATTCGGCGCCCACCCGCGAATACGTCGCGGCGATGACCAAGGAGGGCGGCGAGGTCCGGACGCTCGGTGAACCGTTCACCCGGCTGATCGTCGTCGACCGCGCCGTTGCGATCATTCCCTTCGACGGCAACACCGAACGGGCCGCCATCGTCCGGGACGAAGCGGTGATCGCCTATCTGGTGAATTCCTTCGAGATCTGCTGGGAACGCGCGATCCCGTTCCTGGGCGGAAATGAGGTACCGCCCGAAGTCGTGTCCCGACTGCGGCAGAACATCATCCGGATGCTGCTCCAGGGCGTCGGGCACCGCGTGATAGCCAGAAACCTGGGCCTGAGCGAACGCACCCTGGCCCGGCACATCGCCGAACTGCGCGAGGAATACGACGCGGAGACGCTGTTTCAGCTCGGCTGGAAGCTCGCCGAGGGGCATCGCACCATGCCGCTGTTCGACGTCGAAGGACCGGACGAGCAGTAGCCCGCGGACCCGGTCAGGTCCAGATCACGTCCGAGGAGAGGTTCTGCAGCTTCACCAGGCTCGGCGCGGCCGGCGCCGCCTGTGCGGGCCCCGGCTTGGTGCCCGTCCAGATCACGTCGGCCTGAGCGGGAGCTGCCCCGGCCAGCGCCACCGCCATGACGAGGAAAACCGAAGCCACGAATCGGCGCATTCTGCGCACGAGACCACTCTCCCTTCTGCAGACCGGTCCAATCATGCCAATCCGGCTCGATCGGCCCATATCGTGTCCAAGCGTACGACGCTCAGTCAAGTAGGCCCAGACGAACGCCAGAACACCGTGGACAACTATCGCAGACCGGACCATCGTCGCGCAGTGCCCGACCGTGTCATCTCGCTGCCAGGCAGCGAGATGACACCGGACAGCAGTGGACGGTCGCCCCTCGTGACCGACACGATCAGTCCACCATCGATCGGCAGAGGGCAGGCCCGCCACGAGGGAACCGAAGAATGGCATGGGCGCGCCAATTACCGAGACGATAGCGGATGCTCAGCGGCATTCCCAACAACGAATGCCTGCCCGGTCCCACACCCCGGGCAGGCCCTTCCCCCGGAGTCGACATGACTGAGTCCGACCTGCGACACCACCTGACCGGAAGCAGCGAAGGACGACGCGCACGGGTCTTCCTGGCCGCGCCGCTGATGCGGCTGACCGGGCCGGCCGACAGTGTGGTGACGCTGGCCAGCCGGACCAGGCTGACGACGCTGCGGAGCACGCTGCTGGGCAGCGGGGCCGCGGTCTACAGCGCGCACCACAGCGACGCGTGGACGGTGGCCGGGCGGGCGCCGGAGCCGCGGGTGCCCTCGGACTTCCGGGCGATGCAGAGCGCGGACCTGGTGTTCGCGTACATCGGCGCCCCGCTGTCGGCCGGCGTGAGCCTGGAGCTCGGCTGGGCCTCGGCGCTGCGCAAGCCGATCGTGCTGCTGGTGGACGAGGCGATCACCCACAACCCGCTGATCGCCACCATCGAGCAGGTCGCTCCGGTGCTGCCGCTGGTGTTCGACGACACCTGGTCGCAGGAGGCGCTGCACCACACCGTGGAGACCGCGCTGGACTGGGCCGGGATGGCGCTGTCGCTGCGCGGCGGCTTCTGGACCGCGCCCGGCGACCAGTTCCCGCGCCCGCGCCGCGAGCACACCGGCCCCTACGGCTTCTGGTCCCCCGAGATCGCCACCGGCTGACCCCGCGTCAGCTCCCGGCGGCTCCGTCCCGCGGCCCCTCGGCTCCCCGCATCTGCCAGCCCAGCTGGAAGAGGGTCTCCGCGTCGTGGAGTTCGCGCAGCCGGGAGATGTGCGCGGCGACGGTCCGCTCGCCCAGGCCCAGCCGGGCGGCGATGGAGCGCTGGGTCAGCCCCTGGGCCAGCAGCCTCCCGACCTGTTCGTGGACCGGCACCGTGCCCTCCCCCTCCAGGCCCGCGGTGCCCCACTGGATGCGCTCGGCGCGCTCCCAGTCCCGCTCGAACGCGTCGACCAGGAACGAGACCACCGCCGGATCCTCGACGAACGCCGCGCTGGAGTTGTCCGCCGAGGCCGGGACGACCGCGATCCGCCGGTCGAAGACGATCATCCGGCTGAACGGCTCGCTCAGCGTGCGGAACCGGCCGCCCCAGCCGGTGACCTCCTCCGCCCAGCGCACCGTCGGCTCGTCCAGCAGCGCGGTCGGCTCGTAGACCGTCCGGATCGTGCCGCCCCGTTCCAGGAAGCGGCGGGTGCGCTCCCGGGCCCCCGCCAGCAGCTCGGCCGGGCCGGCCCCGCCGGGGTGCAGGGACAGCTCCTCCTCGTACGCCTCGCTCGCCAACTGCTGGACCCGGCGCCGGATCTCCTCGGTCCGGTCGACGTGCTGCACGACGCTGGAGCGGTCCGCGCGGCGCGGGGTGGCGTAGTAGGCGTGGGTGAGGTCCTCCAGCAGGGCCGGCATCTCCTCGGCCCGCAGCAGCATCCGGGTGCCCTCGGCACGCAGCTCGGCGCTGATCCGGTCGCTCACCGCGCGCGGGTTGACGGCGGTCAGGGTCTGCGCGGCGGCGTCGTGGACCATCAGGCCGAGCTCCAGCAGGCGGAGCACCCCGGCCGGGTCCTGCTCGACCGCCTCCCGGAACGCCACCCGGCCGCCCTGGTCGAGGATCTCCTGGTACAGCCGCCGCTCCGACTCGCTGGGCAGGGCGGCTCCGCCGGTCTCGCTCACTGGTCCCCACTCCCTCTCAACCGTCCGCCGCTGCGGGCGCCATTCCGTCCGGTGGTTCCGCCCGGCCCTCCGGCGCCCCGTGCACCTGCCGACCGAGCTGGAACAGGGTGTCCGCATCGTAGAGCTCGCGCAGCCGGGCGATGTGCCCGGCCACGGTCCGCTCGGACAGGCCGAGCCGGTCGGCGACCGCCCGGTGGGTCAGCCCGGCCGCCAGCAGCGGCCCGAGCTCGGCCGGCCGCCGGGCCGCGCGCCACCCGCCCGCCCCGGGCGAGCACTTCGCGGTAGAGCTCCTGCTCCCGCTCGGTCAACAGACCGCTCACCGCTCCTCCCCCCGCATCAGCCAGCCGAGTTGGACCAGCGTCTCGGCGCCGTAGTGCTCGCGCAACCGCGCCAGGTGGGCCGCGACGGTGCGCTCGGAGACGCCCAGGCGGGTGGCGACGGCCCGCTGGGTCAGCCCGGCGGCGAGCAGACCGGTCAGTTCCGCGGGCACCCCGGTCTCGCGCGGGGTGCCCACCACGGCCTGCCAGTCCACGTGCTCCGACCGGGCCCAGTCGCGTTCGAAGCGGTCGACCAGGGTGGCGACCACGGCCGGGTCCTCGACGAAGGCCGCGCTGCCGGCGTCGACCCCGGTGGGGATGACCGCCACCCGGCGGTCGAAGATCAGCAGGCGGTCGTAGGGCTCGTCGAGGACCCTGGTCTGCCCGCCGAGGCCGTCGACCGCGGCGCAGTACTCGGCGGTCAGGGGATCGGTGCGGGCCCCGGGCTGGTAGATGGTGCGCAGCACGATCCCGGCGGCGAGGAACTCGCCCGCCTGCACCAGGGACTGCTTCAGCAGGTCGTGCGGTCGGGCGCCGCCGGGCGGGGCGGCCAAGCGCTCCTCCCGCATCTCCGACTCGACCTGCACGATGCGGTGGCGGACCTGCAGGTTGTTCCCGATGTGCCGCACCACGTTGGTCGGCTTCTGCCGGGCGGCCAGGGACTCGTAGCCCTCGGTCAGGTCGGCGAGTTCGGCCGCGACCGCGTCGGCCCGGGCCAGCGTCCGGGCGCTGTCCTCGCGCAGGCCGGCGGAGAGCCGGGCGGCGGCCGTCTCCGGATTGACGACGTTCAGCAGGTCGCCGAACTCGTAGTGGAAGAGCAGGCCCAGCTCCAGCAGCCGCAGGGCGGCCCCGGCGTCCTGCTCCATCGCCTCGTGGAGCAGCACCCAGCCGCCCTGGGCCAGGATCGACCGGTAGAGCTCCTGCTCCCGCTCGGTCAGCAGACCGTTCACCGCTCCTCCCCGCGCATCAGCCAGCCGAGTTGGACCAGCGTCTCGGCGCCGTAGTGCTCGCGCAGGCGGGCCAGGTGGGCCGCGACGGTGCGCTCGGAGACACCGAGGCGGGTGGCGACGGCCCGCTGGGTCAGCCCGGCGGCGAGCAGTCGGATCAGCTCGGCCGGGACGCCGCTCTCGCGCGGGCGGCCGGCCAGGGCTTGCCAGTCGACGGCCTCCGACCGGGCCCAGTCCCGCTCGAAGCGCTCGACGAGCAGGGCAACCACCGCCGGGTCCTCGACGAACGCGGCGGTGCTGTCGTCGGCGGCGGCGGGGATGACGGCGATCCGGCGGTCGAAGATCAGCATCCGCTGGAAGGGCTCGTCCAGGACCTTGATGCGCTCGCCCGCGCCGGTGACCGAGGCCGCGTACGACACGGTGGGGCGGTGGGTGAGGGCGCCCGGCTGGTAGATGGTGCGCAGGACCACGCCGAGGGACAGGAAGTGCCGGTCCCGGATCAGGGCTTGGCGCATGAAGCGGGTGGGGCGGGCGCCGCCGGGCTGGGAGGCCAGGGTCTCCTCGCGCATCTCCGACTCGATCTGCAGGATGCGGTGCCGGATCTGCTGATGGGTCACCACGTGCTGCACCTCGTTCGACCGGCCGATCCGGCGCGGGGTGCTGTCGTACGCCTGGGTGAGATCGTCCAGTTGGGTGGTGGCCTGCTCGGCCTGGACCAGTTTCCGGGTCGCGGCGCTGCGCAGTTCGGCGCTCAATCGGTCACCGGCCGAGCGCGGGTTGACGGCGGTCAGCGACTCGTCGACGGAGTGGTGCGCCAGCAGCCCGAGCTCGATCAGCCGCTGCGTCGCCTCCGGGTCCTGCGTCATCGCCTCGCGGAGCATCACCCGGCCGGCCCGCAGGACGTCGAGGTAGAGCGCCTTCTCGGCGGGGGTGGGGGGTTCAGTCACGGGGCTCGCCTCCGCGCATCAGCCAGCCGAGCTGGAACAGGGTGTCGGCACCGTGGCGTTCGCGGAGGCGGGAGAGGTGGCCGGCGACGGTGCGTTCGGAGAGGCCGAGCCGGTCGGCGACGGCGCGCTGGGTGAGGCCCTGGGCGAGCAGGCGGCCGACCCGGTCGGCGGCGGCGCGGGACGGGGCGTGGTCCAGCATGGTGCGCCAGCTGACCCGTTCGGCGCGGGCCCAGTCGCGGTCGAAGCCGGCCGCGATCATCGCCACGGTGGCCGGGTCGGTGATCACCGCGGCCCGGCTGTGGTCCTCCGCGGCGGACACCACCGCGACGGCGCGGTCGAAGACCAGGGCGCGCTGGAAGGGCTCGTCCAGCAGGCGGACCTCGCCGCCGGCGGTGGTGAGGGCGTCGGCGTAGTGGATCGCGGCGGGTTCGCCGAGCACGCCGGGGCGGTGCAGGGTGCGGATCCGGCAGCCGCGGGCGAGGATCGGGAGCTCCTGCTGGAGCGAGGCCTCGAAGGCCGAGGCGGCGGGCTGGCCGGGGTCCGCGGTGAGGACCTCGTCCCGGGCGTCGGAGCAGAGCCGGGCGATCCGGGCCCGGATCTGCTGGTGGCCGATCACCTGGACGTCCGCGCCGAGCGGCTGCATCGGCCGGGGCACGCTGTCGTAGGCGTTGATCAGCCGGTCGAACGCGGCGGGGAGCCGTTCGGCCCGGTCGAGCAGGCGGGCGGCCTCGGCGTTCATCTCGGCGCCGAGGGTCTCGGTGACGAACCGCGGGTCGACGGCCAGGTAGGTCTCGCCGATGCCGTCGCGGACCAGCAGGCCGGTGCGCAGCAGTTCGTCGAGGTCGGCGCGGCGCTCCGCGGGGACGGCGCGGGCGGCGATCCGGCCGCCGGCGTCCAGGACGTCGAGGTAGAGCCGCCGGACGCCCTCGCCGATCGGGGCGGGGGCCGGCGCGGGCGGCGGTGCGGGTTCAGTCACGGGGCGCTCCGCCGCGCATCAGCCAGCCGAGCTGGAACAGGGTGGCGGCGCCGTGCAGTTCGCGCAGCCGGGAGATGTGGCCGGCGACGGTGCGCTCGGACAGGCCGAGCCGGTCGGCGACGGCGCGCTGGGTGAGGCCCTGGGCGAGCAGGCGGCCGACCCGGTGGACGACGGTGCGGGTCAGGGCGCGGGGGTCGAGGCCCTGCCAGTGGACCTGCTCGGCGCGGGCCCAGTCGCGTTCGAACCCGGCCGCCAGGTAGGCGACCGCGGCGGGGTCCTCGACGAAGGCGGCGCGGCCGTGGTCGTCGGCGGCGGGTATCACGGCGACCCGCCGGTCGATCACGATCATGCGGAGGAACGGCTCGTCCAGGACACGCAGTCGGGCGCCGTGCCCGGCCATCGCGGCGGCGTGCCGGACGGCGCTGTCCTCGGTGAGTGCGACCGGCTGGTAGAGGACCCGCATCATGCCGCCCCGACGGAGCATCAACCTGTCCTGGGCGTGGGCGAGTTCGAGGACGGCGGGGGCCCGGAGGCCGGGCTGGGCGCTGAGCAGTTCCAGCCGGCAGTCGGCGACCAGTCCGGCGATCCGCAGCCGGATGTCCTCCTGGCCGTCCACGTAGACGGGCCGCCGGGCCCGGGCGGCGGGGCGGGGGACGGCGTCGTAGGCGCGGGCGAGCGGGTCGAGGGCGCCGGGCAGCCGGTCGGCGTCGAGCAGCAGCCGGGTGGCCCGGGCCCGCATCTCGTGGCCGAGCCGGGCGACGACGGAGCGCGGGCTGACCGCGACGTAGCAGCCGTCGATCCGGTTGGGCAGGACCAGTCCGATCGCCACCAGCTGTTCCAGCAGGGCCCGTCGGCGTTCCGGGGAGGTGTCGGGGAGGACGGGGCCGGGGTCGTCGAGCGGAATCCGGCCTCCGGCGGCCAGCACGGCCAGGTAGAGGCGGGCGGCGTCATCCTCGGGCAGCGCGCAGTCCGGGGCGGGTCCTGGCGCCGTTCCGGGTCCTGGGTCGGACGTCCGGTGGTCCGCTGCCACGTCGAGCCTCTCCCTGCTCTGTTCCTCCGTCTGCGGATGATGATCGCAGCAAGGTCCCCGGCTCGACCGCGGGAGCCCCCGCGCAACGGGCGCGTCCCCCGGGCCGGGTGCCTTGCGGCATCCGGGCCCGAGGGACCCGCTCGTGTTACGCCAGCGTCCGAGCGCTCTCGGCGAGACGGAGCAGCAACGTCTCACCGAACCGGGTCCGGGAGCCACCACCACACGTGGCGTCCCGGCCGGTGCCCTCTCCCCCGTCGCGCAGATACGAACGCACCTGTCGCCCCCGCGCGAAGGGCCAGTCGCTCTCCGGGCTGCGGCGGCCCGCGACGACTTGGCGTGACTACACCCTCACAGCGCGGCGAACCTCGAACAAGAGCTCCCCGGCTGCAGGTTCCCGCAAGTGCAGGAACCTGCAGCAAACCGCGCCGTCCGGTGTCCGGAAATCCGCTTTCCCGGCCTTGCCCCCCTCCCCGAACAGGCATTCGGTCCCTGCCCGGCGGAACGCCGCGACCGGCCGAAATGCTGCGGCCGCGCACGGAATTCCCCACTCCTGCGCCGAATCCACAGATCCGGAATGCTCCGCCGTCGAAGTTCCGCGCACCACCGCGGCGCCCGCCCCGCACCGGCACCGCCGCGGCGCCCGCCCGCTACAGCAGCCGCCCGGCCCGCAGCCCCGCCGCCGTCCGGACCGCGGCCACCGACCAGGCCGCGAACAGCAGCAGGTAAAGGGCGGCGGCGAGCACGGTGAATCCGGCGAATCCGGTGTGCCGGGCCAGCGCGGTCGCGCCGGTGACCAAGGTGCCGACCGGAAAGGTGAAGGCCCACCAGGTCATGGCGAACGGCATTTCCGCGCGCAGCGCCCGCAGGTTGGCGGCCACCGCGACGGCCAGCCAGAGCAGCGCGAACCCCATCACGGCCACCCCGTACACCTCGGCCAGGCCGCGGGCGGCGGCCGCCGCGCCGGGTCCGGCCCCGGGCAGGGCGAGCGGCAGCGCGTCGGCGAACTGGTGGACGGCGGTGGTGGACTGGCCGAGCGGGCCGAGCACCAGGAACAGCGAGGGGGTCAGCACCAGGGCGGGCAGCCGGGTGTGCAGCAGGCCGCCGAGCACCACCGGGAGCAGCGCCAGGGTGGCCAGCAGGCTCGCGCCGAACATCGCCACGCAGCCGTACAGCAGGGCCTGCCGGGGCGCGCCCGCGGGCAGGTGCGGCACCAGCGCGGGGCCGAGCGCGGCGGACACCATGGGGGCGACCACCGGGAGCAGCCAGGTCGGGTTGGCCTCCAGCACGGACAGCCGGTACCGGGTGATCATCAGGTAGGGCAGCCCGGCCGCGACGGCCAGCGCGCAGCCGGTGCCGACGGTCCACAGCAGCAGGTCCAGCGCCAGCCCGGCCCGCTCGCCGAGCACCGGGCCGCCGACGGTCAGCGCGCCGTACCCGACGGCCAGCAGCGCCATCGGGGGGCAGCCGTAGAAGACGGCGGCGGCCGGGTCCTCCAGCAGGGTGCGGCGGGCCTGCTCGCGGTGCCTGGCCAGATGCACCGCGCGGGCCGCCAGCAGCACGGCGAGCAGCACCAGCGACAGCGTCCAGACCGCCTCGGCGAGCACCGCCCGCCCGGGCACGTCGACCGGGAGCGCGGCGGCGGCGTTGCCGGTGATCGCGGTGCCCATCACGACGGCGTACCAGTTCGGGCCGAGCCGGGCGAGGTCGAGGGAGCCCAGGCGGGCGCGGGGGGCGGTGAGGGTGGCCATGGCCCCACCGTCGCCCGGCGGGCGGGGCGGCGGTAGCGGTGCCGCCGCTATGGGGGCATAGCCTGGGCCTATGGGTCTCTCTCCGCACGTCCCGGAACTCGGCGCCCTGGAGCTGCTGCTCGCGGTGGCCCGGCTGGGCAGCGTCGGCCGGGCCGCCGCCGAGCTGGGCGTCAGCCAGCCCGCCGCCAGCGCCCGGATCAAGGGCATGGAGCGGCAGATCGGGGTGCCGCTGCTGGAGCGCTCGCCGCGCGGCTCCCGGCCCACCGAGGCGGGCCGGCTGGTGGTCGAGTGGGCCCGGCAGGTGGTGGAGGCCGCGCAGGCGCTGGACGCCGGGATCGACGCGCTGCGCGGCCGCCGGGACGCCCGGCTGCGGGTGGTGGCCAGCCTGACCGTCGCCGAGTACCTGATGCCGGGCTGGCTGCTGGCCCTGCACGAGGCCAGCCCGGGCACGGCGGTGACGCTGCGCACCGCCAACTCGCACGACGTCGCCGCCCAGGTGCTGGCGGGCGAGGCCGACCTGGGCTTCGTCGAGGGCACCTCCACCCCGTCCGGCCTGTCCGGGGCGGTGGTGGCCGCCGACCGGCTGGTGGTGGTGGTCTCCCCCGAGCACCGCTGGGCCCGCCGCCGCGCCCCGGTGACCGGCGCCGAGCTGGCCGCGACCCCGCTGGTGCTGCGCGAGGTCGGCTCCGGCACCCGGGAGGTGCTGGAGGAGGCGCTGGCCCCGTACGGCGGCCCGGCGGCGCCGCGGCTGGAGCTGGCCTCCTCGACGGCGCTGAAGGCGGCGGCGATGACCGGCGCCGACCCGGTCTGCCTGAGCGAGCTGGCCGTCACCGAGGAGCTGGCCACCCACCGGCTGGTCGCGGTGCCGCTGGCGGGCCTGTCGCTGCAGCGCCCGCTGCGCGCGGTCTGGCCGGCCGGCCAGCGCCCGGCGGGCCCGGCCCGGGAGCTGCTGGGGCTGACCCGCCGGGACCGTCCCGAAGCATTCACCAAAAGTTGAGCGGAATAGACTCAACTTAGTGCATGCTGTAAGAAGCAGAACCGATCGGATCCGAGGAGAGGGGTACGTCCGCAGTGGACGCCAGTAAGTTCACCAGCAAGACGCAGGAGGCGCTGTCCTCCGCCATCCGGCAGGCCGGCGCCGCGGGGAACCCGGACGTCAAGCCGGTGCACATCCTGCTGGCCCTGCTCGAACAGCCGGAGGGCCTGGCCCGCCCGCTGCTGCGGGCCACCGGGGCGGATGCCGCGCCGATCGCCGCCGCCGCCCGCCGGCAGGCCGCCGCGCTGCCCGCCGCGCAGGGCTCCACGGTCGCCGCGCCGAACCTCGCGCGCGACACCATGGCGGTGCTCGACGAGGCCGGCAAGCGCGCCGCCGACCTGGACGACCAGTACGTCTCCACCGAGCACCTGCTGGTCGGTCTGGCCGCCGAGGGCGGGGCGGTGGCCGACCTGCTGCAGCAGCACGGCGCCACCCCGAAGGCCCTGCTGGCCGCGTTCAAGGACGTCCGGGGCAGCGCCCGGGTCACCTCGCAGGACCCGGAGGGCACCTACAAGGCGCTGGAGAAGTACGGCTCCGACCTCACCCAGGCCGCCCGGGACGGCAAGCTCGACCCGGTGATCGGCCGGGACCAGGAGATCCGCCGGGTGGTGCAGGTGCTGTCCCGCCGCACCAAGAACAACCCGGTGCTGATCGGCGAGCCCGGCGTCGGCAAGACCGCCGTGGTCGAGGGCCTGGCCCAGCGGATCGTCGCGGGCGACGTCCCCGAGTCGCTGCGCGGCAAGCGGCTGGTCGCGCTCGACCTGGCGGCGATGGTCGCGGGCGCCAAGTACCGCGGCGAGTTCGAGGAGCGGCTGAAGGCCGTCCTGAACGACATCAAGGACTCCGACGGCCAGGTCATCACCTTCATCGACGAGCTGCACACCATGGTCGGCGCGGGCGCCGGCGGCGACTCCGCGATGGACGCGGGCAACATGCTCAAGCCGATGCTGGCCCGCGGCGAGCTGCGGATGGTCGGCGCGACCACGCTGGACGAGTACCGCGAG
The DNA here is from genome assembly GCF_044741705.1 of Kitasatospora sp. NPDC088134. Lineage (NCBI taxonomy): Bacteria > Bacillati > Actinomycetota > Actinomycetes > Kitasatosporales > Streptomycetaceae > Kitasatospora > Kitasatospora sp. NPDC088134. The sequence goes on along the minus strand of NZ_JBIUTD010000006.1, from coordinate 215,666 downwards.
CGGATCGAGAAGGACCCGGCCCTGGAGCGCCGCTTCCAGCAGGTCATGGTCGGCGAGCCCACCGTCGAGGACACCATCGCCATCCTGCGCGGCCTCAAGGGCCGCTACGAGGCGCACCACAAGGTGGAGATCACCGACGCCGCGCTGGTCGCCGCCGCCACGCTGTCCAACCGGTACATCACCTCCCGCTTCCTGCCGGACAAGGCCATCGACCTGGTCGACGAGTCCGCCTCCCGGCTCCGGATGGAGATCGACTCCTCCCCGGTCGAGATCGACGAGCTGCAGCGCTCCGTCGACCGGCTGCGGATGGAGGAGCTGGCGCTGGAGAAGGAGTCCGACCCGGCCTCGGTCGAGCGGCTCGGCAAGCTCCGCCGCGACCTCGCCGACAAGCAGGAGCAGCTGAGCACCCTGAACGCCCGCTGGGAGCAGGAGAAGCGGTCGCTGAACCGGGTCGGCGAGCTCAAGGAGCGCCTCGACGACCTGCGCGGCGCCCTCGATCGGGCCCAGCGGGACGGCGACTTCGAGCGCGCCTCCAAGCTGATGTACGCCGAGATCCCGGCCGCCGAGCGGGAGCTGGCGGAGGCCCAGGACCGGGCGGCGGACGAGCCGAGCACCACCATGGTCAAGGAGCAGGTCGGCCCGGACGACGTGGCCGACGTGGTCTCCTCCTGGACGGGCATCCCGGCCGGCCGGCTGCTGGAGGGCGAGAGCGCCAAACTCCTGCGCATGGAGGAGGAGTTGGGCAAGCGCCTGATCGGCCAGCGGACGGCCGTCCAGGCCGTCTCGGACGCGGTGCGCCGCACCCGCTCCGGCATCGCCGACCCGGACCGCCCGACCGGCTCGTTCCTGTTCCTCGGCCCGACCGGCGTCGGCAAGACCGAGCTCGCCAAGGCGCTCGCGGACTTCCTGTTCGACGACGAGCGGGCGATGGTCCGGATCGACATGAGCGAGTACGGCGAGAAGCACTCGGTCTCCCGCCTGGTCGGCGCCCCGCCCGGGTACGTCGGCTACGAGGAGGGCGGCCAGCTCACCGAGGCGGTCCGCCGCCGCCCGTACAGCGTCGTACTGCTGGACGAGGTGGAGAAGGCCCACCCCGAGGTCTTCGACGTGCTGCTGCAGGTCCTCGACGACGGGCGCCTGACGGACGGCCAGGGCCGGACCGTGGACTTCCGCAACGTGATCCTGATCCTCACCTCCAACCTGGGCTCGCAGTACCTGGTGGACCCGGGCACCCCGGAGGAGCGCAAGAAGGAGCTGGTGCTGGAGACCGTCCGGCTGGCCTTCAAGCCCGAGTTCCTCAACCGGCTGGACGACATCGTGGTGTTCGACCCGCTGGGCACCGAGGAGCTCAGCCGGATCGTCGACCTGCAGGTCGACGCGCTCGCCCGCCGGCTGCACGAGCGCCGGCTCGTCCTGGAGGTCACCCCGGCCGCCCGGGACTGGCTCTCGCTCACCGGCTACGACCCGGCGTACGGCGCCCGGCCGCTGCGCCGGCTGGTGCAGTCCGCGATCGGCGACCAGTTGGCCAAGGAGATCCTCTCCGGCCGGGTGCACGACGGCGACACGGTGCTGGTCGACCGGGACGACTCGGGCGACCGGCTGGCGGTCGGGCCCAAGCCGTCGCTGCTGAAGTGACCCGCCGGGGGGGGGGGGGGCCCCGCGGCGGGGCCCCCCCCCCCCCCCCCCCCCCCCCCCCCCCCCCCCCCCCCCCCCCCCCCCGCTAC